>JAKLLO010000215.1 GCA_023150095.1 Zoogloea sp. | reverse complement strand
TGCGCCGCCTGCTGCGCGTGCAGATCGAGGACGCCATCGAAGCCGACCGCGTGTTCACCATGCTGATGGGCGACGAAGTGGAGCCGCGCCGCGACTTCATCGAGAGCAATGCGTTGAGGGCGGCGAATATCGACGTGTGATGTGGGGTGTGTTCGCAGTTGCGTTGTGGCTCCTGGACGTTCACGCCAAGCACTGCGCAGTGCCACCGGCGCCAAGACCTTGGGTTTCTCCTCTTTGAGTCGGCGCATCCACACCTGGTCGATGTGCCGGCTCCGGTTGGGCGCGTACGCGCCCGCAGAAGCCACGCTCATCAGGGCGTCGCACATCGCGACGGCAAGTTGAATACACGCATCGAGCAGCGCGGGGCACCGGGCATTCCCAGTCATGGCCGGCCGCTCTCAGTACGCCGCGCCAAACTCTCGTGCGTTGACAGCCATGCGGTCGAGTGCTGCCTCGTGCTCGGCGCGCATCTTCAGCGCGCAGCCCAGCAGGTCCTCGTAGAGGACTCGGCGACTTCATCCGACGTCAGCTCGGGGGGCAAGTGCCGGTCTCGTTCCGTCGTCGTCGTCGCTGCCTCCGATGCCGTGGGCAACTGCGTTGTGCTTCCGTGGTGCCCGCTGCGGTGACACCTCGCCGATTGGCCGCTGCGCAGGAAGTGTGTACGTCTCACAGACGAATCAAACGCATCAAGTGCAGCAAGTGGAGAGGTTCAGTTGCGTGGTTTTCTCCGCAACTGGTGGCCAGGCATTGACGCCTCAGCGATGGTCCGTTGGGTGCGCGGAAGGAAGCGCCCAGCTTGGGGCTGATCTCGTCTCAACCGATGCTCAGTGGGACACGCTGACTCGTCGATTCACAAGGGCGCCGGGTCTCGGGATCTGCCTCCACCCACATTGGGCGATCGCTTGGGCTGTCACTCGGGGACTCATTGCCAGCATTGAACCAAAGGTTGACGGCTGCGACTTTGAAAGTACCACCGGGTCAGACACAACGCCGGCCGTGCGGCGGGTCCGTCGCTCGGCGAGAATCCGGCTGCGGTCGTGAGTTGGTCGGTTGTCTCCGCGCACCGGCCACAGAGACGGTGACCCTCTGACGTTGCCCGTACGCTTCGCACATTGCACACCCTCGCGATACTGTTGATCGGCTTCTCGGTGTTCAGCGCCATGGCGCTGGCGCTGACGCATTTTCGCGGCGAGCAGTACCGTGATCAGGGCATGGCACGCGCCTCGGGCCTGCTGCTCCTGCTGGCGCTCGTCATGCTGCAGGCAGCGCACTTCGCGTGGTTGCAGTTCGATCAAGCGTGGCACGCCACGGCCCTGTATCGGTCCACTCTGTTCGTCGTTGCACCGGCGTTCTACCTGTTCAGCCACCCGATCCTGCGGCCGCAGTCGGCGACAGCGCCTGGTTGGGCGGTGGGCTTGCACGCTGTGCCTGCGCTCGCAGCGGCTGCTTTGCCGTCGGTTGCGGCCATGCCGCTGGCGTTCGTTTCCGGGGCCGGGTACCTGGCCTGGCTGGCGCGCAGCCTATTTACCTTGCGCCAGGAGCGGGCCAATTTTCACTTCGAGTTGTTGCTGTTGGGCGTGGTGTTTGCAGTGGCGCTGGGCGTGTCGTTACTGGGCGCGTGGCCGCAGGTCTTGCCTGAGCGGTTGTTCGTTACCCTCTACTCCAGCGCTATCGGGCTGGCGTTTCTGCTGGTCCAGATCACACTGGGGCTGCGCCCGCAACTTTCGGCCGAGGTGCGCGAAACCGCGCAGGCTGCCTACGCAAGTACAACGCTGGCCAAGGTTGACTGTGCCAACGCGCTGGCTCGACTGGACGCACTCATGCAGACGGAGCGCGTGTACCAAGACCCGGACCTGAGCTTGGCAGGGCTGGCCGGGCAGCTTGGACTGAGCGCGCACCAGTTGTCCGAACTGGTGAACAGCCGGCTGGGACGGGGCTTCTCCCGCTACCTGCGGGAGCGGCGCATCGATGCCGCCAAGGTCATGTTGCTGGCCGAGCCGAAGGCTTCAGTGTTGTCCGTGGGCCTGAACGTAGGTTTCACCTCGCAGTCCAACTTCTACGAGGCGTTCCGGGAGATCGAGGGCAGCACCCCGGGGCAGTTCCGCAAGCTCAGCGGCCCCGCCCGCGCGTCGCACTGAGCAGTCTCCCGGGGCCAGACTTCTGCTCCGGATTGATCCATTCGGAGCAAGTGCAGGCTCAGTTCTGATCATTTCGGAAGCTGAGTCGGCCGCCGCTGGCCAGACTGAGGACACCCTCAACGTGAACGGAGTCCTCCATGACCCCCCTGCTTCAGCTGCTGATGGCCACGCTCATCAGCGTCTGCCTGAGTCTGGCCGTGTTGCGCATATTGTCCGGCCCCCTGGCGCGCGTGCTGGCCCGCGTCTGCCCCGACGAACCTGCAGCGGCCTTCTGGCTGAGCTACACGCAGGTGATGTTGACGATTGCACCGCTGCTGGTGACCTTGGTCGTCGGCTGGTTTGCGGGTTCTGACCAGCCGTTGACCGCCCTCCGGCTGACCGTCATGGCCGCATTGCTGGGCCTGCTCGTTGGACTCCATGCCGTGGGTCGGCGGCTGGGCCAGTTCGTGCGCGGGCTCAAGAGTGACGCGACGGGAACGGGGAGCGCATCATGAAGGTCTTGCTCACCGGCGCCAGCGGGTTCGTCGGCCGCAATGTGGCGATGGCCTTGGCCGCCCAGGGGCATACGGTTCGGCCGGTGTCGCGCCGTCATGGCATCGACGTCAGCCGGATGCGCTCGCCAGCCGACTGGTTGCCCTGCCTCAACGGCGTCGACGCGGCCGTGAACGCCGTGGGCATCATCGGCGAGACGCCCAGCCAGCGGTTCGATCAGTTGCACGCCCAGGCGCCGGTGGCGCTCTTTCGCGCCTGCGAGCAGGCAGGCGTGCGCCGGGTGGTGCAGATCTCGGCCCTGGGTACCGACGAGACCGCATTTTCAGCCTACCACCTGAGCAAGCGCATTGCTGACGAGGCACTGGTTCGACTCGACCTCGACGGCGTCGTGCTGCGCCCGTCGCTCATCTACGGCCGCGGCGGCACAAGCGCCGAACTGTTCCTGCGCGTGGCAGGGCTGCCGCTCATCCCGGTGCTGGAGTCCGGGCAACAGTTGCTGCAGCCGGTTCATATCAGCGACGTCGTGGCCACGGTGTTGCGCGCGCTTGAGGAGCCACCGCCGCGGCAGGCGCTCGACATCGTGGGCCCTGAGCGCGTGACCTATGCCGAGTGGATGCAGACCTTGCGCGCGGCCCAGGGTCGATCTCGCGGCCGCATGCTGCGCTTGCCCTTTGGCGCCGCAATGGTGCTGTGCCGCCTGGGCCAACGGCTGCACCCCCTGGCCGCGCCGGACAACCTGCGCATGCTGCGCAAGGGCTACCTCGCCTGCGATCAGGCCATTCGGCAGTTCCTCGGCCGGCCCTTGTTGCGGGCCGAGCCGCATCTGCAGTTTGCAGACGCCTCGATTCTCTGGAGCCAGCGATGAGCTACACCACCCTCAAGATCCTGCACCTCCTCAGCATGGTGCTGCTCTTCGGCACCGGACTGGGCAGCGCCTTCTACAAGTGGATGGCCGACCGCAGCGGCCACGTGGCGCACATCGCCGTCACCAACCGGCACGTGGTACTTGCCGACTGGCTCTTCACGACGCCCACCGTCATCATCCAGCCGCTCACCGGCTTGTGGATGGTGCATCTGATCGGTCTGCCGCTGGGTACGCCCTGGGTGGCCGCCAGTCTGGGCCTCTACGCGCTCGCCGGCGCCTGCTGGTTGCCAGTGGTGTGGCTGCAGATCCGTATGCAGCGGCTTGCCGAAGCCGCCGCCGCCCGCCACGAGGCTTTGCCGTCGGCGTACTGGCGCATGGCGCGCTGGTGGTTCTGGCTCGGCGTGCCAGCGTTCGCCGCAATGGTGCTGGTGGTGGCGTTGATGGTGGCCAAGTACGTGCCGGGAGCCACCGCATGAAGAGCCTCATGCAACAGGCCCTCGGCGAAGCCTGGCATCACCTGCCCCCGTCACTCCAGGCGCACTATCTGCCAGGAACGACGCTGGACGTCGGGCACCTGGACATCGAGTACCCCGCGTTCATGCAGCCCGTGCTATTCGTGCTGTCCCACATCGGCGCCCTGGTGCGCCGGCGGGGGAAGGCCGTGGCCACTCAGGTGGAGAAGTCGGTGGCGGGCGAGCGACAGCAATGGCGCCGCACCATGTGCTTTGCCGACGGCACGCTGCAACGGTTCGACAGCGTGTGGGAGTCGGGACCCCAGGGCCATGTGGTGGAGTTCGTCAACCCATGGCTGGGCTTGCAGATGCAGCCCACGGTGGTGGGGCAGCAGTTGCACTACCGGGGTGTTCGCTTTGTGGTTCGGCTGGGGTGCTGGACGCTGGGTATACCCGAGTGGCTGGCTCTGGGGCACACCACCATAGTCGAGAAGGCGCTGGACGAGCGCCGCTTCGCGATGGACTTCCGCCTGACTCACCCAGTGTTCGGGCAAGTCTTCAGGTACTCGGGTGAGTTTGAGGCGAACGCCCAAGAGTGCGGGCAGCCTGACACCTAGGAGCCTGTCGGGGGAGGATCAGTCCTCTCCCGAGCCGAACAATCGAAAGCGACAGTCGTGTATGCCGACGCGTTCTTGTCATCGTTGATGGTGCGCCCGCCTCATAGCGGACGGATCGGCCTGTCTCCGACAGGCCTGTCGCGCACCTGCAGATCGCCAGGCATCATTGCAGCAGCGCGCCGTTTGCGGATTGCAGACTTGCCAATCGACAACGACAGGTCGCAGGGTGCTGATCCCTGCAGGCCAAATCTTGAGCTGGGGCGCCTGCTCGGGGAGTTGAACCACGATCGCGGTTGCCGCTCCGACCACCATGTGGTGCTTCAGTTGGGCGCACGCTGTAAGCGTGACGCGGGGCTCCTCTATGCTGTTGGACTGTGATCAGCGTCAGAGTAGTTGCTTTGGTTCTGTGCGCAGGCAGTATCAGAACGCCAAGCGCGATGGTGCTCACGTTCGCCGGGTTTGCTCTTGGGATGAGACATGGACACAAGGTCTTCGATGGAAGTGAGTGGGCGTCACACGGTGCGTGGCTGGCGGCGCATGGCAGTTCTCCTCATATGGGCCGGTCTCGGTAGCTCGGGTCATGCACAGTCGACGGACCCGAGGACGCAATACGTCGAGTGGCCAGTGGTGTCGCAAACGCTGACCTGCGATGCGATTGCGGTGGCGCCCGTACTCGATGATCGCTTGCGCCGTCACGGACGTAGGGCTGTGACGCGCATGTTCGCGATCGTGGCAGCCGACCGAACGCTGCGCCTGCTCGGGTTTGCCAGCGTGGCCGGGCAGGATCGTGATGCCGGTGTCCTTGACGGCTTGGCATGGGACCGCCTCTCCCGCTGCCGATCGACCAACGATCAGACCGACATCTTGCTCGAGGTGGGGTGGGACTTCAGTGAGTCGGCGCAGGTGGTGGTCACCACGAGGCCCGCCCGTCCCGCCGACCTGCGCAACGCAGAACCCGACTTCGAACGGTGTTCGCGACCGGTGTACCCGAGAGAGGCCACCCGGGCCAACATGCAAGGCACCTCGAAGCTGGCATTGCTGGTGGATGCGGAGGGCCAGGTGGTGGCCTCCCGTGTGGCAGCGCCCAGTGGATTCCCGTTGCTTGACCAGACGGCCGTCGAGGCCATCAGCAAGTGCCCGTTCAGGCCTGCCAGGCTAGGGGACGATGTGTTGGCCGGACTTCGTTGGACGACAGTCAGTTTCGTTTGGAAGCTCGAGTAGCCCGCCGCTCATGTCGGTCAGCGTGCCTGCTCCGAAGCGAGCACCCGGTTCACATGTCGCACCACCTGCGGATTGGTCAGGATGCTGGCGTGGTCGTCGTCGAACCCGCGCAGGCTGGTTGCCTGCTGCTGTGCGGCCGCTCGCAATTGGCTGTCCAGCGCGATGACGCCGTCGCCGCTCTTGCGGCTGAGGGTGGCGGCGTT
>JAKLLO010000007.1 GCA_023150095.1 Zoogloea sp. | reverse complement strand
GAAGGGCTCCCGGTGCGACAGGGTGAAGCCGCCGGCGCCCAGCACGAGGATGTCCCTGGCCTTGAAGCCGAGATCCTCCAGCAGGATGCGGCGCAGGTGGGTGACGTACTTCGCGTAGCGCGGCGGCTCGCTGGCGTCGATCAGCGACGCGAGGGAGTTGTTCACGAAGAAGGCCCGGGCGTCCACGCTGCCGGGCAAGGCCACCGGCGTCACGGCGTAGTCGGCGTAGGGCGTGTCGTGCACGTCGGTGGGCGGAAAGACGTTGATCGCCACCGCGCCCGCTGACGCCAGCGCCGCACCCATCCAGCCACGCCAGCCCGGCGTCGCCAGCCGCAGGCTGCCCAGCGCCAGCAGCAGCGCGCACACCAGCACCGCCGCCGATACGCCCAGCCACTGCATCACCCCCAGCGACAGGCTCACCGAACCGAGAAAGCTCCCCAGCGTGGACCAGTACAGCGCGTAGCCGCTCGCCTCGCCGGCGCGCATGTGCTTCATCAGGTTGGTGAGCACCGGCACAGTCTGGCCCAGCAGCCAGGCCAGCGGGCACAGCACACCGCCGATGAAGATCAGATAGGCCACGCCGGCAGGCTGGAGGTGGGCGAACAGGCCATCGACGGTGAGCCGCGCCAGCCCCAGCCCGGCCAGCAGCGCCGAGATCAGAAAATTGCGCGCCACCACCTGAGTGAAGCGCTCGCTCACCTTCGCGCCGGAGGCGTAGCCCAAAGCCAGCGCCAGCAGGAAGAAGCCGATGGTGGGCGCGGTGACGACGATGGCGCTGCCCACATGGGGCACCAGCCGACGCAGGGCGATGACCTCCGCCCCGAGGGAGCAAAAGCCTTCGATGAAGACAATCAGGTAGAGCAGGTGTCGGGGCATGGCGGGCGAGGCACGGCGGCGGGCCGCCATTATGACGCCCGTCAGCCGGAATGCGGTTCCGCCAGCGCTGCGCGCCAGGCGGCCACCATCGCGGGATGGAAGGCCTCGTGGCCGCAGCCGGCTATCCACACCAGCCGGCTGCCGGCGATCGCGGCGTGGAGGCGCTCGGCGTTGGCGGGCGGGCACACGCGATCGTCGCGGCCGTGGATCAGCGTGACGGGCAGGCCGGCGAGCGAGCCACAGCCGGCGAGGAAGTCAGCCTCGTCGAGAAAGCACCCTGCCGCGAGGTAATGCCCCTGCAGCCGGTACTTGCGCACGAGCCGGTCGAGTTCATCTGCCGGCAGATCGGGCAGGCGCGGCGCAGCGGGTTCGGCCACTGCCGATTCGTAGCGCGCCCAGGCCATCGCCGCGGCGCGGGCGACGGCTGGATCGGGGCTGGCGAGGCGACGCATCAGCGCGGCCAGCAGATCGCTCCGCTCGCCCTCTTCCCCCCCCGCTGCCAGCGCCAGCCAGGCCGCCGGGCAGTGCGCGGCCAGCTCCTGAAAGAACCACCGCACATTGCCCAAGCCCGGTAGAAAGCTGCTCCGCAGCACCAGCCCGGTCACCGCCTGCGGGTGCGCCATTGCGTAGGCCAGCGCGAGGGTTGCGCCCCACGATCCGCCCGTCACCCGCCAGCGGGCGATGCCCTGGTGGCGGCGCAGGTGTTCGATGTCGGCGATGAGGTGGGCGGTGCTGTTGGCCCGCGTTTCGCCCGCCGGCAGCGACTGCCCTGCCCCGCGCTGATCGAAAGCCACGATGCGCTGCCGGGCCGGGTCGTACAGCGACAGCAGCCGCGGGCTGCATCCGCTGCCAGGACCGCCGTGGAGCACCAGCACCGGCTCACCGGCCGGGTTGCCGGCAAGCTGCACGGCAAGCTGGTGGCCGTCGCCAACCGGAAGGAGGAAGGATGTGTCGTGGGCAGTCATCAACGCCGCGGCATCGGAATCATGATTTTCGTGAGGCGCGAGTATGCCGCCCTTCGCAACAATCCGTCTCACGGCTGCGCCATTCCGGCGGGCCGTCATCAACCAACAATTGGAGACAAGACATGACCTGGACCACCCCCCAAGCCTGCGATCTGCGTTTCGGTTTCGAAATTACGATGTACATCGCCGCCAAGTAAGCACCCCGCGTTTGCGGCCCAGCCCCCCGGCCGCAAACGCCCCTCAGGGCATCGCCATGTTCATCCGAGTTCTCGGCTCCGCCGCCGGCGGTGGCTTTCCCCAGTGGAACTGCAACTGCCGCAACTGTCAGGCCGTGCGCGCCGGCGAGCCCGGCTTCCAGCGCCGCACCCAGTCGTCCATTGCCGTGAGCGCCACCGGCCAGCGCTGGACGCTGGTCAATGCCTCGCCGGACATTCTCCAGCAGTTCCAGGCCTTTCCCGGCAGCTGGCCCGCGGACGGATTGCGCGGCTGCGGGGTGGAATCCGTGGTGCTGGTGGATGCCCAGATCGACCACACCACCGGCCTCTACATGCTGCGGGAAAAAGGCAGCCCGTGGCCCATCTGGACGACCGACCCGGTGTACGAAGACCTCACCCGCGGCAACCCGATCCTGCATCTGCTCGAGCACTACTGCGGCGTGGACCGCCAGCCGATCCCCCAGGACGGCGCGCGCTTCCACCCGCAAGGCGCCGAGAGCCTCGACTGGCAGGCCCTGCCGCTGGTCTCGGCGGCGCCGCCCTACTCGCCCCACCGGGGTGCGCCGGTGCCCGGCGACAACGTGGGGCTGGCGATCGCCGACCCCGCCACCCGCCGCCGGGTGTTCTACGCACCAGGCCTCGCCGAGATCGACGGCGCGCTCTTCGCCACCATGGCCGAGGCCGACTGCGTGATGGTGGACGGCACCTTCTGGACCGACGACGAGATGATCGCGATGGGGCTCTCGAAGAAGCGCGCCCGCGACATCGGCCACCTGGCCCAGAGCGGCCCGGGCGGCATGATCGAGCAGCTCGCCCGCCTGCCCCGCCACGTGCGCCGCATCCTCATCCACATCAACAACACCAACCCGATCCTCGACGAAGGCTCGACGGAGCGGGCCATCCTCGCCGCCGCCGGCATCGAGGTGGCTTACGACGGCATGGAGATCGAACTGTGAACGCTCCCAAACCCTGGACGCCCGAAGAATTCGAAGCCCAGCTGCGCGACAAGGGCGCGGCCTACCACATCCACCACCCGTTCAACGTGATGCTCAACACCGGCAAGGCCAGCCGCGAGCAGATCCAGGGCTGGGTGGCCAACCGCTTCTACTACCAGATCATCATCCCCCAGAAGGACGCGGCGGTGATGTCCAACTGCCCCGACCGCGAGGTGCGGCGCGAGTGGATCCAGCGCATCCTCGACCACGACGGCCACGGCGACGACCCGGGCGGCATCGAGGCGTGGATTCGCCTCGGCGAGGCCGTGGGCCTCACCCGCGAGGAGATCGTCGACCAGCGCCACGTGATCCCCGCCGTGCGCTTTGCCTGCGACGCCTACCTCAACTTCTGCCGCCAGCGCCCGTGGCAGGAATCGGTGTGCTCCAGCCTCACCGAGCTCTTCGCGCCCACCATCCACAAGCAGCGCCTCGCCAACTGGCCCGAGCACTACCCGTGGATCGAATCCGACGGCCTGCAGTATTTCCGCAACCGCGTCACCCAGGCCCGCCGCGACGTGGAACAGGGGCTGGCGATCACCCTCGCCTACTTCGACACCCGCGCCGCGCAACTCAAGGCGCTGGACATCCTCAAGTTCAAGCTCGACATCCTGTGGTCCATGAACGACGCGATGGCACTGCGCTACGGGCTCGAAGGCAAGCTGTAGGGGCGACTTCAGCCGCCCATTCGCACGTTGATCTGATTGCAGGTGCTTGATCGAAAGTCCGCGGGCGACTGAAGTCGCCCCTACAAGTCGACCCTGCAAAGTACACCCCACGTTTCGACCCGCGAGACCACCCCCATGCCCACTCCCGCCATCAACCGCCTCTACCGCTTCCAGTGGGAGCCGGCCCAGCAGGCCCACGTGCTGCTCTACCCGGAAGGGATGGTCAAGCTCAACCAGAGCGCCGGCGAGATCCTCAAGCGCTGCGACGGCCAGCGGGACGTGGCGGCGATCGTGGCCGACCTGGAAGCCGCTTTCAACGCCACCGGCCTCGCCGCAGATGTGGAGGCCTTCCTGACGATGGCCGAAGCCCAGAACTGGATCGTCTGGAAGCCCGCGTGATGGAAACCCTGCTCGCCCCACCCCGCCCCGGCCCGCTCTGGCTGCTGGCCGAAGTCACCTACCGCTGCCCGCTGCACTGCAGCTTCTGCTACAACCCGGTGGATTTCGCCCAGGCCGGGCCCGAGCTCTCCACCGACGACTGGCTGTCGGTGATCCGCCAGGCCCGGGCGATGGGCGCGGCGCAGTTCGGCATCTCCGGCGGCGAGCCGCTCTTGCGGGACGACATCGAGATCCTGGTGGCCGAGGCGCGCAGCCTCGGCTTCTACACCAACCTCATCACCTCCGGCGTGGGCCTCACCGAAGCGCGCCTGGCCGCGCTGAAGGAAGCCGGGCTCGACCACATCCAGCTGTCGTTCCAGGACGCCACCCGCGAGGCCAACGACCTCATCACCAACACCCGCACCTTCGATCTCAAGCGCAAGGTGGCCGACCTCACCAAGGCCGCCGGCTACCCCACGGTGATCAACTGCGTGCTCCACCGGGGCAACATCGACCACCTGGACCGCATCATCGAGATGGCCGCCGAGATCGGCGCGGAGTTCCTCGAACTCGCCAACACCCAGTACCACGGCTGGGCCTTCCTCAACCGCGCCGCGCTGATGCCCACCGCCGCCCAGCTGGCCGAGGCCGAGCGTGTCACCGATCGCTGGCGCGAGAAGCTCGGCAAGGCCATGCGCATCCTCTTCGTGACGCCGGATTACCAGTCCGAAAAGCCCAAGAAGTGCATGAACGGCTGGGGCGAAGTCTTCCTCGCCGTCACCCCGGACGGCCTCGCCCTGCCCTGCCACACCGCGCGGATGCTGCCGGGGCTCGAATTCCCCGATGTGCGCGAGCACAGCATCGAGTGGATCTGGCGCGACTCGCCGCTCTTCAACCGCTACCGCGGCACCGCCTGGCTGCCCGAAACCTGCCAGACCTGCGACGACAAAGACAAGGACCACGGCGGCTGCCGCTGCCAGGCCTTCATGCTCACCGGCAACCCGGACGCCACCGACCCGGTGTGCCCCAAGTCGCCGGATCATCACCTCGTCACCGCCGCGCTGGTCGAGGCCGAGCAACGCGACGTCGTGCGGCCGCTGGTCTTCCGCGACCCGAAGGAATCCCGCCGCCTCGCCCGACCGTTCTGAGGCCGGCTTACAGCACCTCGAGATACAGCGAGGCGTGGTCTGACACGTCCGCCAGAAAGCTCGCCTGTGCCTTGCCGGTGAGATCCGGCCAGCCCTTCACCTTCACCTGGGGCGCATCGGCTCCGGTGCCGAAGCGGGTAAAACCGAGAGACGCCGACGCAATGGCGTGATCGAGGTTTGACTCCCCCGCCGAGCCCTTCCAGCTGGCCGGCTTGTCCTTGGCGAGCAGCTTCATCCCGGCGCCTTCCGCGGACTCGGCCAGCGCGGCGATCTCGGTGGGCGCATCCACCCGCAGGAATTTCTTGGCCGGCCGCGGGAACATCAGGCCCATGGTGTTCAGGTCGCCCATCACCACCAGCCGGGCCGCGCCGTCGCCGCCCAGGTTGCGATCCAGCGCCGCCTTGAGGCTCCACGTCTTGCCGAACATCTCGGCGCGGTTGCCAAAGGCCGGCGCGTCGGTGCCGCTGTCGGTGTGAAGAAACAGCAGGTTGTACCAGACCCCGCCCAGCTTCACGCTCAGCAGCGCGCCGGGGCGCAGGCGGTCGTTGCCCACGTCGAACTCGCGCTTCTGGGAGAACACCGCCTGCTCGAAGGCTGTGCGCCGCCAGCCAACCAGAATCTCCTGCACCTCGGGCCCGTCGGTCAGCGCAAAGTCGTAGCCGGCGAACTCCTGCTCCATCAGCGCGCGCACGTTCACGTTCTCGATCTCGAGCAGCGCAAAGACATCCGGCTTCTGCTTCTTGATGTGGCTCGCAACCTTCTTGAGGCGCGCTGCGCCGCCCTTGAAGTGCTCGATGTTCCACGACAGGACCGAGAATTTCATGGGGAGGCCTCCTTGCAGTTGGAATGGCCCCCATTGTCGCACCGCCGCTGCAACACCGCTGCAACAGGGCCACGCTTCAATGCACGTCCAGCCACCCGCCAGGGGACACACCATCAAGGACGACATCCTCATCAGCCCGATGGATGACGACGACCGCGACGCCGCAGCGGACGTCCTCCTCGCCGCCTTTGCCGACCCCACCCGCTACGGCCGCGAGCGTCTCATCGAGCAGCTCGCGCCGGCGCCAATGCCCTTCTACCGCCAGTTCTTCATCGCCCGCCGGGAGGGCGAGCTGGTGGGCGTGGGCGGCATCAAGGCGGCCGACTGGGCCAGCGACACGCACATCCTGTATCTCTCGGCGGTGGCCGAGCATTCCCGCGGCCAGGGCATCGCCCGGGCGCTGATCGCCACCCGCATCGCGTGGTTGATGGAAAACTACGAACACGGCCGGCTGCTCGTCTCCACCGCCCGCAGCCGGCGCTTCACCCGGCTGGGTTTCCGTATGGCCGGCAAGCACGACGCCGGCGGCCGGCGGCTGATGCTGCTCGAGTTCTAAGCCCACACGGCCACCGGCCGGAGCGCATCGCCCTGTATAATCGCGGGTTTTTCGCATTCGCCGTATCCCGCCATGTCTGCAGCCGTCCAGCAAATCGCCCGCCGCCGCACCTTCGCGATCATCTCCCACCCCGACGCGGGCAAGACCACCCTGACCGAAAAGCTGCTGTGGTTCGGCGGCGCGATCCAGGTGGCCGGCGAGATCCGCGCCCGCAAGGCCGCCCGCCACGCCACCTCCGACTGGATGGAGCTGGAAAAGCAGCGGGGCATCTCGGTCACCTCGTCGGTGATGCAGTTTCCGTACCGCGACTGCGTGATCAACCTGCTCGACACCCCGGGCCACGAGGATTTCTCGGAAGACACCTACCGCACCCTCACCGCGGTCGATTCGGCGGTCATGGTCATCGACTCGGTGAATGGCGTCGAAGCCCAGACGATCAAGCTGCTCAACGTGTGCCGCCTGCGCGACACGCCCATCGTCACCTTCATCAACAAGCTCGACCGCGAAGGCCGCGAGCCCATCGAGCTGCTCGATGAAATCGAATCCGTGCTGGGCATCCAGTGCGCGCCCATGACCTGGCCCATCGGCATGGGCAAGCGCTTCCGCGGCGTGTATCACCTGTACACCGACACCATCCAGTTCTTCGACCCGCAGGCCGAAAAAGGCACCTCCGAGATCATCCAGGGCCTCGACAACCCGCGCCTCGACGAAGTGATCGGCGAACAGGCCGACGAGCTGCGCATGGACATCGAGCTGGTGCGTGGCGCCTCCCACACCTTCAACCGCGAGGCCTACCTGGAAGGCAAGCAGTGCCCGGTGTTCTTTGGCTCGGCGGTCAATAACTTCGGCGTGCAGAGCCTGCTCGACGCCGTGGTGGAGCTCTCCCCTGCCCCGCTGGCCCGCCCCGCCAAGAGCCGCATGGTCGAACCCATCGAGCCCAAGTTCTCGGGCTTTGTGTTCAAGATCCAGGCCAACATGGACCCGAAGCACCGCGACCGCATCGCCTTCATCCGCGTGTGCGCCGGCCGCTTCGAGCGCGGCGGCAAGCTCAAGCAGGTGAGTACCGGCAAGAGCCTCGCCATCAACAACGCCATCACCTTCATGGCGCAGGATCGCAACACCACCGACGAAGCCTGGGCCGGCGACATCATCGGCATCCCCAACCACGGCACCATCCACCTGGGCGACACCTTCACCGAAGGCGAAGACCTGCAATTCACCGGCATCCCGAGCTTCGCGCCCGAGCACTTCCGCCGCGCCCAGATCAAGAACCCGCTCAAGATGAAGCAGCTGCAAAAGGGCCTCGAGCAGCTCGCCCAGGAGGGCGCCACCCAGCTCTTCCGTCCCACCACCACCAACGAACTCATCCTCGGCGCCGTGGGCACCCTGCAGTTCGACGTGGTGGCCCACCGGCTGGAGTTTGAATACGGCGTGGATGTGATGTTCGAATCCTGCAGCTACGCCACCGCCCGCTGGCTGCGCGGCTCCGACGCCGACCTGCGCGCCCTCGCCGACAAATCCCCCGCCAACATGGCGCTGGACGGCAACGGCGACTACGTCTACCTCGCCCCCAACCGGGTCAACCTGCAGATGGCCCAGGAACGCTTCCCGAACATCAAGTTCCTGGAGACGCGGGAGATTTACTGACGGCAGCCCATCGCCAGTGGTCGTCGGCCCACGCAAAGGCAACTTTGCTGCGGGCCGAACCTGACGCAGTCAGACAAAAAGGCGGGGCAACCCGCCTTTTTCACGTCCGCACGCAGAAAAACCACGGCGAGCAATTAATTAATTCCTCCGAGCAATTTTTTAATCAATTCGAGCAAATTAATAATCGCCGACAAAACCTGACGTCGTGAAAAAACGGGATTAATTAATCACTCGGCGCATATTTTTTAATACGAACCAGAATTTTCCCGACACTCGACGGAGTTTAATCAACCAGATTCTGGATCAATAAATTGCCGATCAAAAACGACGCTCGTCGAATTTTGATCATTTTAAATACGGCGATGGATTAAAAAACCCCTCCGCAGATATTTTCCAGGTGCGCCAGGAAATAATCGGGCGCTTCGAGGCTCGCCACCCAACCCCGGAAGGTTTATCAAAGCCAGGGGCGCTGCGCAGGGCTTTCCCCGCCCCGCAGAACTCGACCCCTGCCAGCCGAGCCCCAGACGCCGTTCCCCGCCCCTGCCGACGATGAGCGTGCCCCAAAAACTCCACTTGCATTTCACTGAAACGTGGCCTTAAATCCGTAAGACATACACCAGCTCGCCTTTTCAACGCCGGTTTATAAACCCTGATCTGCTCCCGCCCCGGATCCAGGCACCGAGGCGCCAACGTGCCTCCAGCGGGAAGCATCAACGATTTACAGCACGCAAATTCCTGTCTTTTGCCCGACCGCCGCGCACAGGCCGGCAGTTCGCGCGCTTATCGTGCAAGACGCTGAAGGCTTCAGGTGATGACGTCTACTTCGCGCAATGAATCAGTCAAATTGGAGGCACAAAATGCTTGATTTCAAGAAGGGATGGAATCTGGAGATACAGAAATATGCCAGCAAGTACGGACACTACGCGGCATATCTGGAATCCTTCGACAGCAAGGCCATCATTTCGGCGCTGTGGGATGCCAAGGATCATTATCACGATCAATGGACGACCAAGTTCTTCAAGAATGCACAGGATATCCATGACTCGGTACATGTCGTGACGATCGAACAGGGAACGCATCAACCTGAAGATCAGGTCGGCGGCGGCTTTATCCTGCACTTCACCGGACGGGATGCGGACGGGGTGGCGTTTCACTTCTACATCAAGCAGAGACAAAACGGCGATCCTTACATCTTCGAGATCACCTACATGGACAACGGGCATCTGGTGCGCTGCCAATATGTGTGACTCATGCCAGGTAGCCGCGTCCTGCGCAGCTGATATTCGGCTTTCCGCCGGATGACATTCATCACGCCAGCCTTGGGCAAGTCAGTTCAAGGCTGCGCAGTTTCGGATCGGCGGACAACGCCTGTCCAAAGTCATCGGCCATTTCGTCCCTTCTCGCCCTCCTGCGGGTACGTTAACCTTCATCCATGCGCCACCTCGCCCTCGCCTTCATCCGCTTCTACCAGCGTCACCTCTCCCCCCGCAAAGGCTTCTGCTGTGCCTACCGCACCCACACCGGGCGGCAGAGCTGTTCGGCGCTGGGGTATCGGGCGGTGCGGCGGTTCGGGGTGATCGGTGGCGTCCGGGTGCTGCAGGCGCGAACCCGGCTGTGCGGTGTGGCCCATCGGCGTTTCTCGCCGCCACGGCGGCTGCCACCGCTTGCGCAGCGGGGCGTGTGCGACGTGGGCTGCGATCTGCCCTGCGACGGCAGCTGTCACCTGCCGTCGTGCAATGCGTGCAACTCGCTCGGCACGCCGCTGGAATGCGCGTGCAGGCTGGCCGATTGCGGCAGCAGTAGTTGCGGTGACTGGCCGTCGCGAAAGGATGCGCGGGAGCGCGAGGCGGAGGCAGGCATCTACCTTCCGCCCCAGCGCAACCCGGGTCGCCGGTAGGCACCGCGCTCAGTTCGGCGCGGTTCCCTGATCCGCCCCCGCGGTGTCGCCACCCGAAGCTTCCACGAAGGCTGGGCTGTCCTTCAGCAGATCCGAGTAATAGACCATTCCCGCGTCGGTGCGATAGCCGTCGGCGGTCTTGATGGCTTTGGGTTCGACGCCGATCTTCAGCGACGGCACGAATACGCCGGGCTTGTCAGGATCCACCGGGCGCAGCACCACCGCCATGCGCACGCTCACCGGCACGCCGCGGGAGTCGCTGGCAATGCGTTTGGCGAACTCGTCGAGCATGTCCTTCGGCGCACGCAGCTGCCGTGTCGATGCATCGGCCAGCTGAACCCGCGGCCAGCTGGCCTTCACGAGGCTCATGCGCTTGGCGTCGGGGGAGCTCACGCGCAGGTAGCTCCCTTCAACCAGCACGCCGCCTACGGCGCGGAGCATCGTGGTGGTGCCGCCTTCAGCCATGATGGGCGTGTCGGCGGTCGCCGCGGTCGAGGCCGGGACGCGCCGATCAGTCTTGGTGAGCACTTCGCGGAAGTCGGTAAACATCACCTCATCGGCGGAAATGCCCAGCCGGCTGGCGAGGGCTTCGTGGGAGGCGCGGATGCCCTTGATGCGGCTCGTGAAAGTACGCCGCGCGACGGGCTTCACGTCGGTCTGGCGCCATGTCACGTAGAGCCGACCAGCCTGGGGTTCGAAGCGGTAGATCGCGTCGCCCGCATCGACGAAATCGCCGGACTTGTCGGGATTGCGGCTGCGCAGCCTGAAGAACTTCTCAAGCTCGGCGCTGTTCGAGATGGCCAGTGGCTTTGAATTTGCAGCGGCTGCGCGCACCCGCTCCATGACTTTGGCGAGGCCGGCGCTGTCGATGGGCGGCAGCGCCATGCGCACCGCCTCGGCGTAGTTCTCCGAGAATTTGCCGACCGCCGCGGCGGGCGTGCCGAGGGGATTGTCCTGGGTCTGGGCCTGCGCCCAGGCTGGCGATCCGGCCATCGCAAAGGCCAGCACCAGCAGGGATGTGATGTAGCGTGTTTTCATGACCTGTCCTCCGGATATCGGCTCAGTTGGGCAGCGCCGGGCCGTCGTCCGGGTTGCAGCCCGAATTCCAGCGCGTGTGCATCCAGTTGGGCGTGGGGTGAGCCCAGTGGCCGTTGTAGGTTTCGTCGTGGATGGCCTGGGCCGCCGCCGCCGTCGCACCAAAGCCGACCGCGACCGGACAGATGGTCTTGTAGGAGTTGTACCAGTGGTCCACGTGGTGCATGTTGTCGATCCACGCCCGGGCCACGCCACGGGAGTTCATCGCCTCGCTGGCGAGGTCGCGGTACTCGTCCACATACGACGAACCGATGTACATCAGGCCGTGGAAGCCGGTGACCACATGCACGCCCTGGGCAGCGTCGAACCACTGGGTGCGCTGGTCGTAGCGGATGCTGTTGCACGACGAGAGATGCATGAAGCGCAGCCAGCCGCCGGAGTTCCAGCCCAGCCGCATCTTGCTCGAGCTGGCCGAGCAGCTGCCGTCCGGGTCCTTGTCGTAGATGGTGCCGGTCCAGCGGCCGGAACCCCAGCCACCGTGCAGGCACATCAGGCCGGCGTCGTTCCAGTCCATGCCGCTGCCGGTGTCGTCGATGCCCCATGATTTGGGCGGGTTGTCGGCGTAACGGTTGCCCTGCACCAGATGGAAGTTGCGCCACCACTGCACCCAGCCCTTGTCGCCCATCTTGTGGCGCCAGGCCATGCACATGTCGTCCCACCAGTTGCGCTGGGAGCCGCCGCACTGGCCGCCCCAGGTGGTGATGGCCGACGAGCCCGCGTACTGGGCGCCGGCATCGGGCGCCAGGCTCACCGCCAGCAGGCAGGCTGCCCAGGCGGTCACGCGCCACCGTGTCGATTTCGCTGTCGTTCGCATGTTGTGTCCTCCTGTGGAGATACCCTCCCGCCGGCGGAACTGCGGAGGGCAGGCGGTCGATACCGACGGTATCCGCCGAACCCGGGGGCGCCTGAATCCGACGCCGCCTCCTTGCCCGAACCTGGAAATCAAGCCCTGCGCCCACCGTCATCCGGCACAACGCAGCCGACGGGATGCCTTGCTTGCGACGGCTGTTGCCAGGTCGAATCAGCCCGTCATGTCATCCCGATTGCTTCCAGCATAGACCACGAAAAAAGGCATAAGACACATAACTTCAGACTCAAAATCGCCGCGACAGGCACCACCGCCATGCCGTCAATGCAGTCACAATGCCGTCGTCGAAACCCCGGGGCCCCTTCCCGATTACAAGGATCGATCATGACCACCCAACAGGTTCAGCTACACCGCGTCATCCGCAGCACGCCCGAGCGCGTCTATCGGGCCTTTCTCGACCCCGCCGCGTGGGCCAAATGGCTGCCGCCCCACGGCTTCGTCGGCACCGTGCATCAGCTCGAGCCCCGGGTGGGCGGCCGCTACCGGATGTCCTTCACCAACTTCACCACCGGACACAGCCACAGCTTTGGCGGCGAATATCTCGAGCTCGAACCCAACCAGAAGCTGCGCTACACCGCCGCCTTCGACGACCCGAACCTGCCTGGCCAGATGCAGACGACGGTGCGCATCCGCGAGGTGTTCTGCGGCGTCGAGCTCCACATCACCCAGGAAGGCATCCCGGCGGTGATCCCCCTCGAAGCCTGCTACCTGGGCTGGCAGGAGTCGCTCCAGCTGCTCGCCCAGCTGGTCGAACCCGAAATCCGCGGCTGACCACCCCACCGGCCACTATGCTGAATCATCCCCAGACAGGAGACACGCCATGGTCCTCACCGTTTTCCGCGCCCGCCTGAAAGACGAAGGCCGCGACGCCTACTACGCCCTCGCACCCAAGATGGGCGAACTCGCCCGCGCCATGCCGGGCTACAAGTCCCACAAGGTCTTCGTGGCCGAGGATGGCGAGCGGGTGACCATCGTCGAGTTCGAGGACGAAGCCAGCCAGCAGGGCTGGGCCCAGCAGATCGACCACCTGGCCGCCAAGAAGGAAGGGCGCAAGTCGTTCTACGCCGAATACCACCTGCAGATCTGCCAGGTGGTGCGCGAATCCAGCTTCAAGGCCGACTGAAAGAACCGCCCGCCTTCCTTGGCAGGCTGTCGTCCCCGGGGCTAAGATGGACAAGCCATCCGGATAAACACCTGCAGCCCTGAAAGGCCCGCCGCCATGAAACTCCACGCCTTCGTCGCCATGCCCTTCGGCACCAAGGCCGACCCGGACGGCAAGCTGATCTACTTCAACCGCATCTACGACGAGCTCCTGCGCCCGGCCCTCGAGAAAGCCGGGCTCGACGTGATCCGGGCAGATGAAGAACAGCGGGCCGGCGACATCCGTGTCGACATGTTCCAGGAACTCCTGATGGCCGACCTGGTGCTGGTGGATCTCACCCTCGACAACCCCAACGTGTGGTACGAGCTGGGCGTACGCCACGCCCTGCGCGCCCGGGGCGTGATCCTCACCCTCGGCCCCCGCGCCACCAAACCCTTCGACATCTACACCGACCGCAAGCTCGGCTACCACCTGAAGGACGGCGCGCCCGATCCGGATTTCCTCGCCGCGGACATCGACGCCCTCGCCCGGATGACCCGCGAGACCCTCGCCGCCGGGCCGGAGCGCATCATCAGCCCGGTGTATTCGCTGCTGCCCAACCTCACCGAGCCCGACTGGAAATCCCTGCGGGCCGGCGCCGCGCAGGAATTCTGGAGCCACTACGACGACTGGAGCACCTGGATCGAGCGGGCCCGCAAGGCCGAGCGCCCCGAAGACATCCTGGTGCTCGCCGACGAAGCCCCGGTCACCGCCCTGCGCGTCGAGGCCAGGCTCCTCGCCGGCAAGGCGCTGCTGGCCGGCCAGCACTTCCATTTCGCGCTCGAACAGTTCGAGGCCGCGTGCCGCTTCGACCCTACCAACCTCGACGCCGCCCGCCGCCGGGGCCTGTGCCTGCAGCGCATCGGCCGCAATGACGACGCCCGGGCGATCTACAAGAAGATCCTCGCCGACCACCCCAAGGACGTGGAAACCTGGGCGCTGCTGGGCCGGCTCGACAAGGACGCCTGGGTCGAGGCCTGGAACCGCGAGGGCAGCACGCCCGAACAGAAACGCAGCGACGCCGGCTACGAAGACGCCCTGCTCCTCAACGCCATCGAATCCTACGTCACCGGCTTTCGCGCCGCGCCGGGCCACTACTACTCGGGCATCAACGCCCTCACCCTGATCCACCTCTACCGCGATCTCACCGGCCAGCCTTCGCCCTACGACGCCCAGATCGACTGCATGGCCGGCGGCGTGTCGTGGGCCGCCGGCTGCGAGCTCCTCGCCAAGAACAACTTCTGGGGCCGCGCCACCCTGGGCGATCTGGCCGTGCTGCGGGGCGACGCCGCGGCCGTCACCCGTGCCTACAAGGAGGCCATCGCCCTCGCCGACAAGGACTGGTTCTCGCTGGATTCCACCGTCGGGCAGCTGCGCCTGCTGCAGGCGGTCGGCTTTGCGCCCGATCGGGTGGCCGCCGGCATCGCCACCTTCGAGCGCGCCCTGTCGCGCCTCAAGGAACCCAGGAACACCCAGCCCGACAAGGTCTTCCTGTTCTCCGGCCACATGGTCGACGCCCCCGACCGCAAGACCCCGCGCTTCCCCGCCGACAAGGAGCCCATCGCCGCCGCCGCCATCGCCAGAGCGCTGGACGACCTCGGCGCCAGCGGCAGCGATCTCGCCCTCACCCAGGGCGCCTCCGGCGGCGATCTCCTGTTTGCCGAGGCCGCCATCGCCCGCGGCATGAAAGTGCAGCTCCTGCTGCCCCTGCCCGAACCGGACTTCATCACCGCGTCGGTGCTCCCCGCCGCCAACGGCGACGACTGGAGGAAGCGCTACCTGGCCCTGCGGGACCACCCCCTGTGCCTGCCGCCCCGCGTGATGCCCGACGAACTCGGCCCCCTGCCCCGCGACAGCCACGGCAACGAACTCAACGCCTTCGAGCGCTGCAACCTGTGGCTGCTCAACAGCGCGCTGGCCTGCGGCATCAAGCGCACCCGCTTCATCTGCCTCTGGAACGGCGCTGGCGGCGACGGCCCCGGTGGCACCCAGCACATGGTCGATGAGGTCAAGCGCCGCACCGGACAGGTCACCTGGCTCGACACCCGCAAGATGTGGTAACTGCCCGCACACCCCCTCCAGGAAAGGATTCCCGCCATGCCCACCGCCCTCGAAAAGCGCATCACCGCACCCGGCCCCAAGAAGATCCTCTCCTGCGACGGGGGCGGCATCCTCGGGCTGATGAGCGTCGAGATCCTCGCCAAACTCGAAGCCGACCTGCGCACCGAACTGAAAAAGCCCGACCTGCTGCTGTGCGACTACTTCGACTTCGTGTGCGGCACCAGCACCGGGGCGATCATCGCCGCCTGCATCGCCGCCGGCATGAGCACCGACAAGATCCGCAAGTTCTACGTGGATGGCGGCAAGCAGATGTTCGACAAGGCCTCACTGCTCAAGCGCCTGCACTATTCCTACAACAAGGAGCCGCTGGCGAAGAAGCTCCAGACCGAGTTCTCCGCCGCGCTGGGCAATGACACCACCCTCGGCAGCCCCGGCCTGCGCTCGGTACTGATGATGGTGATGCGGAACGCCACCACCGACTCGCCCTGGCCGGTGAGCAACAACCCCTTCGCCAAGTACAACCAGCGCAATCGCCCCGACTGCAACCTGCTGCTGCCCCTGTGGCAGCTGGTGCGCGCCAGCACCGCCGCGCCCACCTACTTCCCGCCGGAGGTCGTCACCCTCGGCAAGGGCAAGAGCGCCTACGACTTCGTGTTCGTGGACGGCGGCGTCACCACCTACAACAACGCCGCCTTCCTGGCCTTCCAGATGGTCACCGCCGCGCCCTACAAGCTCAACTGGAAGACCGGCACCGACCAGCTGCTGATCGTCTCCACCGGCACCGGCAGCACGCCGGCCGTGCGCCCCGGCCTCAAGCCCGGCGACATGTGGCTGCTCGACGCCGCCAAGACCGTGCCCGGCGCCCTCATGAACGCCGCCGCAGCCGGCTGGGACATGGCCTGCCGGGTGCTGGGCGAATGCCGCTTCGGCCGCCCCATCGACCGCGAAGTGGGCGATCTGGTGGGCGACGCCACCTTCTCCGGCGCCAAGCAGTTTGCCTACGTGCGCTACGACCCGGACGTGAGCCAGCCCGGCCTCGACGCCCTGGGCCTCTCCGACATCAAATCCGCCGACGTGCAGACGCTCGACTCCATCGAGCACATCCCCGAGATCCAACGGGTCGGCGAAGCCTTCGCCAGGCGCTACGTGGATGTGAAGCAGCAGCTGCGCGGCTTCCTCTGAACGCCGAAAGGCTCGCACCATGAACGACCCGCCCTCACCGCCTCAGACCGCCCCGCCGGCTGGCCCCGCGCAGGCAGAGCGCCGTCGCCGCCCGCCCCGGGAGCACCGCTCCTACGCCGCGCGGCTGTTCGGCTACGACCTGTTCATCTCCTTCGCCCTCGGCCACCTGCCCCGGGGCACCCAGTCCTACGCGTCCGACCTCGCCCGCCAGCTGCGCGAGCGGGATTTCGCGGTGTTCTACAGCGAAGACGAAGCCGCCCCCGGCGACGAGCTCACCGACACCCTCAAGGGCGCCCTCGCCCGATCCCGCATCCTGGTGATCATCGCCAACAAGGGCATGCTCGAACGCCCCGGCTGGGTGAAGACCGAGGTCGAGACCTTCCGCAAGCTCCACCCCGAGCGGCCGATCATCCCCATCAGCATCGACGGCGCCCTCACCGATCCCGAGCTCGTCCCCACCATCAGCGGGTGGCTCCCGGTGGGTGACACCATCTGGCTCGACGAAACCCTCGACGCCGTCGCCCACGGCATCGCCAGCCGCGACGTGGTGACGCGCCTGAGCCTCGCCCCCACCCACATGCGCGCCAGCCAGTGGTGGCGGGCCACCGTGACCGGCGTCGGGCTGGCGCTGGTCGCCCTCACCGCCAGCTCGATCTGGTCCGAGCACCGGGCCCGCGTTCATGCCGACGAAGCCCTCGCCGAAGCCCAGCGCGCCCAGCGCGCCGAAGCCCGCGCCGTGGCCGAGCTGCGCAACTCCACCGGCCTGCGCCTGCGCGCCGAATCTTCCGCCATGCTCGCCGGGCTGCGCCCCGAGCCGGACGAGCGCGCCCTGCTCCAGCTGCTCGCCGCCCTGCGCCTGGGGGGCGCCGAGCGCCCGCCCGATGCCGAAGCCGAAGGCGAGCTCCTCGCCAGCCTGCGCCACGAACGCTTTCTGGTGCGCCTGGTGGGCACCGCCGACGAACTCATCGCCCTGGCCGTCAGCCCCGGCGGCGAGCGCCTCGTCACGGTGGCCGACGAGCACACCCTGCAGCTCTGGAACGCCCGCACCGCCTCCCGCCTCGGCGACCCCATCGACGCCCACGGCGACATGGTGCGCAGCCTGGCCTTCAGCCCCGACGGCCGCAGCCTCATCACCGGCAGCAACGACACCACCCTGCGCCTGTGGGATGTGGGCGACACCACCCTCGAACCCGCCCTCGCCTTCCCCTTCACCGGCCACATGGACGCCGTGCGCAGCGTCACCTACAGCCCCGACGGCAGCCTCGTGGCATCCGGCAGCGACGATCGCACCGCCATGCTGTGGGACGTGCGCACCAGCAAGCCCACCGTCCCGCCCCTCACCGGCCACCGGGACGCCGTCACCGCCGTCGCCTTCAGCCCGGACGGCAAACGCCTCGTCACCGGCAGCAACGACAACACCCTGCGCCTGTGGAACGTGGCCACCGGCCGCCCCATCGGCAAACCCTTCACCGGCCACACCGATTCGGTGCGCTGCGTGGCCTTCAGCCCCGACGGCAAGCGCCTCGTCTCGGGCGGCTGGGACGACACCCTCATCATCTGGGACGTGGCCCGCGGCCGCCCGGCGGCCCCGCCCCTCGTCGGCCACGACGGCCTGGTGCGCAGCGTGGCCTTCAGCCGCGACGGCCGGGAGATCCTCTCCGCCAGCGAGGATGGCACCCTGCGCCTGTGGGACGCCGCCACCGGCGCCCCCCTCGGCGAACCCCTCGCCGGCCACGGCGACGCCGTCACCTCGGCACGCTTCACCCAGGCCGGCGGCGACCGCATCGTCTCCATCAGCCTCGACCGCAGCCTGCGCCTGTGGAACCCCCGCACCACCTCGCCGGTGGGCGCCCCCCTCGCCGACGGCAGCCGGCAGCTCGTCAGCCTGGCGGTGAGCGCCGACGGCAAGCGCATCGCCGGCGCCGGCGAAGACCTGCGCCTGCACCTGTGGCGGGTGTCCGCCAACCGCGCCAGCGAGCGGGATGACGACAAACGCGGCGACAAACGCGGCGACAAGAACGACGGGAAGGCCGGCGCCGCCACCGACAACCGCGACGCCAGCCCCCCGGGCGAGCTCGCCCTGCCCCCGTGGCCCGCGCCCACCCTCGCCCTCCGCTTCAGCCCCGATGGTGCGCGGCTCGCCGCCGGCGGCTACGACGGCAGCCTGCGCCTGGCCGACGGGCGCACTGGCGAGGCGATCGGCGAACCCGTCGCCGCCCACCCCGGCCCCGTCTCGGCGGTGGCCTGGAGCCCCGACGGCAAGTTGGTCGCCACCGGCGGCTGGGACGCCAGCGTGCGGGTGTGGCACGCCGACGGCCGCCCCGCCGGCCCGCCCCTCAAGGGCCACGACCACTGGATTGCCGCCCTCGCCTGGCGCCCGGACGGCCGCGGGCTCGTCTCGGCCAGCGCCGACCGCAGCCTGCGCCACTGGAACCTCACCCCCGGCCCGCAGTTCGGCCAGCTCATCGGGCACCCCATGACCGGCCACGACAACTGGGTGCTCGCCGCCACCTTCAGCCCGGACGGCAAACGCATCTACTCGGGCGGCGCCGACGACGCCCTGCGCATCTGGGATGCCGCCACCGGCGAGGCCGTCGGCGAGGCCCTCGAAGGCCACCGCCGCTGGGTGACCAGCGTGGACGTGAGCCCCGACGGCCGCCACATCGTGTCGGGCAGCTGGGACCGCAACCTGCGCCTGTGGCATGCCGAAACCGGGGTGCCCGTCGGCCGGCCCCTCGAAGGTCACACCGACGCCGTGCAGTGGGTGGCCTTCCGCAACAACGGCCAGCTCATCCACTCCGCCAGCCGCAACGGCGCCCTCCACCTGTGGGCCGGCCCCGCCCGCTGGCCGGGCATGCTGTGCGGCAAGCTCACCCGCAACATGACCGCCGAGCAATGGAAACACTGGGTGTCGAAGGACATCGACTACCTGCCCCAATGCCCGGACCTGCCGACACCGGCCAGATAGCCGGGCCCGATCGTCGGGTCCGGAGCACCCGCGCGCTGCTCAACCGATGGGGCGAACTGCTCTCGAGCACGGCGCCGCTGCTACCGACGAGCCCGGCGCTCCTCGCCCTTTGCTGCGAGCTCGTCGCGACCAGCAAAGGGCTGCTCCCGAGGGCCTCGGTGCTGCTCCGGACGAGCTCCGAGCTGCTCACGAGGAGCAAAAAGCTGCTCCGGAGGACTTCCGAGCTGTTCGCGAGCAGCCCTTTGCTCCTCGCGACGAGCGCCGGACTGCGCCCGAGCAGCACCGTGCTCGTCGCGAGGAGCAAAGGGGTGATCCGGCGGGTTCAATCGTCGCTCGCCCCCGGCGACACCGCCGAGCCGGCCAGGATGCCGCCGTCGATGGTCAGCTCCGAGCCATTCACATAGGGCGCCTCGTCCGAGGCCAGCAGCACGCACACCGCGGCCACCTCGTCCGGGCGGCCGAAGCGGCGGGCCGGGTTGGCGCGCACGAAGGCCTGCATCCGCCCCTCGCGCCCGGCGCCGGAGCCGAGCATCGGCTCCCACATGGGGGTGAGGATCGCCGCCGGATGCACCGAGTTGCAGCGGATCGGCAGGCCCTGCTCGGCGCAGTACAGCGCCACCGTCTTGCTGTGGTTGCGGATGCCGGCCTTCGACGAGGCATACGCCGACGCCCCAGGCACCCCCACCACGCCCGAACGGGACGACATGTTGATGATCGAGCCGCCATTGCCCTTTGCGCGCATGGTCTGGATCGCGAAGCGGCAGCCCAGGAAGGTGCCGTCCAGGTTGGTGTGATGCACCCGGCGCCAGTCGTCCAGGCTGGCGTGCTCCGGGTTCTGGGGGCCGGAGCCGGACTCGAAGCCGGTGATCCCGGCGTTGTTCACCAGCACGTCGAGCTGCCCGGCGTCGGCGACGATGCGCGCCATCGCCGCCTGCCAGTCGGCCTCCTCGCGCACGTCGAGGCGCAGATAGACGGCGTTGCCGCCGATCGAATCGGCCAACGCCTGGCCCCGGGTGTCGTCGATGTCGCTCAGGTAGCAGCGGGCGCCCTCAAAGGCAAAAGCCCGGGCGATGGCCTCGCCAATGCCCCGGGCGGCGCCGGTCACCAGGGCCACTTTGTTGTCCAGACGGTTCATGCGGGTTCTCCATGCAGAAGGTGAAAGTGCGGGGATGCAAAATCCTGCCGCCATTATCCGCCCACTGCGAAACTCCCGCCCGCCGCCGCGCTCGAACCCATGTAGCCCCACCGCCGTTCGAGGAGCCTGCGCCATGAACGCCCCGCCCGACCGCCGCGCCGCCGACCACCGTGCCGCCATCTCCGCCCACTGCCGCAGCGACGAAGCGGCGCGGGTGGCCGCCCTCGCCGCCGAACTCGCCGCCATCCCCCTCGACCGGGTGGCCGTCGCCGAGCACGCCCGGGCGCTGGTGGTGGCGGTGCGCCAGCAGCGCGACGGCGCCAGCGGGGTGGACAACCTGATGCACGAGTTCTCGCTGTCGACCCAGGAAGGCATCACCCTGATGTGCCTGGCCGAGGCCCTGCTGCGCATCCCCGACACCGCCACCCGCGACCGCCTGATCCGCGACAAGATCGCCAAGGGCGACTGGCGCGCCCACCTGGGCCACAGCCACTCCCTGTTCGTCAATGCCGCCACCTGGGGGCTGATGCTCACCGGCCGGCTGGTGGCCACCCACAGCGAGCACACCCTCGGCGGCAGCCTCGCAAGCCTCATCGCCCGGGGCGGCGAGCCGCTGATCCGCAGCGGGATGGAGTTTGCAATGGGCCTCCTGGGCCAGCAGTTCGTGATGGGCGAGACCATCGCCGCCGCCCTCAAGCGCAGCGAGGCAAGCACCCGCCACGGCTACACCCACTCCTTCGACATGCTCGGCGAGGCCGCCGCCACCCGCGCCGATGCCGAGGCCTACACCGACGCCTACGCGCACGCCATCCACGCCATCGGCAAGGCCAGCGCCGGGCGCGGCGTGGTCAATGGCCCGGGGATCTCCATCAAGCTGTCGGCGCTCCACCCGCGCTACTGCCGCGCCCAGCGCCAGCGGGTGATGGACGAGCTCTACCCGCGCCTCGCGGCGCTGATGCAGCTCGCCTGCGGCTACAACATCGGGGTGAACATCGACGCCGAAGAAGCCGACCGGCTGGAGCTCTCCCTCGATCTCGTCGAACGCCTGCTGGCCGAGCCGGATCTGGCCGGCTGGACGGGCCTCGGCGTGGTCGTGCAGGCCTACCAGAAGCGCTGCCCCTTCGTGATCGAACACCTGGCCGAGCGGGCGCGCGAGCACGGCCGGCGCATCATGATCCGGCTCGTCAAGGGCGCCTACTGGGATGCCGAGATCAAGCGCGCCCAGGTGGATGGCCTGGCTGGTTACCCGGTGTTCACCCGCAAGGTGCACACCGATCTCTCCTACCTCGCCTGCGCCGCGCGCCTGCTGGCCGTGGCCGACCGCATCTATCCGCAGTTCGCCACCCACAACGCCCACACCCTCGCCAGCGTGGCGCAGATGGCCGCCGACAAGGGCGTGACCGAATACGAGTTCCAGTGCCTCCACGGCATGGGCGAGCCCCTTTACGACAACGTGGTCACCCCGGGCCAGCCCGGCGGCCGCTGCCGCATCTACGCCCCGGTGGGCAACCACGCCAGCCTGCTGCCCTATCTGGTGCGGCGCCTGCTGGAGAACGGCGCCAACACCTCCTTCGTCAATCGCATCGTGGACGAAGCCGTGCCGGTGGACGCCCTGCTGACCGACCCCCTCGACGCGGTGCGCCGGG
The DNA here is from genome assembly GCA_023150095.1 of Zoogloea sp. GTDB lineage: Bacteria > Pseudomonadota > Gammaproteobacteria > Burkholderiales > Rhodocyclaceae > Zoogloea. The sequence continues at coordinate 34,595 of JAKLLO010000007.1, read as the reverse complement.
ACGGCGGCCACCCCCATCCGGCGATACCCCTGCCGCGGGATCTCTTCGGCCCCACCCGGCGCAACTCCGCCGGGCTCGATCTCGCCAGCGACGCCGAGATCAACCGCCTCGACGCCGAGCTCGCCCTCCTCGCCAGCCGCCCGTGGAGCGCCGAGCCGATCCTCGCCAGCCACCCGCCCTCCGGCACGCCCTACCTGCCCGTCACCAACCCCGCCAACCGGCAGGATCAGGTGGGCACCGTGCTCGAAGCCACCCTCACCGACGTGGCCCGCGCGGTGGACGCCGCCGACACCTTTGCCGACGACTGGCACGCCGTGCCGCCCCCCCGCCGGGCCAGCGCGCTTCGCGCCGCCGCCGACGCCTTCGAGGCTCATCAGACCGAGTTCATCAGCCTGTGCATCCGCGAAGCCGGCAAGACCCGCGCCAACGCCGTCGCCGAGGTGCGCGAGGCGGTGGATTTCTGCCGCTACTACGCCGCCCAGATCGAACACCTGCCCCCCAGCGCCACCGCCCCCGGGCCGGTGGTGTGCATCAGCCCGTGGAACTTCCCGCTCGCGATCTTCGTTGGCGAGGTGGTGGCCGCGCTGGCCGCAGGCAGCCCGGTGCTCGCCAAGCCCGCCGAGCAGACGCCCCTCACCGCCGCGCTGGCGGTGCATCTGCTCCACGCCGCCGGCGTCCCCCGGGCGGCCTTGCAGCTGCTGCCCGGCCAGGGCGAGCGGGTGGGCGCGGCGCTGGTGGCCGACCCGCGCATCCGCGGCGTGGTGTTCACCGGCTCCACCGAGGTCGCCCGGCAGATCCATCGCCAGCTGGCCCAGCGCCCCGCTGACGCACCGCCCGCCCGCCTGATCGCCGAGACCGGCGGCCAGAACGCGATGATCGTGGACGCCTCGGCCCTGCCCGAACAGGTGGTGCAGGACGCCCTCGCCTCGGCCTTCGACAGCGCCGGCCAGCGCTGCTCGGCCCTGCGCGTGCTGTGCCTGCAGGAAGAGATCGCCGACCGGGTGATCGAGCTCCTCACCGGGGCGATGATGGAGCTCGCCATCGGCAACCCGGCCCGGCTATCCACCGACGTGGGCCCGGTGATCGACGACACCGCCCGTGCGGCGCTGCTCGCCCACATCGACCGGCTGCGCACCATCGGCCACCGGGTGATCCAGTGCCCGCTGCCCGACGCCTGCGCCACCGGCAGCTTCGTGCCGCCCACGCTCATCGAGATCGACAGCATCGCCGAGCTGGAACGGGAGGTCTTTGGCCCCGTGCTGCACGTGCTGCGCTACCACGCCGGCCGGCTCGACGAACTCATCGACACCATCAACGCCACCGGCTACGGCCTCACCTTCGGGATGCACAGCCGCATCGACGAGCGCATCGGCCTGGCCACCCGCCGCGTCCGCGCCGGCAACCTCTACATCAACCGTAACCTGATCGGTGCCGTGGTGGGCGTGCAGCCCTTTGGCGGCGAAGGCAAATCCGGCACCGGGCCGAAGGCCGGCGGGCCGTTCTACCTGCCGCGGCTGATGGGCGATCTGCCGGTGCCACCGGCCACCCTGGGGCTGACGCTGGACGACAGTGGTGTGGATGACTGCCGCCTCGCCCGCTTCGACACGCTGCGCGCCTGGGCCCACCACGAGGGGCTGCGCAGCCTGGCCGAAGCCTGCGCCGATTTCGCCACCACCTCGCCGCTGGCCTGCCGGGCAACGCTCCCCGGCCCCACCGGCGAACGCAACACCCTGAGCTTTGCGCCCCGCGGCACGATCCTGTGCGTGGCCGACGACCGGGACACCCTGCTCGTCCATTTTGCCGCCGCACTCGCCAGCGGCAACACGCCGGCAGTGGTGCACGGCGCCGTGGCCGCCGCTGCCCTCGACGCCCTCCCGGACGGGCTGGCCGCCGCCGTCGTGCAGATCGACGAGGGCGCGCTCCTCACCGTGGACGGCGTGCTCCACGCCGGCAGCCGCGAGCGCCGCGCCGACCTGCACCGCCGGCTGGCCGAGCATCCGACGCGCATCCTGCCGCTGGTCGAAGCCGGGCCCGACGGGCGCTACCCGCTGTACCGGCTGGTGGTGGAAAGGGCCGTGTCGATCAACACCGCCGCGGCGGGCGGCAACACGAGCCTGATGACGCTGGCGGCGTGAGCCGCCGGCCAGCGGGAAGGAAGATCAGAATGGATCCGCAAAGCGCGGATTGGCGACGAACTCCTCGTCCGTCAGGGTCTTCAGGAAGGCGATGATGTCGGCCTTGTCGCGGGCATCCAGACGGATCTTGTCGATGATCGGGTCTTTCAGCGGATTGCGACGGCCGTCGCCCTTGAACGGGCCGCGCGTCACGTTGCGGCCATGGGCGGCGTAGAAGTCGAGCACCGCTTCCAGCGTCTCGACGGAGCCGTCGTGCATGTAGGGCGCGGTGAGTGCGATGTTGCGCAGGCTCACCGTGCGGAAACGCCCCATGTTCTCGGGCTGGGGCATCACGCCGATCAGGCCCGGATTGTCGTCGGGGTAAGCGCCCTTGCCATCCACGTTGTAGAGGCCGGTGTTGTGAAACGGCCGCGGTACGTCGCGGGTGGTGACGTCGTAGGTCTGATCCGAGAAGTTGTAGCCGCGGTGGCATTCCGAACAGCGCGCCTTGTCGCCAAAGAACAGCGCCCGGCCTCGCTCCTCGCGCTCGCTGAGGGACAGCTTGCCGGCCAGCGCCTGATCGTAGCGGGAATTGCCGGAGATCACCCCGCGCTCGAAGGTCGAGATCGCCCGGATGATGTTCTCGAAGTTGATCGGCTCCGCCTGCCCCGGAAACACCTTGGCGAAGCGCTGCCGATAGTCGGCGTCGGCACGAAAGCGGCCCAGCACCTCGGCCTTGTTCTCGTCGTTGATGCCCAGTTCGATGGCCAGGTTCTCGACGAACATGGGCACCACCGCCTGGATCTCCAGCGTCGTCTGGGACGGGTTGGCCCAGGTGAGCGTGGGGTAATAGGCCACGTTGGCGATGCTCATGGCGCTGCGCGCGCCCACATCACCGGTCGAGCCCACCGGCAGCGCGCGGCCGTCAGTGAACGCCAGCCGCTGGATGTGGCACGAGGCACAGGCCTGCGTGCCATTGCCCGACAGGCGCTTGTCGTAGAACAGGCGCCGGCCAAGCTGAAAGCCCTCTTCGGTCATGGGATTGTCGGCGGGCACCACCGGCCGGGGAAAACCGGCCGGCAACTGCCATACCCATACCGAAGCCGGCTCCGGGGCAGGCGGAACGGCATGCCGCCCGCCCTGCCAGAGCCAACCGCCGACACCGAGGATGGCCACGAGGCCACCGATCCATATCGAACGGTTCATCCTGTCACTTCACGCTGAAGACCGACTGCGCCACGGTGGTGGACATCACGCCAGTGCTCAGATCCAGCCCCAGCGCCTTGAAGATCGGGCCGCACTCGGGGTCGGTCGTGCCGGACATGCAACCCGCCGCGCCGCCTGCGTCGTACTGCAGATCGGAGTTCTTGAAGAGCTGGCCGATGTCGAGCACAACCTTCTGGGACGATGCATTGAAGCTGCTGAACGCCAGCTTCACGCGGTTGGGGTTGGTGCAGCTCGTCGGGGCCGTGGTGCCCACGGTCGGATCACCGGAACACCCCGTCGAGCCCAGATGCACGACCCACTTCGAGGTGGTCGAGCTGTTGGGCTTCTGGACCGGGGTGGTCGGCCAGAACTCGAGCTTGGTGAACTTGCGGCCGGACTGCCACGACCAGGCCATCGCGCTGTTCTGCAGCGGCAGCGAGTTGGCGGTGTCGGCGGCGTTGCTGTGGTTCTGCCGGACCATGTCGGGGCCGTACAGGGGAACGCCCACCACCATCGTCACGCCGGTGTAGGTGCCGGGCTTGACCTTGCCGGTGATGCTGGTCACGTAGCCGGTGGTCGGCGAGCAGGTCACGTTGGCGTAGGTGGCACCGCTGCTCACGGTGTTGTAGCCGAAGTTCAGCAGCGCCAGGCCTTTGGACTGGCCGGCGTTCTCGGTCAGGACGACCGGCGTCGCGTTACCGTCCTGATCCACGAGGGCCACGTTGCTCACGTAGAAGCGCAGATCGACCAGCTTGCCGGTCGAGGTCTGGGCGGCCTGCGTCGTCGCCGCGACCGCCGAGGTATTGGTGGGGGTGTGATCCCACAGCTGGGTGTTGGGCAGCGTGACCACATCGCCGCAACGCACCGAAGCACCACTGTTCACGACGTCGAAGTTGATCGTCACGTCCTGGGTCGCGGCGCTCTGGGACGCGGTGTCGGCGCTGGCCTTGGCCACCACCGCCGCCGTCACCGTGGCGAGGCCTGTGCGCGTGCCGGTGCGCAGGTCGGACATCGCCTGAGTCAGGGCCGCGTCCTGCAGGGCCTTGATCTGAGCGTTGGACGACAGGCCATCCTTGACGGCTTCGTAGTAGGTCTTCACGGACGCGGTGAGCGTGCGCGCGATGGTGTGCGTGCCCGTATCGTTTGCCGACAGATAGTTGGCGAAGAGATCGGCGGGGGCCGTCTGGCCGGCCGCGGCAAGATCCGCCTTGACGGCCGCGACGGCCGCATCCACCGTGGTAGCCGCGCCGCTGTCGAGCTTCTGCTGGACCAGGGTGGAGATGGGGCTGACGAAACCGGACTTGCCAGCCGGCGCCTTGAGCACGAAGGACTTGCCGACGGCCGCTCCGGTATCGGAATCCACCGCGCTGGCCGGCACTTCAACCACCAGCGGGTAGGCGCCGGCGTCGCTCTCGGAAAGGCCACTCAGGGAGTAGGCACCGCCGGAGCCGGTCGTGGTGGTGGGCTCGCCAGTGTCACAGGCGCCATTCTTGTTCTTGTCCAGACAGACCTTGGCACCACTCAGATAGCCATCCGCGACACTGCCCGAAAGCGTGGAGCTGCCCGAGGAACTGCTGCTGCCACCGCCGCCGCCACACGCAACCAGCGCCATTGCGCCCGCCAGGGCAGCAGAAATCGTACTTAATTTCATTGAATCCTCCCGAAGAAATAGAAACAATTATATTTTTTCGGGTGAATTCACCTGTGCGACAAATCGTCGCCAGATTGGCCCTTATTGAATCAAGCCAATGGATATCACTTTCTTGTAATAAGCTGTGAACGCGGAACACCACCCATCGTGCCATCGCTGCCATATCCGGCAAATGCCGTCCCGGTCATGCAGGTATCCCCCATCATGCCGCCGGGCGCGCAGTCGGCGTAGGCCAGCAGGATCAATTGAGCACGAGTGAGCGTGGCGGTTGGATCATCGGGAACGAAAATAAGCGCATAGGCGTTTCCGGGGTTTGCGCCAGGCGACCCGTAATAACGCCCACCTACCGTCACCCCCTGCTGCGGCGACCAGCCATCGCCGGTCGCGCTGCTGAGGAAGGTATTGGTGTTGTTGTTCCTGAAACTGGCGACAAAAGTGCCACCCAGAGTCGCATCACGCCAGCTGACGAGCTGGTAATCAAGGGACAGCCATTTCATCGAATCGCCGGGGTAGCCCGTCGAGCCACCGGTCATGGATTCGCTCAGGATGCCTTTGAGATCCGACACCGTGCCTGCAGTGAAATTGAAGGTGAAGGTCCCGATGAAGATCGAGTTGTTGGGCTGGGTATCGGGTTCGTAGAAGGTCTCGACCACCTGATACGCGGCCGTGACCGGCACCGGCGCCGAGGCGCTGCCCGTGCCCACGGCATTCTGTGCAGCCACCGAAAGCGCGTAACCGCGGCAGTTGTTCGGGCAGGCGACGGCGATCGGCGAGGCCGTCCCGGAGGCGGTGATGCCCGCCGGCACGGACGTGACCGTGTAGCCGGTGATCGGGCTGCCGCCGCTGTCGGTTCCACCGAAGCTGACGAGCACCGAATCCGCCACCGTACCGGGCGCCGCCGTCACGCCGCCCGGTACGCCGGGCACCCGCACGCTCACCGGCGCACTCACCACGATGGACTGGGTGACCTGCGCCGCGGCGTGGTAGTTAGCATCGCCCGCCTGATTGGCCGCGATCACGCAGTTGCCGGCCAGCAGCGCCGTGACCACGCCGGAATCGGGAACCACCGAGCAGACGCCCGCGCTCTGGCTGCTGAAGCTCACAGGCAGGCCCGAGGTTGCCGATGCCGACACCACCGCCGTGCCGCCCAGGCTGAGGCTGGGCGCCGCACCAAACGTGATGCTCTGCACCGGCGAGAACGCCACCGGCAGCGTGAGCGTCGCCTCGGGCGCCTGGGCGTACCGGCTGTTGCCGGCCTGATTGGCCGACACCACGCAATTGCCGAGAGTCAGGCTGGTCACCAGACCGCTGCCCGCATCCACGCTGCACACGCCGGGCGTGGCGCTGCCATAGCGCACCGGCAGCCCGGAGCTGGCCACCGCGACGACGGTCGCCGTGCCGCCCTTGTTGAGGACGGGCGCCGCGTCGAAGCGGATCGTCTGGGTGTTGGCTTCGATGGCGGGGCCGTCGTCGCCGCCGCCACCGCAGCCCTGGAGCGCGAGGCTGCCCGCGCAGGCAATGAAAAAGGCTTTCCGGACAGGGAGATGGAATTGCATCGGGGGCTCGGAGGATCAGAAGTTCAGGTTGAGGGCGACATTGAAGGAGCGCCCGCGGCCCGGCACGACGTAGCCCCAGGGGATGCCGCCGGTGGTCATCGACGCCCCCTGGCCGACATAGGCGCCGCCCAGCGGAAGTGCGTAGTTCTTGTCGAAGACGTTCTCGATGCCTGCATCCAGGCGCGCCATCTTCCACTGGTAGCTGCTGCGCAGGTTGAGGAGGCCGTAGCCCGCCGTCGGAATCTCGTTGCGCACCTGGGAGACGTCACTCTTGCCCTTCACCAGCAGGACTTCCGCGGTGTTCGTCCAGCCGGCGAGGCGATTCACCAGCGCGAGCCTGGTGTTGAGGGGCATCATGTTGTAGAGGTTGTCGCCGGTAGTGGTGTTTTCGCCGCGCACGTAGTTGAGCAGGCCGGTGGCCGAGAAGCTGCCAAGGCTCTCGGCCCGCCCGAGCAAGGCCTGGCCGGAGAGCTCGAAACCGTACAGGCGCGCCTGCTGGTTGACGTACTGCAGATGCACGAAACCGGCGGTCCTGGTGAGGTTCTCGGCGCTGCACTGGCCGATATCGCAGCGCCGCGCGTCGATGTAGTTCTCGACGTAGCTGTAGTGGGCCGTCGCCTTCAGGCTCCAGCGCGTCTTTTCGGCGTCGTTCCAGTCGCCGCTGAGGCTGACCGTGTGTGCCACCTCGGGCCGCAGATCGACATTGCCGACATAGCCGTTGCCGTCGCCCACGAAGTTGTTCATCAGCGCGGCCATCGGGTTGGTGGACCACGGATAACGCTGGTACAGGCTCGGCGCCCGGGACTTGCGGGCGTAGCCGCCTTCGTAGCGCCGGGTGCCGTCGGGGGCGAAGCGCAGCAGCGCGGTGAAATCCCAGTTGTTGTCCACACGCTTGTGGTCGCGGGCGTTGAAGGCCGCGGCGTCATTACCCCAGGATGCGGCGAGGCCGTTGTCGTAGCCCTGCACGGCCGCCGCGTCGGTGGTCACGCGGGTTCCGCGAACGCCGATCAGACTGGTCCATTCCGGCTGCCAGCGGGCCTCCCATTCGGCGAAGAGATCGCTGCGGTAACGGCGGCCGTAGTCCACGTTCCAGAACGCATTGGGCCCCATCACGCCACCCACCGGCGGCCACCAGTCGTAAAGGATGTACGACTGGTATTCGCTGCCGACCCGTAGCAGATCCCGCTCCGACAGCGTCACATTGGCCTGCACCAGGGCGTTACGGGTGTGGGCCTTGCTTTCCATGGGCATTCCGGTGCCGTAGGAATAGCGATCCTTGCCCATGTCCATCTGGTGACGCACATCCTGGTCGGAGAACCGGGCCTCGAGCGCCCCCCAGTCGAACTCGCCGAAATAGCGCAGGTTGATGATCGTGTTCTTGTTGTCGGTCATGTCCATGCGCTGATTGGGGAAACCCTCGAAGCCCACCCGCTGCTCGCTGGCCGTCAACTGGAGGACATGCCGGTCCTGCCTGAACGCGATGCCGACCTCGCGATTGTGCGCGCCGGAAAACCCGCTCGACCCCACCACGTCGCCGGGGATCGGGGCGCCATCCTCCCTCCCCTTGGTCGCGGGCTTGAAGACGCCACCCGCCTTGTAGTTGCCCGAACGGGCCTGGGACTCGCTGTAGGAGAGGTTGAAGCGCTGCCCGACCCACTCGACGCCAGCGTTGTAACCCACGGCGTTGCCGTTGCTGTGGTAATACGAACCCAGCGTGCCACTGGCACCAGCCTCGTCCGCGCTGCCGGCAAAGGCAGGTGGCGCCGAGCGGACCTGGATCACCCCGCCGATGCTGTCACCCCCCACGCTCACCGGCGCAATGCCCGGGTAAACGGTGATTTCCGCAACCTTGCTGGGGTTGATGTACGAGAGCGCAGCGTTCATGTGATTGGGGCAGGCCGCCATCAGGTCGGCGCCATCCACCTGCACGCGGATGCGATCGTCCGCCATGCCCCGGATCACCGGCAGCCCCGAGATGCCACCGGCGCTGTACACGCTCATCCCTGGCACATCCCGCAGGAGCTGGGTGCTGTCGGTCACCCCGGCGCGCCGGGCGGCGATATCGCTCTCACTCATGTCGATGGAGCCGAGCCGGGGGGCGGTCGAGCGCTTGAAGGCGGGGGCGATCACCGTCAAGGTGTCCAGGGTGGTTTCCTGCCCGTGGGCAGACATCGAGAACGTCGCCAGCAGCGCGACGAGCGGTCTGACACAGGTCATTACATCCGGCCTACGCCGACGCCCGTCGGACTCTCCAGGAATCCGGCCGGCATGCACTTTTACAAGCTGACCCGGCTCACACCGATACTTTCGATCCATTACCCGATTTCCGCTCAAACGATGAACGCGTCCCTGCAGCCAGACCGCTGCAATGGCGTTCGTCTCACCGTTACCGACCCTGGCCAATTCGGCTGCCAATTAAACGAAATTGACAATCTATTTCGAGGGTGAAAATTATTCTGAATGAAGACGTCCCGCGCCGATTCTACGGTGCGCACCGATCCGGAATGATGCGACATATCGCCGCATATTCCTGGAAATGTCCGATAGATTGCGGTTGCCAAATTGACGGCCAATCATCAGTCCATCACCGATTGACGATGAAATGGGTCCGTCAGCAATATTCTCAGGGGAGCGTCGCCCGGTTCAAATCGATACACCGGAGACCGCATTTGACGGCGGGTAATGAGGCATGAATGGTGGCGCAGATCGCCGCATGCATCCGGGCTGCGAATCCGGACCACGCGTGACGCAGACCACCCTCTTGCTGCATCGAGCGGCGGTTGCCCGATCAGTCAAAAAAAACGGCACGGATGCTTCGCATCCGTGCCGTTTCCGCAACCAGGCGGCCCGATGTTCCGGGCCACCTACTCCCAAACGGGATTACTTGCCGTTGTGCAGCTTGAACACCCACACGGAACCACCCTGCTCGAGGAAGTTCACGCGACGGGCCACATCGCCGCCCCACAGGGGCACAGCGCCGCCCCAGCCAGACACCACGGCCACGTACTGCTCGCCGTTTTCCATCCAGGTGACCGGGGGAGCCACCACGCCGGAGCCGGTCTGGAAGGACCAGACTTCCTTGCCGGACTTGGCGTCCAGCGCCTTCAGGTAGCCTTCGGGGGTACCGTAGAAGGTCAGGTTGCCGGCGGTGGTCAGCACGCCGCCCCACAGGGGAGCGAAGTTCTTGTTTTCCCAGACGATCTTGCCGGCAACCGGATCGATCGCGCGCAGCGAGCCGATGTAGTCGTCGTGCAGGGCCTTGATGGTGAAGCCCGCGCCCAGGTAGGCCGCGCCGCGCTTGTAGGAGACCGGCTCGTTCCAGATGTCCATGCCCCACTCGTTGGCCGGCACGTAGAACAGGCCGGTCTGCGGGTTGTAGGCGATCTGCTGCTGGTTCTTGCCGCCCAGGAAGGACGGAGCCGCGAAGACGCTCTTGCCCTTCTTGCCGTCGGCGCCAGCGGTCGGGTCGCCCGGACGGTTCTCATCCACATACAGCGGACGACCGGTGGCCATGTCGAAGCCCTTGGCCCAGGTGATGTCCTTGACGAACGGGAAGATGTTCAGCGGCTTGCCGTTGGTACGGTCGAGCACGAAGAAGAAGCCGTTACGGTCAGCCTTGCCGCCCGCCTTGATGACCTTGCCGGTCTTCGGATCCTTGTAGTCGAAGGACACGAATTCGTTCACACCGTCGAAGTCCCAGCCGTCGTGCGGGGTGGTCTGATAATGCCAGACGATCTTGCCGGTATCCGGGTCGATGGCCACGGTGGAGGACGAGAACAGGTTGTCGCCAGGACGCAGGTGGCTGTTCCACGGGGCCGGGTTGCCGGTACCCGCGAAGATCAGGTTGGTTTCCGGATCGTAGGTGGCGCCGTTCCAGGTGGCCGCGCCGCCGGTCTTCCAGAGGTCGCCGGTCCAGGTGGCGTTGAGGGTGCCGGAGATGCCGTTCTCGACCTTCTCGCCATTCACCCACTTGTAACCCATGTGACCTTCGACGGTCGGACGCATCCAGACCATCTTGCCGGTCTTGGCGTCGCGGGCTTCCATGCGGCCCTGAACGCCGAACTCGCCACCGGACACGCCGGTGATGACCAGGCCCTTGACGATCAGCGGAGCCGCCGTGGCGGAGTAGCCAGCGGCGTAGTCGTCGATCTTGTCCTTCCAGACGACCTTGCCGGTGTCCTTGTTGAGGGCCACGAGCTGGGCGTCGAGGGTGGCGAAGATCACCAGGTTGTCGTACAGCGCGGCGCCGCGGTTGATCACGTCACAGCACGGCATGATGCCTTCCGGCAGACGGTGCTCGTACTTCCACAGCTTCTTGCCGGTCTTGGCGTCGAGGGCAAAGATGCGGCTGTAGGAGGCCGTCACGTACATCTTGCCGTCGTACACCAGCGGCTGGGATTCCTGGCCGCGCTGCTTTTCGCCGCCAAAGGAGAACGACCAGACCGGAACCAGGTTCTTGACGGTCTTGGTGTTGATCTTGTCCAGCGTGCTGAAGCGCTGACCCTGCTGGCCAAGGCCGAAATGAACGACGTCGCCGGTGGTCTTCGCATCGTTGAGGATGTCGGCGTCGGTGACTTCCTTCGCCTGGGCCGCGCCAGCAACCATCAGCGCTGCAGCGATGATCGACATCGCAAACGGCTTTTTCATATTTTTGCTCCTTTGGATCATTGAATGTCTCCTTCGAGAAGGTGCTGAAGCACACGACGGACGGGCCACCTCCCGGCCACGCCCGAGTACGCAGCACGGTCAATCCGCAAAAGCCGTGCCATCAACGCGGCCGCATCACGGAAATCTGCATTTCGGGAAAATTTCCCGATATAAAAAGGGCTGTTGGCAACAGCGAAACTTTTAATGATCTGCGCCAGCCCCGGCCTGACGGGCAATTCGCCCGATACAGCTGCTTCATTCCTCATCAAGTGCTCCAAACTGCAACAACCCGACGCGGAACACGTTACGCCGGCACACAACCACCGGGCAGCAGAAGCGCCCGCCCGGCATCCCCCACTGCCGTTAGAGGCCCTCCAGCCCGCGCCGCAGCCTCAGGCACGAAGCTTGCAGCCGTTCATCTCATCATAGAGCGCGCCGCCAACGAGCAGGCCGCCACGAGGAGACCAAGCTTGAAACTACTGCACGCCCTTGCAGCTGGGGCATTCGCCGCTGTCTGCACCCTGGCCCACCCCGCCAGCCCTGCCCCCCAGGCCGACCCCCTGGATTCGCCCCGCTGGAGCGACATGCGCAAGGAGTTTTTCCCGGCCAAGGCGCGCGTCCGCTTCGACAGCCGGGTCAAGGTCACCGCGCCCCTCACCGCCGAGAACGCCCTCAACGTGCCCGTGAGCGTCGACGCCAGCGAACTGCCCGACGTGCGCGAAGTCATCGTCTTTGCCGACTTCAACCCCATAGTAAAAATAGTACGTTTCGAGCCGTCCGGCGCGCTGCCGGGCCTCGGTTTCCGGATCAAGCTGCAGCAGTCCTCCCCCGTCCGCGCCGCGGCCCTGACCGGAGACGGCACCTGGCACGTGGGGGGCACCTGGGTAAACACCGCCGGTGGCGGCTGTACCCTGCCCTCCGCCGGCAGCGCCTCGCCCGAATGGCAGAAGCGCCTGGGCGAAGTGAGCAGCCGCGTGTGGGCCAAGAAGGAAGGCGGCGAGCGCATCCGCCTGCGGGTGATCCACCCGGAAGACACCGGCCTTGCCGCCGGCGTGCCCGCCTTCTACATCCAGGACCTGCGCCTCACCGACGAGGCCGGCCAGCCCCTGATGCACATCGAAGGTTTCGAACCCCTCTCCGAAAATCCGGTCTTCACTGTTGACATCCCCGCCGCCCGTGCCGCCGCCGGCTACCGGGTGAGCGGCCGCGACAACAACGGCAACACCATCTCGGCTGCGATCGAAAAATGAAGCGCGTCGCCCGAACCCTCACCGCCACCTTCACCCTCGGCTGGGCCCTGCTGCTGGCCGCGGCCGACATGGACTACGGCCTCGCCCCCGAGCAGATCGCCCCCGACACCTGGGTGCTCACCGGCCGCAGCGAAGACTTCAGCACGAAGAACGGCGGCAACATCGTCAATACCGCCTTCGTCGTCACCTCGGCCGGCGTGCTGGTGATCGACAGCGGCCCCAGCCGGGCCTACGGCGAGCAGCTGCGCCGGGCCATCGCCCGCATCACCGACAAGCCGGTGGTGATGGTGGTGGACACCCATCATCATCCCGACCACTTCCTCGGCAACCAGGCCTTCCCGCCCGAAACCCTGGCCGCCCTGCCTGGCACGATCCACGGCATCCACACCGAGGGCGGCAGCTTCAACGAGAACATGTACCGCCTCGCCGGTGACTGGATGGCCGGCACCGAGCCTGTCGCCCCAACCCGCCAGCTCGCCGCCGGCCCGCTGCAGTTGGGCAACCACCGCTTCGAGCTGCTCGCCCTCGATGGCCACACCGACGCCGACCTCGTCATCCTCGACCGCCAGACCGGTGTCCTGTTTGCCGGCGATCTGGTCTTCAACGACCGCGCGCCCACCACGCCCCACGCCCGCCTCGACGCCTGGAAGGCCTCCCTCGCCAAACTCGAAGCCCTGCCCTTCGCCCGCCTCGTGCCCGGCCACGGCCCGGTGAGCACCGACAGCGCCCCGATCCGCCAGACCCGTGCCTGGCTCGTGTGGCTCGACCAGACCCTGCGCCAGGCCGCCGAAGAAGGCCTCGACATGACCGAGGTGCTGGCCATCCCGCTGCCCGCCGAGTTCCGCCGCCTGGCGGTCTCCGAAGCCGAATACCGCCGCTCGGTCGGCCAGCTCTACCCCGCCTACGAACAGCGCGCCCTCGCCCGGGACGGAAAGGCGGCCCGATGAACGCCGCGCCCAGCCCCGCCCTGCCCTGGCCCGAAGTGCCCACGCCGCGGATCAGCCGCCCGCTCAGGCTGGCCATCGCCGCGTCGATCGGCGTGCATGTGCTGGCGCTGGCCTGGCAGCACGACCTCCTGCCCAGGCTGGACGCCCCCCCGCCCACCCTGAACGTGGTGCTCCGCGCCCCGGTGCCGGTCGCCCAGCCCGCCCCGGCGCCCGAACCCGTCGCCCGCGTCGAGCCGGTCGAAGCGCCCGCCCCGCGGATCACCCGCCAGGCCAGGGCCGAGCCGCTGCCCACGCCACGCCCGGCGCCGGTCATCACCCGCGCCGCCGCGCCCGACGTGCCAGCGATCCGCACCGACGCCCCGCGCCCCGCGCCGGTCGCCGCTCCGACGCCGGCCCCCGTGGTCGCCGAAGCCGCCCCGGCCCGCCCCGCCGCGCCGCCCATCGCCATCGCCGAACCCGCCGCGCCGGCCCCCGTTCATGCCGCCCCGGCTGCCGACGAGGCCCTCGACCCGGCGCTCCTCGAACGCTACGGGCGCAACCTGTCCAGCCTGTTCGCCCGCCAGCAGAACTACCCGCGCATCGCAGCCATGCGCGGCTGGGAGGGCGAGGTACAGGTGCGCATCACCATCGCCCGCAAGGGCACCATCGTCGCCACCCAGGTGATCCGCTCCAGCGGCTTCGAAGTGCTCGACCAGAACGCCGTCCAGTTGGTCACCGCCGCCGGCCCGTTGCCGCGCCCGCCCGAGAACCTGCAGAACCGCGAGTTCCAGGTGGTCGTCCCGGTGCATTACAAGCTGGAGAAATCCTCGTGAGCAACGCCACCACCACGGTCATGCCCGACGACGCCGGCTGGCAGTCGCGCAGCGGCCCCCGCCCCATGTCCCTGCGCCTGCGCCTGAGCCTGGTGCTCACCGGCCTCGCCGCCGCCCTGGTGCTGACCGGCACCGCCATGTGGGTGCGCGATGCCCGCGTCGCCATCGCAGAGGAAGTCACCGCCGCCAACCGGGTGGCCGCCCAGTGGCTCGGCGCAGCAGCCCGGGCCGCGGCGGGCGGTGATCCAGCCTGGAGCGAGGAGCGCCTCATCGCCCACCTTTCCGCTGTCGGCCGCATTCGCGCCCACCACCTCGAAGCGCGCGATCCTGCGGGCGGGGTGGTCTACCGCTCGCCCCCATCAGCCTACAAGGCCGGGCACGACGCCCCGGCGTGGTTTGCTGACTGGCTTGGCCCCGACATGCAGGCCGTGCAGCTGTCCGCCGGACGACTCACCCTTTTCCTGCAGCCCGACGCGTCCCGCGCACTGGTGGACCTGTGGGACGACCTTTCCACGGCCGCCGGCCGTGCGCTGCTGGCGCTGGCCGGGCTCTTCGCGGGCTGCTGGCTGGCCCTCGACCGGGCCCTGCGCCCCCTCGACAGCGTGATGGCTGCCCTCGGCCACGCGGGCCAGGGCCGTTTCGACACCCGCCTCCCCGAAGCCGGCCCGGCCGAACTCGCCCGCCTCGCCCAGGCCTTCAACGGCATGGCCGGCCAGCTCGACCACGCGGTCTCCGAAAACGTCCGCCTCACCCAGCAACAGGCGGTGGCCCGCGCCATCACCGAGCGCCTGGAAGCCGACCGCTGCGCCATCGCCCGCGAGCTCCACGACGAACTGGGCCAGAGCATCACCGCCGTCGCCGCCCTGGCCGGTGCCATCGTCCAGCGCTGTACCGACAACCCCGCCGTAAGCAAGAGCGCCGAGGTGATCCGCGAAGTGGCCTCGCGGATGCACGACGACGTGCGCGCCCTGCTCACCCGCCTGCGCCCGCCCGTCGCCGGCAGCAACGAGGAGACCCTGGCCGACGCCGTAGGCAGCTACCTCGCCGCCTGGCAGAGCCGCCACCCGGACATCGAGCTGTCGTCCGAACTCTTCGCCGGCCCCTACCCGCTGCCCGACGACATCACCCTCACTGCCCTGCGGGTGGTGCAGGAGTCATGCACCAACATCGTCCGCCACGCCCAGGCCAGCCGCGTCCGGGTGCGCCTGTTGCGCGAGGAATCTGGCCTGCTGGTGGAAGTGTCCGACGACGGCCGCGGCATCGAGCCTGCCACCGGCCAGGCCGGCTTCGGTCTCACCGGCATGCGCGAACGCGTCGCCGCGGTGGCCGGCCAGCTCGACATCGCCAGCCCCCACGGCGGCGGCACGCGCATCCGCGCCCGCCTGCCCCTGCCCCCGGTGGCCGCCACCACCGCCGACCTCGCCCCGGAGCCCGCCCTGTCATGAAACTCGACCACCTGACC
The DNA here is from genome assembly GCA_023150095.1 of Zoogloea sp. Classification (GTDB taxonomy): domain Bacteria; phylum Pseudomonadota; class Gammaproteobacteria; order Burkholderiales; family Rhodocyclaceae; genus Zoogloea. The sequence goes on along the minus strand of JAKLLO010000007.1, from coordinate 18,950 downwards.
CTCGTGCTCGCCGACGACCACGCCATCGTGCGGATGGGCTTCCGCCTGCTCCTCGAAGGCGTCGGCGCCCGGGTGCTGGCCGAAGCCGATAGCGGCGAGGCCGCCCAGCGCCTGTTTTCCGAACACACCCCGGACGTGCTGGTGATGGACTTGTCGATGCCCGGCTGCGGCGGCCTGTCGGCGCTGGAGCGCATCCTCGCCCGCGAGCCCGGCGCCCGGGTGCTGATCGCCTCGGCCCACGCCGACGCCCTCACCGCCGAGCGCGCCCTGAAGGCCGGCGCTGCCGGCTACCTGTGCAAGCGCAGCGCGCCCGATGAACTCCTCCGCGCGGTGGGCCTGGTGGCCGCCGGCCAGACCTACATCGACCCCGAGATCGCCGCCGTGCTGCGCCGCGCCGACCGCCCCGAGCACCCGGCCGAAGCCCTCACCGACAAGGAATTCCACGTCTTCCTGCAGCTCGCCCAGGGCCACTCGGTGGCCGAGGTGGCCGACACCTTCCACCTAAGCCCCAACACCGTGGGCACCCACCTTTACCGCATCAAGCAGAAGCTCGGCATCCAGAACATGGCCGAGCTGGCGATGGCCGCCGTCCGCGCCGGCCTGATCGAAGTCTGACCCGCAGTTCCCCCATCCCACCACGGAGACAACATGAATAAAAAGGCATCCCTCTTCGTCGCCATCCTCGCCCTCGCCGCCGCCCTTCCGGCTGCCGCGGGCGCTTCGCTCAAGGTTCAGGAAAGCATCGACATCGCCGCGCCCCCGGCCAAGGTGTGGGACAGCGTGCGCGATTTCGGCAGCCTGGGCTGGCACCCGGCCGTCGCCACCACCACCCTCGACAAGGGCGAGAAGGACAAGCGCGGCGCCGTGCGCACCGTCACCACCAAGGACGGCGCCAAGCTGGTCGAGGAGCTGATGAATCACCGCGACTCCGAGCGCATGCTCAAGTACCGCATCATCGACTCGCCGCTGCCGGTGAGCGGCTACGTGTCCACCCTCAAGGTCAAGGCCGCCAAGGGCGGCAGCCGCGTCGAATGGTCGTCGAGCTTCAAGGCCAAGGGCGCCGATTCCGCCACCGCCAAGAACGCCGTGCGCGGCATCTACACCAGCGGCCTTGGCGCCCTCAAGCAGCAGCTCGAAGCCAAGTAAGCCTCACCCGCGCCGATGGTCTCCGCCCGAAGTCTCCTGCACCGGGCCGCCACCGGCGCCCTCTTCTGCCTTGCCTGCCTGGGCCTGCCCGCGCAGGCGGGCGATCTCTCCCAGGCCGACATGGCCCGGCGCATCCAGCCGCCGCTGCATGTGGGCGACAAGCTCCGCGACATCCCCGCCTGGCCCATCACCAGCGAACTGGAGCCCGAAGCCGGCCCGGTCGCCTACGCTTTTGAATCGATCGACCTCGCGCCCATTCCGGGCTTCGAGGGCACACCCCTCAACCTGCTGGTCACCATCGACCGGCGCGGTAACTTCCTGGGCGTCGAGCTGATCCGCCAGCACGAGCCGGTCTTCCTCTCGGGCCTCGGCGAAGAGCCGCTGAAGGATTTCCTGCGCCAGTACGAAGGCAAGAGCCTCAAGCAGGAGATCACCGTCTCCAGCCTGTACGGCAACACCCGCGCCGGCGCCGGCGGCAACCGGGTGGTGCTGGACGGCGTGAGCAAGGCCACCGCCTCGGTACGCATCGTCAATCAGAGCGTGCTCACCTCGGCGCTGGCGGTGGCCCGCGCCCGCCTCGGCTTTGCCGCCCCGGCCAACAAGGCGCCGCCCGCCGAGGTGCGGCCGGACGTGTTCGAGCAACGCAGCTTCGCCCAGCTGGTGGAAAGCGGCGCCATCGGGCGGCTGCACCTCAGCAACGCCGACGTGGAGCAGCGCTTTGCCGGCAGCGAAGGGGCTGGCGTCGACGCGGACGCCCTCGCCCGGCCCGACGCCACCTTCGTCGACCTCTACGTGGCCTACCTCAACGCGCCCACCATCGGCCGGGCGATCCTCGGCGACGCCGGCCACGCCGACCTGATGCGCCGGCTGGAGCCCGGCCAGCACGCCTGGTGGGTGGCCACCGGCGGCCGCGACGCCTTTGTCGACGACGCCTTCACCCGCGGCACCGTGCCGCCGCGCCTCGCCTTCAGCCAGGACGGCGGGCCGGTGGAGCTGCGCGACCTGGACATCGCCCCCGCGCCGCCCGCTGGCGCCCCACCCCTCAACGCCGCGCTGGTGCTGCGGGTGCCGCCCATGTCGGGCGTCGACCCGGCCAGCCCGGTGCGCTTCGAGCTGACCCTGACCCGCGCCAAGGGCTCGATGCTGCCGGTCATCACCCAGCGCAGCGCCGTCCTGGATTACCAGCCGCCGGCCGAGCTGTTCCTCCGCCCGCCCGCGCCCCTGCCCGACTGGCTGATCGCCTGGAAGGATCGCGCCACCGAGCTCGCGGTGATCGGCGCGGCGCTGCTCGTGCTCTCCATCGTGCTCGCCCGGCCGCGCTGGATGTCGGTGTCGGCATCGCGCCTGCGGGTGTTCCGGCTGGGCTTTCTGGCCTTCACCCTCGGCTACCTCGGCTGGTACGCCCAGGGGCAGCTGTCGATCGTGCAGATCACCGGCGCGGTCAAGTCGCTGGCGGCCGGCGCGGGGCTCAAGAGCTTCCTGTACGACCCGGTGAGCCTGCTCGTCATCGCCTTCACGCTGGTGAGCTTCGTGGTGTGGGGCCGCGGCACCTTCTGCGGCTGGCTGTGCCCGTTTGGCGCGCTGCAGGAGTTCGCCGCCCACCTCGCCCGCCTGCTGCGCCTGCCCGAGCGCCGGCTGCCGCCGCAGCTCGGCAATGTGCTCGAGAAGAGCCGCTACGCCGTGCTCGCCGCGCTGGTGGCCGCCGCGGCCTTCGCCCCGCAGCTGGCCGAGAAAGGCGTCGAGATCGAACCCTTCAAGACCGCCATCACCGTCGGCTTCGACCGAAGCTGGCCCTTCGTGGCCTGGGCGGTGCTGATGCTGGTGCTGGGCGGCATCTACTACAAGTTCTTCTGCCGTTATCTGTGCCCGCTGGGCGCAGCGATGACCCTCGGCGGCAAGCTGCGCATCCTCGACTGGCTGCCCCGGCGCAGCGAATGCGGCCAGCCCTGCCAGACCTGCCGCCACCGCTGCAGCTACGACGCCATCGAGAAATCCGGCGCCATCCGCTACGACCGCTGCTTCCAGTGCCTCGACTGCGTGGGCATCTACCACGACGACAAGCGCTGCGCGCCGATCATGCTCTACCGCAAGCGCGCAGCCCGCGAACAGACCTGATCAGCGCGGCGCCCGCCACGCCAGGTAGTGCTGGCACAGGCGCGGCGCGCACACCGTCAGCAGCACCACCCGCAGCACGTGGGTGGCCGTCACCAGTGGCACGCTGAAGTGCATCTCCCGGGCGGTGATGCTCATCTCGGCCATACCGCCGGGCGAGGCCGACAGCAGCAGCGACGGCACCGGCATGCCGATCGCCATCGACAGCGCCAGCACGAAGGCGCCACTCAGCGCCAGGGTCAGCCCGGTGCTCACCGCAGACACGCTCAAAAACCGCGGCGCCACCCGGAAGAACGACGGCGAGAAGCGCATCCCCAGTGCGGTGCCCAGCAGCAGCTGTCCGCCATTCACCACCCAGCGCGGCAGCGAGGTAAGCGGCAGGTTGGCCGCCGTCAGCAGCCCCACCGCAAACAGCGGCCCCAGTACCCAGGCGTTGGAGATGGCGAGCCGCCGGAACAGCCACACCCCCGCGGCCGAGGTGGCGAGGAGCAGCGGAAAGCGCAGCCAGTTCACCTCGCCCGCCAGCGCCCGGAAGGCGTCATGGCCCTCGCTGGCCCAGTGGTGCAGCGCAAAGGGGACGACGCTCACCACCAGCATCACCCGCAGGGCGTGGGCGGCGGCCACCCGGTCGAGGGCAGCCCCTTCCCGCTCGGCCAGCACCACCATCTCGGATGCGCCGCCGGGCAGCCCGGCAAAAAATCCGGTGGCCGGCGACACCTGCCCCCAGCGCTCGATGATCCGCGCAGCGATCAGCCCGAACACCACCGACGCCGCCGCCATCAGCACGATGGCGACGGTGTTGCGGCCCAGTTCGGCCAGCACCGCCGGCGTGAAGTACAGGCCCAGCGCGGTGCCGATGGCCCACTGGCCGGCCTGCCGGCCGCCGGCGGGCGCCTCCAGCTTGAGGCCGGCCACCCGCAGGATCGCCACGGAAAACAGCGGCCCGAGCATCCACGGCAGCGGCGAATGCAGCGCCGCCGCCCCGTAGCCGGCCAGCGCGGCCACCGCCAGGGCCGGCAGAATCCGGCCGAAGAGCCGGCGCGGGGTCGAGATCGTATCCATTACCTTGATCAAGAAAACGGCGCCCCCCCCCACGCGGGACGGGGCGCCGGAAAGCAGCAGGCATCTGCCGCGGGGAGGTGATCAGAAGATCCAGACGGCGTCCGGCGGAAAGCCCAGCCAGCGGCGGCCGGCCGGCTCGTGGCCCTTGCCCCAGGCGCGCAGCAGGTCCTTGCCCGCATGAAAGACGTACTCGAAGCGGTCGCCCAGGAACATCGAGGTCACCAGCTCGGCCTCGGCGCGGTTGTCGCCGGCCGCCTCGGCCACCTGCATCTGCTCGACGCGGACCACCGCCTTGGCCTCGTGGCCGATGGCCGCGTTGGTGCGGCGCAGGCCCCAGATCGACATGCCGTTATCCAGGTCGATGCGCGCCTCGCCGCCGCGGATGTCGCCGATGCGGCCCTTCATGATGTTGTTGCTGCCCATGAAGTCGGCGACGAAGTAGGTCTGGGGCTGGCCGTACATCTCGGTGGGCGTGCCCTGCTGCTCGATCACCCCGCCGTTGAGCAGCAGGATGCGGTCGGACATGGCCATCGCCTCCGACTGGTCGTGGGTGACCACCAGCGCCGACAGCTGCATCTCGACGATCAGGTTGCGCAGCCAGGCGCGGGCCTCCTCGCGCATCTTGGCGTCGAGGTTGGAGAGCGGCTCGTCGAGCAGGATCACCGGCGGGTTGTAGACCAGCGCCCGGGCGATGGACACCCGCTGCTGCTGGCCGCCGGAGAGCTGGTGCGGGTAGCGCTCCACCAGGTGGTCGAGGCCCAGGTTCTTGAGGGCGGCGTGCACCCGCTGGACGATCTCGTTGCGGGCCACCTTGCGCAGCACCAGGGGGTAGGCCACGTTGTCGAACACCGTCTTGTGGGGCCACAGGGCGTAGGACTGGAACACCAGCCCGAGGTCGCGCTTCTCGGCCGGGATGTCGATGCCGGCGGCGCCGTCGTAGATCGCCCGGCCGGCGATGGTCACGCTGCCCGCGTGGGGCTGCTCCAGCCCGGCCACGGCGCGCAGCAGGGTCGTCTTGCCGCTGCCCGACGGGCCCAGCAGCGACACCACTTCGCCGCGCCGCAGCTGCATCGAGACGCCCTTCAGGATTGGGTTGCTGCCGTAGGACAGGGCGAGGTTATCCACGGAGAGGATGGTCTTGTCAGTCATGAAGTTTCACTCCAAAACGCAGGGCGACGGCGAGGCCCACGCCCACCAGCACCATGTTGATCAGGGAAAGGGCGGCAACCACATCGACGGCGCCGGAAGCCCACAAGGAGACGATCTGCGCACCGATCACCTCGGTGCCGGGGCTGAGCAGGTACACCCCGGTGGAGTACTCCCGCTCGAAGATCATGAACACCAGCAGCCACGCGCCCAGCAGGCCGTTGCGGATCAGCGGCACGGTGATGTCGCGGGACACCCGGGCGCGGGAGGCGCCCACCAGCCGGCCTGCTTCTTCCAGCTCGGGGCCGACCTGCATCAGCGCGCTCTGGATGAGCCGCATGCCGTAGGCCAGCCACACCACCGCGTAGGCAAACCACACCGAGAACAGCGTGGAGCGCAGCGGCGCCAGGAAGGGCACGAACAGGAACACCCAGAACACCGCCAGGCCGGCCATCAGGCCCGGCACGGCGCGGGGCGTGAGCACGATGTAATCCACCAGCCGCGACAGGCCGTCGGGACGGCGATGGGTGGCGAGGCCGATGGCCAGGTAGCCGCCCACCGCCAGCGCGCCGCCCAGGGTGCCGATGAGGATGGAGTTGATGATCGAGCGGATCATCGTGGCCTCCTCGAAAACCGCGTGGAAGTGATCGAGGGTCAGCACCTCCATCAGATTGACGCCCTGCCCCCAGCTGCTCACCACCGAGCGCAGCGCGATGCCGGCCACCGGCACCACCACCGTGACGAACAGCCACGCGAGGATCACCCCGAAGGCCAGCCAGCGCCACACGCCCAGGGCCAGCGGCCGCTGGCGGGCCGACTTGCCCTTCATCGCCACGAAGCGCTGGGCCGACTTGAGCAGGAAGCGCTGCAGCAGCACCAGCGGAAAGGTCACCGCGATGATGCAGGTGGCCACCGCCGCCATCAGGTGATACGACGGCGTGCCCAGCTTGTTGGTGAGCTTGTAGAGGTAGGTGGTGAGCACCAGATGGCCTTCCGGATCGCCCAGGATCAGCGGCAGGCCGAAGATCTCGAAGCCCAGGAAGAACACCAGCACGCCCACGTAAAGCAGCGCCGGCGAGACCATCGGGATCGACACATCGCGCGCCACCCGGAAGGGGCTGGCGCCGGAGAGGCGGGCCGCCTCTTCCACGTCGGAGCCCAGGTTGCGCAGGGCTGACGACGAATACAGATACACGTGGGGCACATGCGACAGGCCGGCGATGACGATGATCGAGGCCAGCGAGTAGATGTTCCACGGCACGCTGCCGAACAGGTTGGACCACCACACCGAGAAGAAGCCCACCGGGCCCAGCGACACCACGTAGCCGAAGCCGAGCACCACCGGCGAGACGAAGATCGGGATCAGGATCGGGGTTTCGAGCCAGCGCCGGCCCGGCAGGTCGGTGCGCACCATGATGAAGGCCAGCAGCGCGCCGAGGGGGATCGCGATGAGGCTCATGCCCACCGCGACCGCGATGGTGTTGCGGGCCGCCATCCAGAAATCGGGGTCGTCGAAGATGAAGACGAAGGATTCCAGGCTGGGCACGGCCGACGGCATGAAGAACGGGCCGGACAGCACGCTCTGGTAGAGCACCAGACCGATGGGAAAGAAGACGGAAAGGGCGAGCAGCGCCACCACTACCCGTCGGGGCAATGTTTGTAACATCGGAAACTCCTGGGAATGGGGAGGATGGTGGCCGGCCGGGACCAAGGCCGGCCACCACGCGCCGGGAGGCTGGCGCGTTTACTTGCCCTTCACGGCGCTATTCCACTGCTTGAGGAATTCGAGCCGCTTGGCCTGATCGAGATAGGTGAGCAGGCCCGTGTTGATCGCCACCGGCCGCAGGGCATCGCCGAGCTGCTTCTTGAGCCCGCTGGCGGTGGTCTCGCCTTCCACGTCGGGGCGGATGGCGTAGAGATCGGCCTTGTTGGCGATGATTTCCTGGCCCTTCCTGGAGAGCACGAAATCCACCCACAGCTTGGCGGCGTTGGGGTGCTTGGCCTGGCGAGCGATGAACATCACGCGGCTCAGGACCAGGGTGTAATCCTTGGGCAGGATGATGCCGAGGGACGGATCCTTCTGGGCGCGGGTGAGCGCGTAGGCGGCGTTGAGGTTGTAGCCGATGAGGTTCTCGCCCGAGGCGATGCGCTCCATCATCGTGCCGGTCGAGGCCTGCACCTTCACCTGCACGCCGCCCAGGGCCTTCTGCAGCTCGGCAAAGCCGGCGGCGTTCACCTGCTTGTCCTGGGTGACGAGCATGAAGCCAACGCCGGACTTCTCGGGGTCGTAGGTGGTCACCTTGCCGCGGTACTTGTCGGCCTGGGTGGTGAGCAGCCTGACGAAGTCGGCGTGGGTCTTGGGCACGTCGGCGGCGGGCACGAGGCGCTTGTTGTACACCAGCCCGATGGGTTCGTAGGTGGTGCCGAAGGCTTCGTTCTTCCAGTTGGCCCAATCGGGCAGCTTGGCCGTCTCGGCCGACTTGTGGGGCTGGGCGTAGCCGTCGTTCACCAGCTTGATCTGCAGGTCCATCGCCGACGACCAGGTGATGTCGGCCGAGCCGCCGGCGGCCGTCTCGGAGATGAAGCGGTTGTACAGCTCGGTGGTGCTCATGTTGCTGTACTCCACCTGGATGCCCGGATAGACCACCCGGAACTCGCGGATCAGGTGGTTGGCCTGCTCGTTGTCGGTGACGCCATAGATCACCAGCTTGCCTTCCTTCTGGGCGGCGGCCACCAGATCGGCGGCGGACTGGGCGTTGGCCGGGTTGGCGATCCCGAGGCCTGCTGCCACAAGGCTGGCGGCGAGGCCGAGGGTGAAGCTGCGGCGGTTGCGTTGCATGGTGTCTCCTTTATTGGAATCGTTTTTTGCCATTCATGCCTGCTGGGAAGCGGGCATCGTGGGTCTCATGCTATCGGGCCAGCCTTTCGATCCGCTTTCGATGCCATTCGATCGCGGCCGGCCCTGCGGGATCAGAAGCGGTAGCGGGCGCCCAGCATCAGCGACTTGGGCGTGTAGTTGGCCGGCAGGCCGGAATCCTTGTCGTAGCCCTGGCAGGTGCCGCCGGCGCACAGGGAGTTCTGGCCGCCGTTCTTGTTGCTCACCTGGGCGTAGTAGGCATAGACGTCGGTCTGCTTGTCGAGTGCGTATTCGTAGCCGAGGCCGAAGTGATCCGAATCGCGGTTGGTGGCGAGGCGGTCGTCCAGGTGGCCATACACGGCGCGCAGGGTGTGGCGGTCGAAGAGCGGCAGCGACGCGCCCAGCCACCACACGTTGCGGTCGAGGCTGCGATAGGTGGCGGCGCCGTCCTGGGTGTCCTCGCCGTGGAGGTACTGGGCGTACAGCTTGGCGAACTTCAGGTCGTAGGTGGCGGCGAGGTTCCAGGCCGTGCGGCGCACGTTGTCGGTGGCCGGCGCGGCGACGGTGCCCATCTTCAGGTACGACAGGTAGCCGGCGCCCACGAACAGCGGGCCGTCGCCGTAGGTGAGGCTGGCGCTGTAACCCTTGCCCTCGCCCTCGGGGCCGGTGCTGCTGTTGCTGCCCGCGCCGCCGGTCACGCCCACATCGGCGCGGCTGTTGTTCTCCATGCCGGCGCTGTAGGCAAGCTTGCCCTGAAAGCCACGGATGGTCGGTGTCGAGTAGAACACCGCGTTGTCCAGGCGGCTCGCCGCGGCGCTGGACCACAGCCGGAAAGCCGTCGCGCCGCCGATGGTGAAGGGGTCGGACGCGCTGGTGATCGAGTAGATCGGGGCGTAGTCGCGGCCGAAGCGCAGGTCGCCGTAGGTCTTGCTGGCGAGGCCGACGAAGGTGTTGCGCGAGAAGATCGCCACCCCGGTGGTGTTCACCGACGCCGACGACGCGCTGCCCGCGCCCGGGTTGCTCACGTTGCTGGAGTGGCCGGTGTTCTGGCCGTTGTCGATGGACACGCCGGCCTCGAGCTGGAAATAGGCCGACAGGTCGTCGCCAAACTCCCGCGCGCCCTTGAAACCGAGCCGGCTGGCCGAACCCAGGCCGCTCTGCACGCGGGTCTTGGTGCCGTGGCCGTAGTCGCCGACCTCGACGCCGGCATCGGCGATGCCGTAGATCGCCAGCCCTTCCGGCATCGACAGGCCACGCCGGGCCGGCCGGGCTTCGGCCTTCGCCACCTGGGCCTTGGCGACCTCGGCGGCGCGGGTGGCTTCCTCGGCCTTGCGGGTGGCCGCGGTGGCGGTATCGGCGGCAGCCTGGAGCATGCCTTCCAGGCGTTCGAGGCGAGCCTTCTGGGCGGCGATCTCGGCACGCAGTTCGTCCAGCGGGGCGGCGTGGGCGACGCCGGCCGCCAGGGCCAGCGGGGCGAAACCGGCAAGGATCGCGCGCTTCAGGGTCTTGTGTTGCATTGTCTCCTCCTTTGGGGATGGCTGGTTTTCAGTCCCGGTCGTGCCGGGCCCGGCGCATTAAAGGAGGATCGGCTTTCGATTTGCTTTCAGCCCTTCCAGGCGGAACAATGCCCTCCAACGAGTCCGGCCCAAGCCGGCGACGAGGAGACAACGATGAAGATCCTGCTGGTCGAAGACCATCCGGAGCTGTGCGAATGGGTCGCCAAGGCCTTGCGCCAGGCGGGTTACGCGGTGGATGTGGCCGACCGCGGCGACCACGCCGAACACTACCTGCGGGTCGGCAAATACGACGGCGTGCTGCTCGACCTGTCCCTGCCGGGCAAGGACGGGCTGGACGTGCTGAAAGGCCTGCGGGCCCGCGGATCGCGGGTGCCAGTGCTGGTGTTTACCGCCCGGGCGTCGGTGGATGAGCGCATCGGCGGGCTCAACGCCGGCGCCGACGATTACCTCACCAAACCCTTCGAGCTGGGCGAGCTCGAAGCCCGCCTGCGCGCCCTGTTGCGCCGCTCTGCCGGCCAGACGCCGGTGGTCCAGCTCGGCCGGCTGGCCTTCGACACCGTCACCCGGATGCCGAGCGTGGATGGCGCCGCCCTGTCGCTCACCCCGCGGGAGCTCGCGGTGCTCGAAGCCCTGCTCGCCCGCATCGGCCGGCCGGTGTCGCGGGACGCGCTGTTCGAGAAGGTCTTCAGCATGGAACAGGACGCCCGCCCCGAGGCCATCGAGATCTACGTCTCGCGCCTGCGCAAGAAGCTCGAAGGCAGCGGCGTGGCGGTGACCACCGTGCGCGGGCTCGGCTACCTGATCGCCGCCAGCGGCGAGGCCGCCGCCTGATGGCCGAGGCACACGCCGGCAGCCTGGTGCGGCGCAGCCTCAAGCGCGGGCTGGCCGGCTGGCTGATCGGCGTGCTGTCGGCGCTGCTGCTGGTGGATGGCTGGTACAGCTACCGGGACGCCCTGGCCGCCGCCAACCAGGCCTACGACCGCTCCCTGTCGGCCTCGCTGAAAGGCATCGCCGAGCGCATCTACGCCACCGAGAGCGAGGTGGTGGTGGACATCCCCTACTCCGCCCTCGAGCTCTTCGAGGCAGGCAGCTCCGACCGGGTGTTCTACAGCGTTGGCCACCCGGGCGAGCCGGCCATCACCGGCTACGACGGCCTGCCCCAGCCCGAAGGCCTGCAGCCCAACGTCGCGGTGTTCTACGACGGCGTGTACAAGGGCCAGGCCCTGCGCCTGGGCGCGATGCTCAAGCCCCTGTACCGCACCGAGTTTCCCAAGCCGGTGGTGGTCGTGCTGGGCGAGACCACCCATTCCCGCCATGAAGTCGTCCAGGGCCTTTTCCTGCGCGAGATCGGCCGCAAGGCACTGCTGGTGGTGGTGGCCCTGGGCGTGGCGCTGCTGGCCACGCGGCTGGCGGTCAAGCCCATCGAGCACCTGGGCCAGGCCATCCGCAGCCGGCCCGAGGACGACCTGCAGCCCATCGAGACCGCCGAGGTGCCCACCGAGGTGGTGCCGCTGGTGGACGCCATCAACCAGCACATGGAGCGCATCAACGGCATGGTCGAGGCCCGCCGGCGCTTCATCGCCGACGCCGCCCATCAGCTGCGCACCCCGCTGGCGGTGCTCAACACCCAGGCCGAATACGCCCTGCGCCAGACCAGCTTCGGCGAGATCCGGCCGGCGGTCGAGGCCTTCCACCACAGCCTGGGCGGGGCGATCCGGCTGGCCAACCAGCTGCTGTCGCTATCCCGGGCCGAGCCGGTGAACGGCCTCGCCCAGGCCCACCAGGCGGTGGATCTGCTGGGCGTGGCCCGCGAGGTGGTGATCGACCTGCTGCCCCTGGCCGCCCGCCGGCGCATCGACCTGGGCTTCGAGGGCGACGGCGCCGGGCCGGTGACGATCTCGGGCCACCCGGTGCTGCTGCGGGAGATGATCGCCAACCTGGTGGACAACGCCCTGCGCTACACGCCGGAGGGCGGCTGGGTAACCGTGCAGGTGAGCGAAGACCCGGCCCGCACGCCCCCCGCCGGCATCCTCACCGTGCGCGACAACGGGCCGGGCATTCCGCCCGCCGACCGGGAGCGGGTGTTCCTGCGCTTCCTGCGCCTCGACAACACCGACCACACCGGCAGCGGCCTGGGCCTGTCCATCGTGCGGGAGATCGTCCTCGCCCACGGCGGCGAGATCCGCCTGGACGAACCCGAAACGGGGTCGGGTCTGCTGGTGGTCGTCACCCTGCCCCTCGTTTCACCGACGACGGCCGGCGCGTGACGCGCGCAGCCCATGAAAAAGGGGCCTCGCGGCCCCTTTGTGCGTCACCCCGAGCGGGAACGACTCAGCGCGCCGGCACCATGATGTCGGCTTCGCCTTCGACCACGGGCTTGCCGCGGACGGTGCAGATGGTGTCGAACTTGACCTTGCGCTTCTCGGGAACGAGTTCCTTGATGGTGCAGCGGGTCACGACGGTATCGCCGATCTTCACCGGGGCCTTGAACTTCAGGGTCTGGGCCAGGTAGATGGCGCCGGGGCCGGGCAGCTTGGTGCCGAGCACGGTGGAGATGAAGCCGGCCGACAGCATGCCGTGGGCGATGCGGCCACCGAACATGGTGGAAGCGGCCAGTTCTTCGTTGATGTGCACCGGGTTGTAGTCACCGGAGACACCGGCAAACATCAGGATGTCGGCTTCGGTCACGGTGCGGGCGTAGACGGCGCTCTGGCCGACGGACAGTTCCTCGAACTTGTAGCCGTAGAACTCTTCGAAATTGTTGTTCTGTTCGCTCATTGCTGTTCCCTTATGCATGTTGGTGGTCTGAGACGCAGGGCGCCCCCGGGCCGGAACGCTGCCGGCATGAGGCGCCCCGGCAGCATACCGCAAAAAGCGTGACGTTTTTGACGCTGCGCGCGTTCAGCCCGCCGCCAGCAGGCCCTGCTTTTCGATGAAGGCGATGATCTCGTCGAGGCCCTGGCCGGTCTTGAGGTTGCTGAAGATGAAGGGCCGCTCGCCGCGCATCTTCTTCGCGTCGCGGTCCATCACCTCCAGCGACGCACCCACCATCGGCGCGAGGTCGATCTTGTTGATCACCAGCAGGTCGCTCTTGGTGATGCCCGGCCCGCCCTTGCGCGGAATCTTGTCTCCGGCCGACACGTCGATCACGTAGAGGGTGAGATCCGACAGCTCCGGCGAGAAGGTGGCGGCCAGGTTGTCGCCGCCGGATTCCACGAAGATCAGTTCCACATCCGGGAACAGGCGGATCAGGCGATCCACGGCCTCCAAGTTGATCGACGCGTCCTCGCGGATCGCGGTGTGCGGGCAACCGCCCGTCTCGACGCCGATGATGCGCTCGGGCGCCAGGGCCTCGTTGCGCACCAGAAACTGGGCATCCTCGGCGGTGTAGATGTCGTTGGTGACCACGGCGAGGTCGTACTTTTCGCGCAGGGCGCGGCACAGGGCGAGGGTCAGGGCGGTCTTGCCGGAGCCGACGGGGCCGCCGATGCCGACGCGCAGGGGTTGGCCTTTCATGGGTTTCCTTGGTGTTGTCGGGGTTAGATCAGGTTGCAGGATGGGGCAAGGCCTTCACCAGCCGGTGCCACTGGCTGGCCAGCGCGGGGTCGTCCAGCAGGTTGGCAAGGCTCGCCGGCGTGGGCCAGTCCGGGTCGGAGTAGATCTTGCATTTGTGCTTCATGCAGCGGTGCGGCGCCACCAGCTCGCCGCGGGCAGCGGCCTCGTGGGCAGCGCGGATACCTTCGGCGATCAGGGCGTCGATGAAGTCTGGGTCGCGGTTGAGCTTGGAGGCATAGTTGAGTGGAAAGCGCGCCAGCGGGCCATCGCGGCGAGTGCCCAGGCGGATAAAGCAAACCGTCACCGGCTTGTAGTCGGCCAGGGCATGCGGCAGATGGGACAGCGCGCCAAGCTGTTCGGCGATGCGGTTCACCCGGTCGATGGACCTGAGCTCCTGCCCCAGCGAGAGATTGCCGGACAGCTCGTTGCGCCGGTCGGCCTGTTCGTCGGGCGTGTCGGGGCCGCAGTCGGAGCCTTCGTAGCGGTTAGGGTTGATCTGCACCACCCACAGCAGATCAGGCTTGCGGTCGCGGGTGCGGCCGTCGAAGAAATCGTTGATCGGCGGATTCTGGGAATACAGGCCGTCCCAGAAAAAGCGCTGCTCCCGCCGGCCGGAGCCATCGCCCGCATCGACCGACAGCGGCTTGGCGACGAAGAGCTCGGGAATGCAGGCGCTGGCAAGCAGCTCGTCGAGGCGCACGCCCTCCTCCATCCGCTCGGGAAAGGTGCGGAAGGCGGTCTGCGGCTCACCGTCGGGATTGACCACATCCACCGCGCCCACGAACAGATCCACCCCCGGCCGGCCGCCGAAACGCTCGGCATCCGCCGGCAAGCCGACCACCGTGCGCATGTCGTCCTTCATGCGCGCCTGGATCAGCTCGGACAGCGCCGCGGATGGCGGATAGCTCAGGGTCGGCAGCATGTCCTGCAAGGCGTCGGGCAGTGCGTCCTGCCAGGACATCAGCCACTGGCTGGCCGCGTTGCTGAAGTATTCGCTCCACCACAGGGGCAGCTTGCCGGTGGGGTCGAGGCTGGCCTTGTTGCGGTTCCAATAATGCAGCACCCGACGGGCGCCTTCGGCCCATGCCCCATCCGGCGCGGCGCTCCAGGCCATCGCCGCAGTGATCGCGCCGCCCGAGGTGCCCGACATGCCGAGCAGGTCGAACCAGCGCCCGCCCTCGCCCTTGCGCGCGAAGTGCTCGAAAGAGAGGAACAGGTAGGCGAGCACGCCGGCCGTGAAGGCGGTGTGGGCGCCGCCGCCCTGGCAGGCGATGGCAAGGCGCGGCACGTCGGTGGGCGCCTTCGGGGTGGATCGGGGGGGTTTCTCGATGGCTTTTTTGGGCATTTAGGAGCGGAAGAGTCTCGAATACTGGGTTTCGTGGCGGCTGCTGGCGATGGCGAGGCCAGGCTGGAAATTGGACCAGTCTTCCGGCGCCAGCGCCAGCGCAGTGGCCACGCGGGCTGGCACCCAGGCAGCCAGATCGGACAGCAGGCGCTGGCCGGCGGCCTGCCCCAGGGGCACGGCCTTCACGGCGGCCATCACCATGTTCTCGATCCACGCCCAGGCGTAGCCGCTGATCGCCGGCCCGGGATCGACCTGCCAGGCCACCGCCGCCGCGGCCCAGGCCACCGGAAAGGCGGGATCTTCCAACGCCCGCAGCCGCGCCGACCAGCCGGGCAGGCTGGCAAAAGCCGGCAGATCCACCAGCAGGCGGACCAGCGAATAGCCCATCTGGGCGGTCTCGGCGCGCAGTTCGGAGGTTTCGCGGCTGGCGAGGCAGAGGGCATTGAGCTCAGCCACCCGGCCGTCGTCGCCGGCCGCCCAGGCGTCCATCAGCCGGGCCAGCAGCGGCAGCTCGAAGCCACCCACCGCGCCGGCGAGGGCATCGGCGATCCACTCGCCCACCTGGGCTTCGGTCTTGACGAGGCCCGAATCGATGGCGAACTCCAGCCCCTGCGAATACGTGTAGGCGCCCACCGGCAGCGTGGGGCTGGTGAGCTGCAGGAGGCGGACCAGGGCGAGACTCATGCGACGCCCCTCGCCCGGACGAATGCAACCGGCGACACCCGGGACACCCGTAGGGGCGACTTCAGTCGCCCTTCCACACGTTGCGCCATCTCCGGCGGACGACATGACACCGGAGGGCGACTGAAGTCGCCCCTACAGGTGTCGACGCGGCCCGCGCGTCGATCGAGAATCACGCCGGCGCCCGTCACTTGTACTGGTGGATCTTCGCTTCGGTCGCCCCGCGCTCGGCGTGGTGATGGCCGTGGGCGTAGGCGCCGGCTTCGGGCTCGAAGGGCGCGGTGAGGCTGGCGACCTCGGCGCCGAGGCCGGTGAGCATGGTTTCCAGCACGTGGTCGGCCTGGATGCGCAGCCAGCCCGACCCCACCTGCACCGCCACGTGGCGGTTGCCCAGGTGGTAGGCGGCCCGGGCCAGCGCGAAGGCGTCGGCGCAGCGGGCTTCGATCAGGTCTTCGGGCGCCGAGACGACCTCAACGATGCGCCCGTCGGCCGCCAGCAGGCGGTCGCCGCCGCGCAGGATGGTGCCGCGGGGCAGGAACAGGCCGACCTCCTCACCATCCGCCAGCTGCGTGCGCAGGCGGCTCTTGGTGCGGGCGTCGAAGTTGAGGGTGAGGCGCGCGGTCGGGGCGGCGTCGCCGGTGTAGAGGGTTTCGATCAGCAGCATGAAAATTCCTATGCGCCCGGCAGCTTGCCGGTGGCGCAGACATAAAGGATCACCAGGGAGGCCGCCCAGCATTTGCTCGCCAGCTCCTGCCCGATCTTGAAATACTCAAGCCGGTCTGGACGCCCCCAGCGTGGATAGATGTAGAAATATTCGAACAGGAAAAACAGCGGCGGCGCCACGATCCAGAAGCAACCGATCAGGATCGAGAATCGATTTGCGGGATCGCACTGGTGTGTCACGAGCCACCAGGCGCTTGCAATCAGCAACGCCACCCCCAGGACGCTCACCACCTGAAACGCCCGGCCCACGGCACGTGGATAGACGGTCGTCCAGTCGTGATCGTCGCGCGGGGGTGGCCAGCCGAACATCTTGCCGTGCCTAGAACAGGAAATACCGCTGCGCCATCGGCAGCACGCTGGCGGGTTCGCAGGTGAGGAGCTGGCCGTCGGCGCGCACCTCGTAGGTTTCGGGGTCGACGCTGATCTCGCCCTGCCAGTCGTTGTGGATCATCGAGGACTTGGTGACGCTGCGGATGCCGCGCACGGCTTCCAGCGGCTTGACGAGGCCGAGGCCATCCAGCGCGCCACTGGCAAGCGACGCCTGGGACACGAAGGTGAGGGACGTCTTCAGCCCGCCGGCGAAGGCGCCGAACATCGGCTTGTAATGCACCGGCTGGGGCGTGGGGATGGACGCGTTGGCGTCGCCCATCGCGGCGGCGGCGATCATGCCGCCCTTGAGGATCAGGCTCGGCTTGACGCCGAAGAAGGCCGGCTTCCAGATCACCAGATCGGCCAGCTTGCCCACCTCGATGGAGCCAACCACGTGGCTGATGCCGTGGGCGATGGCCGGGTTGATGGTGTATTTGGCGATGTAGCGCTTGGCGCGGAAGTTGTCACTGCGGGCGGTGTCGCCGCCCAGCGCGCCGCGCTGCACCTTCATCTTGTGGGCCGTCTGCCAGGTGCGGATGACCACCTCGCCCACCCGACCCATGGCCTGGGAATCGGACGAGAACATCGACAGCGCGCCGATGTCATGGAGGATGTCCTCGGCGGCGATGGTCTCGCGGCGGATGCGGGATTCGGCAAAGGCCACATCCTCGGCGATGGCCGGGTCGAGGTGGTGGCACACCATCAGCATGTCCAGGTGCTCATCGATGGTGTTGATGGTGTAGGGCCGGGTCGGGTTGGTGGAGCTGGGCAGCACGTTGGGCAGGCCGGCCAGCTTGACGATGTCCGGCGCGTGACCGCCGCCCGCACCTTCGGTGTGGAAGGTGTGGATGGTGCGGCCCTTGAAGGCGGCGGCGGTGGTTTCCACAAAGCCGGATTCGTTGAGGGTGTCGGAGTGGATGGCCACCTGCACGTCCATCTCCTCGGCCACACTCAGGCACGTGTCGATGGCGGCGGGCGTGGTGCCCCAGTCTTCATGCAGCTTGAGGCCGATCACGCCGGCCTCGACCTGCTCGGCCAGCGGCCCCGGCAGGCTGGCGTTGCCCTTGCCCAGAAAACCCAGGTTCATCGGAAAGGCGTCGGCCGCCTGGAGCATGCGCGCGATGTGCCACGGCCCCGGGGTGCAGGTGGTAGCGTAGGTGCCGGTGGCCGGGCCGGTGCCGCCGCCGATCATGGTGGTGACGCCGCTCATCAGCGCCTCTTCGATCTGCTGCGGGCAGATGAAGTGGATGTGGGTGTCGATACCGCCGGCGGTGACGATCATCCCCTCGCCGGCGATCACCTCGGTGGCGGCGCCGATGGCAATGGTCACGCCCGGCTGGATGTCCGGGTTGCCGGCCTTGCCGATGGCGCTGATGCGCCCGTGCTTGATGCCGATGTCGGCCTTGACGATGCCCCAGTGGTCGAGGATGAGCGCGTTGGTGATGACGGTGTCGGCCACCTCGGCCGCCAGGCGCTGGCCCTGGCCCATGCCGTCACGGATCACCTTGCCGCCGCCGAACTTAACTTCTTCACCGTAGATCGTGAAGTCCCTCTCCACCTCGATCCACAGCTCGGTGTCGGCGAGGCGCACCCGGTCGCCCACGGTGGGGCCGAACATTTCCGCGTAGGCGCGGCGCGAAATCTTTGCCATGTCAGGACTCCATGAAACCGAAGGGGATGAGGGACACCGAGGCACGAACCGACGCCTGACTGGATCTTCGCCGGGGCAGCTGTAGGGGCGACTTCAGTCGCCCGCCACGGCCCGAATCGGCGAAATCAGCAGTCGGATACGGGGGGTGGGCGACTGAAGTCGCCCCTACGAAAGGCTCCACGAAAGCCCCGGAGGAAACTCCACTCGAACGCGTGCTCATAGCGCCCCCATCACCTGGCCGTTGAAGCCGAACACCTTGCGGTCGCCAGCCAGGGCGACGAGCTCGACGGTGCGGGTCTGGCCGGGCTCGAAGCGCACGGCGGTGCCGGCGGCGATGTTGAGGCGGTAGCCCCGGGCCGCGGCGCGGTCGAAACTGAGCGCGGCGTTGGTCTCGGCAAAGTGGTAGTGGGAGCCCACCTGGATCGGGCGGTCGCCGGTATTGGCGACGACGAGGGTCTGGGTGGCGCGGCCGACGTTGAGTTCCAGCTCGCCCTCAAGGGTTTCGATTTCACCGGGGATCATGGTTGCTCCTCAGACGATCGGTTGATGGACGGTGACCAGCTTGGTGCCGTCCGGAAAGGTGGCTTCCACCTGGATCTCGGGGATCATCTCGGGCACGCCGTCCATCACGTCGGCGCGGGTGAGCAGCGTGGTGCCGTAGTTCATCAGGTCGGCCACGGTGCGGCCGTCGCGGGCGCCCTCGAGGATGGCGGCGCTGATGTAGGCCACCGCCTCCGGGTAGTTGAGCTTGAGCCCCCGTGCCTTGCGCCGCTCGGCCAGCAGGCC
>JAKLLO010000214.1 GCA_023150095.1 Zoogloea sp. | reverse complement strand
TGGAACGACCGCTGCTACCGCACGATCAAGGCGCAGCACCCGGGCGTGAAGATGGAGCGGACCGGCGTGCACCACAACGCAGCCGACGACGCCGAGAGCCAGGCCCGCCATCTGGTGGCGATGCTCAAGGGGCCGAACGCCCTCGATCACGGGCGCCGCTAGGCGTCCCGTGCATTGAGTTGTTAGGTTTCGGATGGAGACTATGGAACAGACACCTTTGATTCTCGACCCATGCTGCGGGAGCCGCATGATGTGGTTCGACCGTGGCCACAAAGACGTTGCGTTCGGAGACAAGCGCCGAGAGACACTGACCATCACCGACAGGTCGCACCACGAAGACGGCACGCGGACACTGGTTGTCGAGCCTGACGCGCTGATGGACTTTCGGGCGCTGCCGTACCCGGACGAGACGTTTTATCTCGTGGCGTTCGATCCGCCGCACTTGATTCGCGCCGGCCAACGCTCTTGGCTCGCTGCGAAGTACGGGAAGCTCGGCAAGGACTGGCGGGACGACCTTCGCCAGGGCTTTGCCGAATGTTTCCGCGTTTTGAGGACTCACGGCACGCTAATTTTCAAGTGGAACGAAACCCAGGTGAAGGTCCGCGAGGTGTTGGAGTGCGCACCGCACCCACCGCTGTTCGGAAACACCGCCGGGAGAAAGAACGGGACGCATTGGATCGCGTTCATGAAACCTAACGCCGGCCATCAGCGGCGCCCGTAGGGCGTCCGGCTGCATGAGCCTGGTTGTGCATCCGGTGGACGAAGCGGATAACTGGAGGAAGCAATGAACTGCAAACGATGCGGTAAATGGGCCGGGGCGCATGCAACGCTGCCGGGTCAGTCGCGCGACCATCTGTGTATGTGCCAGCCAGAGCGCACAGGGGATGGCCTGCCAATAATTCCCGGACGACTGCAGCCGATGCCGCGCCCCGCAGATGGTGCAGTAGCTGTGTGCGGTGTTTGCGGACTACGCATCATGCCGGTGATGGGGTATGTGTGCGGCAACCCGGAATGCGGCGTGTTCCCGCAAGTGACGTGCGCCACATGATGCACAACGTGAATTCGGCCGCCGGACCCGCGGCGTAACACAGGACCGACATGACCGCCCCCCTCGCGCCGCCTACCTGTACCGCCGTTACGCGGCGCGCCGCCGCGCTCGATCGCGGCGGCGCGTCGGCGTGCCCGGCGGGCACCGTGCCGCAGCCCGGCGAACGCGGCCACCTGCAGCACGCCTTGGTTAGCGCCATCCGCACCCGCCACTACAGCCGCCGCACCGAGCAGGCCTACTGGCACTGGACGCGGCATTTCGTGCTGTGGTCCGGCAGGCGCCACCCGCTCGAGATGGGCGCGCCGGAAATCGGCCAGTTCCTGAGCCATCTCGCGACCGAGCGCGACGTGTCGGCCAGCACCCAGCGCCAGGCGCTGGCCGCGCTGCTGTTCTTGTACCGCGAGGCGCTGCAGGTCGACCTGCAGTGGGTCGATGGCATCGTACGCGCGAAACAGGCGCAGCGGCTGCCCGTCGTGCTCACGCGCGCCGAGGTCGCGCGGCTGTGGGACCAGATCCCGCAGGCGTCGCGCCGCGGCTTGGTGCTGCGGCTGCTGTACGGCACCGGCATGCGGCTGACGGAGGGGTTGCGGCTGCGCGTGCAGGACGTCGACTTCGCTGCCGGCGCGATCACCGTGCGCGAGGGCAAGGGCAACAAGGACCGCACCGTCATGCTGCCGCGCTCGCTGGCCGCCCAGCTCGGCGAGGTGATCGAGCAGCGGCGCGCGCTGCATCAGCTCGACGTGGCTGCCGGTCGCGCCGACGTGGAGCTCCCGCACGCCCTGCACGCCAAGTACCCGCGCGCCGGCCAGCAACTCGGCTGGCAGTGGGTGTTCGCGACCGACTCCTACGTTACCTGCCCGCGCACCGGTGCGATCCGCCGGCACCACCTGCACGAGGACGGCATCCAGCGCCTGATGGCACGCGCGGTGCGGCAGGCCGGCATCCTCAAGCGCGCCACGCCCCACACGCTGCGGCACTCGTTCGCGACTCATCTACTGCAGGACGGCTACGACATTCGCACGATTCAGACTCTGCTGGGGCACGCGGATGTCGAAACCACGATGATCTACACCCACGTCCTGCCGGCCAGCCAGGGCGGCCGCGGGGTGATGAGCCCGCTGGACAGGATCACCGCATGAACACCGCCGAAGCGCGGCCAGCCACCCGCACGCACCGCGGCGTCACCGTCGCGCTGGGGGGAATCCAGGTCACCCCGGCCGCCGTCGTCAAGATCGAGCTGGCCGAGGCCATGTTCGGGCTGACTCGCAAGGCGATTGAAGGGAAGATCCACCGCGGGGATTGGGTCGAAGGACGCCAGTACCATCGTGCCCCAGACGGCATCTGGATCAACGTGAGGGGGGTGGAGCGATGGGTGGTCACCGGCAGGGCGTAGAGGTCAGGCCCAACAGCATCAGGATCACCTTCACTTGGGAAGGCCGGGCGCACAAGGAAACGCTGCGCAACCAGGGCGGCGCCGTGATGCCCCCCACGCCGGCCAACATCCGCTACGCCGAGCGCATGGCGGCCGAGATCCGCGAGCGAATCCGCCTCGGGACCTTCGCCCTCGTCGAGTACTTCTCGGTCGCTGCCCCATCCGGGTCCGGCCTCACCTTCGGCGGGCAGCTCGACACCTGGCTGGCCGCCCAGCGCATCGAAGCGTCGACGCGCGCGGGCTACAGCAGCGCCATCCGCTTCTGGCGGGGCGCGACGGTCGAAGGCGTCCCGCTCGGCGAGCGACCGATCCGCGCCGTGAAGCACTCAGATCTGCTGCTGGCCCTGGCCACCAGGCCCGGGCTCAGCGGGAAGACGGTCAACAATTACGTGAGCGTCGCGCGCGAGGCGCTCGAGCTGGCGGTGGCCGACAAGGTGTTGCAGGACAACCCGGCCTCCAGCATTCCGCGGGCCCCGCACCAAAAGGACCCGCCAGACCCGTTCAGCCGCGACGAGGCCGAGCGCGTCATCGCCCACCACCATGCAGCGTCACCGGCCCAGGTGGCCAACCTCGTGGAGTTCTGGTTCTGGGCCGGGCTGCGCACGAGCGAACTCGCCGGGCTGCGCTGGCCGCACGTTGACCTGTCGTCGGGCTCGGTGGTGGTGTCAGAGGCGCTGGTTCGCGGCGCGGCCAAGGGCAGCACGAAGACCAACGTGGCACGGACCGTGCTGCTGAACAGCCGCGCGCTGGCGGCGCTGGCCCGCCAGAAGGCACACACGTTCCTGGCCGGTGGGCACGTCTTCCTCGATCCGCGCTACGGCACGCCGTGGTCGGAGGAGCGCGCCTTTCGGCGATCGTTTTGGGAGCCCGGCCTGAAGCGGCTGGAGATCAGGTATCGCCGGCCCTACAACATGCGCCACAGCTACGCGACGCAGATGCTGATGGCAGGCATGAATCCGGCGTTCTGTGCCCGGCAGCTTGGGCATTCGGTGGAGGTGTTCCTGAGCACCTACGCTTGCTGGATCGACGGGGAGCGGAACGGCGCCGAAATGGCACGAATCGAGGCCGTGATTTCCCCGGGCTTTCCCCGAAAGACTGCAACCTGACCGGATTTACCTATGAAAACCGCTGGGGTGGCTGATGGGACTCGAAACCATGCGCCCGGGGACCGCTGAAAGCCGATGGGGACGCGCCACGAGTGGAGTTGGTCGCGCCGGTACCCTGGAATCCTCGCGACTTTCCCCGGATTTTCCCCGGTCCAGACCGTCCGGCCGCCCACCAGTGCCGCAGCACCTGTACGGGCACGATCCCGACTCGGGCTTCTGAGCCGCGCGGGGCATTGGCTGCTACTCCGGCAGATCAGCCCAGCCGCTCGCCCCCGGCGTCGCGAATCGGTGCGCCAGCGCGCGCACGTCGATCCGCACTGTGCCGTCGCCCTGGTCGACCCCGCCGGGCAGCACGTGCCCCTCGGCCCGCTGGGCGCGCACCGTGTGCACCCCGAGGTCGACCAGGAGGCATAGGAGCTCCCGCAGCGTGCGGCGGCTCAGGCGCCCCTTGAGGGCCTTGACCCACACGACGCGCGGCGCCTCCCATTCGAGCACGCATACGGCATCAATCGGCGGCATGCCGCCGGCTGGATCGGTCTCGTAGACGCGCGCGATCTGCGCCGCGCCGTGGATCGACTCCAGCGTGATCGTCACGGGTTAACCCCTATGCACCCACGCATTGCGTGTGCTACAGTTACCCCATCGCAGCAATCGCGCTGCGACCCGGGCCCCGGGAAGTGGGCTGGAGAGATGAGATGACCACCGTAAATGACGTCCTCGACCATTGCGGGCTGGCGATCGGCCGCGCGCGCAAGCGCGACGTACTGGCCGCTTTCCGCGCGGCCGACGACGAAGGCACGATTCAGGCGACAGACACGCTGCGGCTGTTCGGGCCCAGCGACCCGCGCCTGCATACCTGCATGGGCCTCGCGACGGCCCTGCGCCACCTCGGATGCGTCGATGCCGTAGGCAAGGACGCCTGACGTGGCCAACCACCCGAACCGCAAGGCGAGGGTGGCGGAGTCCCCGCCGCCCGAGTTGATCGCCGACACCCGCAGCGGCGTGCTGCAGACCCAGGCCGAGGCTGCTGCGGAGGTGTACGCCACTGCGCGCACTTGGCAGGACTGGGAGGCAGGGCGCCGCCGCATGCCGCGCGCAGCGTGGGAGCTGTTTCTCCTCGCCCACTGCGCCGCGGGCCATCTGCGCGCGCAGGACTGGCGCGAGTGGATCCGGCCGGCGCTCCTGGCGGGGTAGGCCACTACCGCCCCGGCCAGCTCGCAGCGCCGGCCTTGGCATCGCCCTGCCGCGACTCGCGCGGCGCAGGAGGCGACAACCCGACCGCCGGCACGAGCCGCCCGTCTGTGCCGCACGCCATCACGCGGGTGCGCGGCTGCCCGCCGGGCCCGATGCTGCCCTCGACCTGCGTGAGCGTCACCCGATCGCCAGGATTCAGGACTGGCGCATCGCTGCGGTAGACGCGCCGATCGCGCGTGTATGCCTGCACCCACTGGTGCGGCGGCTGGCACTGCGGGGCCGCCACCCAGCGCCCAGCATCGCACCGCACGCGCAGGGTCGACCCGTCGTCAGCCGTGGCCTGGGCGTACCCGCCGAGCGGCACCTCGGTGCCCTGCCGGCGGCCGTTGTACGCATACGTGCGTCCGTCGCGGTAGATCGTGATCGCCGTATCGCACTGCACGGCAGGGGCGCATGTCTGGCCGGTCACCCGGCGCACGCCATCATCGCAGCGCTCGATGTACTGCCCGCGCATCGGGCCATTCCACTGCGACCAGTAGCCGGTCTGCCCATGTGCCAGCGATCGGTCGGGGTCGCCCACGCATGTGCGCCCGTCGACAGTCCACGCCTTCGGCCGCGGAGTCATTGCAGGGGCCAGGCATGGGCGGTCGCACTCGGCCCAACGGCCGGTGTCGTCCACGCGCCATCCGGGCCGCGCCCAGCGCCGCAGACTGCCATCAGATGCAACCCCGGTGCCGTCAGCGCCGCAAGCCGTGCCGGGGGTCGGCACGAGCACGCAATGCCGCCAGTAGCCATCTGGCCCCACTTCGAGTCCCGCCGCCTCGGACGCGGCGAGCGATACCGGCTCGGCCGTACCGACGCGCTGGCCCGTAGCAGCCGCACCGCAGGCGTTGCCGCAGTCGATGCCGGCCGGGCAGGCGCTGGCCGGGGCTGATGCCTGGGCCTGGGCCACGCCCGGCCACAGCAGCGCCCACATCAGCCAGATGGCGAGCGCAGCGGCGGCAGCGACCAGCCGGGTCACGATCGGGTCATCTCGTAGTCTCATGGGGTCCTCCTAACAGGGCAATCTCAGCCTCACGGCGCAGCACGAGGCCTGGCAGCACGCGTCCGCCACCGCGCACCCAGCGCCGCAACTCGACCGCGGCCCCAGCCCAGTCCCCGGCCAGCACGCGACGGCGCAGGGTCGACGCCTTGAGCCGCGTCGGCCCCAGGTTGAACGCGAAGTCGGCCAGCGCGGCGACGCGGCCAGCGGTGTCTGCGGTCGGGCACAGTCGCTGCGCG
>JAKLLO010000006.1 GCA_023150095.1 Zoogloea sp. | reverse complement strand
CGCCTCCGCCGCCACCTGGAGCGACAGTTTCCTCGGCTACCGCTACGGCACCCAGTTCCACGAGCCGAGCAACACCAAGGACGTGCGCAAGCACGTGCTGCAATACAGCCAGGCCAGCGGCTACTCGGTGGGCCAGAACTTCGTGAATCTGGACATCCTGCAGTCCGACAAGAACGACCCCAGCAGCGGCGGCGACACTGGCGCCACCGAGTTCTATCTCACCTACCGCCACCAGCTGCATCTGGGCAAGCTGCTCGAGCGCGACCTCTCCTTTGGCCCGGTGAAGGAAGTGGCCTTCACCGCCGGCTTCGACCTCAACACCAAGAACACCACCTTCGCCCCGCGCAAGCGTCTGGTGGTGGCCGGCCCGACGCTGAAGTTCAACGTGCCCAACAACGGCTTCTTCGACCTGAGCCTGCTCGCCGGCAAGGAGTGGAACCACTGCGGCCTCGGCAGCTGCACCGATCACGAGCACGGCTTCGACAACCAGTTGATCCTCAGCGCCGCCTGGGGCCTGCCCTTCCAGGCCGGGCCGGTGCCGCTCAAGTTCCAGGGCTTCATCAACTACAACACCGACAAGGGCAAGGACTACGCCGGCGTGAAGACCGAGGCCGAAACCCTGATGCGCACCTCGCTGATGGTGGATGTGGGGCAGCTGGCCGCCGGGCGCAAGAACACCCTGCTGCTGGGCGTGGGCTACGAGATGTGGCTCAACAAGTTCGGTAACCACGCCACCGCGGCGGGCGTGACAAAACCGGGCATCAACACCTACGCGCCCACCCTGCAGATGGAATGGCACTTCTGAGCTGGCCCGCTGGCCTACGGGCAGCCGGCCTTCGGGCGGGTTGCCCGGCCCGGCTCAGCCCGGCTGGTGGGGCGTGCGCGACAGCCACTTGAGCAGGGTCTCGAAGAGGTGGTCCGGGTCCACCGGCTTGGCGATGAAGTCGTTCATCCCGGCCTCGAAGCAGCGGGCCTTGTCTTCGGCAAAGGCGTTGGCGGTCATCGCCACGATGGGCACCTGGCCGGCGCCGGGCAGCTGGCGGATCGCCCGGGCGGCGGCGGGGCCGTCCATCACCGGCATCTGCATGTCCATCAGAATGAGGTCGTAGGTGTTGTGGCGGGCCCGCTCGACGGCCTGCTGGCCGTCCTCGGCGATATCCACCCGCAGGCGCAGATCTTCCAGCAGGCACAGGGTCACCTCGCGGTTGATCTCCTCGTCCTCGACCACCAGGATGCGCCGGCCGGCGTGGTCGCGGACCAGGGCGTCCTCGGCCGAGCCGCTGTCGGTGCGGCCCGGATCGACGCTGCTGGCGCCCTTGCGCAGGCGGGCCGTGAACCAGAACCGGCTGCCGGTGTCCGGCGAGCTGTCGACGCCGGCTTCGCCGCCCATCAGCTGCGCGAAGCGGCGGGTGATCGCCAGCCCCAGCCCGGTGCCGCCGTAACGGCGGGTGGTGGAGTTGTCGGCCTGCTCGAAATTGGTGAACAGGCGCTCGGCCACGTCGGGCGCCAGGCCGATCCCGGTGTCCTCGACCTCGAAGCGCATCAGCACGCTGTCGGGCGCGTCGCTCACCGGGAAGGCCCGCAGGGTGACGCTGCCCACGTCGGTGAACTTGACCGCATTGGTGGCGTAGTTGAGCAGCGCCTGCTGCAGGCGGATCGGGTCGCCCACCAGCCCGTCGGGCACGCCCTGGGTCTCGACCAGCAGGCGCAGTTTCTTGGCCTGGGTCTGGCTATAGAGCATCGAGGAGACGTTGGTGATGATCGCGCCGACATTCACCTCGGTTTCGTCGAGGGTGAACTTGCCGGCTTCGATCTTGGAGAGGTCGAGGATGGCGTCGATGATGTCGAGCAGGTGCTGGCCGGCCACGTTGATCTTGTCGAGGCGCTCGGCCTGGCGGGCGGTCACGCCGTCGCGCCGCAGCAGGTGGGCCATGCCGATGATGGCGTTCATCGGGGTGCGGATCTCGTGGCTCATGTTGGCCAGGAAGGCGCTCTTGGCGATGCTGGCGGCCTCGGCGATCTCGGCCTTGCGGCGCTCGGCCAGGTTGCGCAGGATCAGCACGTAATGGATGTCGTCCGGCTCGGACATGCGCGACACGGTGAGCTCCGCCGCGAAGCGCTGGCCGTCCTTGCGCCGGGCCTGGACTTGCGACACCTGGCCGACGAGCTGGCCGAGATCCGGATGGGTTCCTTCCCGATCGGTGTCGGCGTAGCCGATCCGGCTGGCGGCGGGCACGCCGATCAGCGCGCCGCGCCCGTAGCCGAGCATGTCCTCGGCGGCCGCGTTGGCTGACAGGATGCACCCGGTCCGGTCGGTCGTCAGCATGCCTTCGCTGATGCTCTCGATCACCGCGCGAAAGCGTGCCTCGTTGCGGGCCGCGGCGAGCAGGGCCTGGCTGCCGGTGGCCTGCAGGGTGTCGATGGAGGCGGCCAGCTCGTCCACCTCGTCCCGGTTGGCGCGGGGCTGCAGCAGCGGCGCGAGGGGCTTGCCCCGGACCACTTCGCGCAGGTCGTCGGCGGTGACCGCCCGCAGCTGGCGGGCGATGGCCACCAGGCGACGGGTGACCACGCCCTGATAGACCAGCACCAGCACCATCGTCACCAGCAGGATCACCAGCGCGTTGCCCGCGAAGGTGGCGACCCATACCCGCGCCATCGTCGCCTGATCGTCGCGCAGATCCTTGATGAGGATCAGCCGGCCCAGGGTGTGGGTCTTGCCCCCTTCGACGTAGCTCAGCGGCACGGTGCGCTCGAGGGTGTCGGACGAGAGATCCTGGGTGCCGAAATGCAAGGTCGGCTGGCCCTTGAGTTCGAGGTGGGCCGCCGAGATGTCCGGCAACCGGGTGAGGCTGCCCAGCTGCAGTTCGATCTGGTCGTGATCGAAGGCCCAGGCGCTCTTGGCCAGCGATGGGGTGATGAACTCGCCGAGGGATTCGAGCTGCGCCTCGATGTGGTCGACCCGCTGCTGGTAGGCGTAGATGGATTCGCCGATGGAGACCGCCAGCATTCCGATCCCACCTACCAGTAACGCCCATAGCATGAGGCGCCGGGCAACCCGGCTGGTCAGGCCGAGGCGGTCGTGGGTGGGGGCTTCGGGAAGGGCTGGGTGACGTTGGGTCATGCCCCGATCCTAGTAGATGCCCGACAGGATGCGGTTGTAGGTGCCGTCGGCCTTGATGTCGCGCAGCGCCTGGCTGAGGCGTGGCACCAGCGCCTGGTGCTTCTTGTGGAGGTAGAGGTACATGTCCACGTCCTTGAGGGGCGGGGACACCGGCGCGATGGTGGTGAGCCCCAGGCTGCGGGCCAGCTGAACGCCGTCGGCGCGGGTGTACAGCGCCAGATCGACGCGCCCGTCCTCGAGCATCAGGAACATCTGCTCGGGCTTGTCCACCTTATTCACCACCCGCGCGCTGCCGGTGTTGGACTCGAACATCTTCCAGCCATTGATGAAGACCACCCGGTAGGGCTTGAGGCTGTCCCAGCCGTTGTCGAGGGTGATGGTGGCGTCCTTGGCGAAGGCCACGAAGCTGATCCGCACGAAGCGCTCGGGCACCTGCACGAGGTTCGGGTACTGGGTGCCAAGCCCCGCGACACGCAACCCTTCGCCATCCACCTCGCCCAGGTTGGCGGCGATGAGGGAGCGCTCGGAGGGCAGGCTCACGAGCCGGGGCTCGACCCCGATGCGGTGGAAGCTCTCGGTGGCGATCTGCTCCAGCGCCTTGCGGTCGAGGGGGGTGTTGTTGGTGCTGATGGTGAGGAGCGGGGTTTCGGCGGCGCCTGTGCCTGACAGGAGGGTCAGGCAGGCGGCGAAGAGGCCGCCGATGATGGGGCGGATGGGCATGGTGCGTGAGGGCGTGAGCGCGCGAGTGGATCGGATGGCGGACGGCCTGCAGGCTGCGCCTCTCGGCTGCCACTGGCCTGCTGGAGATTACGGCAAACCCGTCGTGCCCTGAAGGCCGCTCATCCCGTTGGCCGTGGTGCGCCCGGCGGACACCGCGGGCTTCCCCTTGATGCCTGTGGGGCTGGTGCCACCGGTGATCCGGGTGATGGCGGCTGCGCCACGGCTGGCGCCGGCTTCCATCGTGCGTTCGGAGATCTGTCGGCCCAGCCGAATTTGATGCATCAATCGCCAGGGCGGCCGTGGGGGGAGATCAACTTTCGGCGCCGATGCGCAGGCCCGTCTTCTTGAGGATGGCGCTGGAGAACAGCACGTCGTGCTGCCGGCAGGCCGGGCCGAGGAGGGCGGCGATCTCGTCGATGTGGGCGAGCACGGTCGCGCGGTCGTGGCCATGCACCATTGCGAAGAGGTTGTAGGGCCAGTCGGGCAGGGCGCGGGGGCGCTCGTAGCAGTGGGTGACGAAATCGAGCTGGCCGATGGCTTCGCCCAGCTCGGCGATGCGGGCGTCGTCCACGTCCCACACCGACATGCCGTTGGCGGTGTAGCCGATGGCGTAGTGGTTGGGCACCGCGCCGATGCGCCGGATGCGGCCGGAATCGAGCATCGCGGCGAGGCGGCGCTTGACCTCGTCGGCGCTAACGCCGAGCTGTTCGGCGAGCGCGTCATAGGGCCGCGGCACCAGCGGCAGGCCGGCCTGGGTGGCGATGACGAGGCGGCGGTCGAGGTCGTCGGGCGGAGGGGGGGAAGTCATGCCTTGAGCCTCATGTCCACGAAGAATTCCCGCAGCTTGGGAAAGGCGAAGACCGGCAGCCCGGTGGCGGCCTCGATGCGCCGGGTGGCGTCGGCGATGCCGTCGGGCGTTTCGGTGGCGAGCACGAACCACATGTTGAGGTGGTGCTCGCGGCGGTAGTTGTGGGCGACCTCGGGCAACGCATTGACCAGCCCGGTGACCTCGGCGAAGCGGTCTTCCGGCACGGCCAGCGCGGCCAGCACGAAGCGGCCGCCCAGGCGCTCGATCTGGAACATCGGGCCGAAGCGGGTCAGCACCTTGGCGGCGAGCAGGCGTTCGAGGCGGGCGAGGAGCTCGGCCTCGGTGGTGCCGAGCTCCTCGGCGACTTCGCGGTAGGGCTCGTCGGCGATCGGAAAACCGCCCTGCAGCGCGTTGATGATGCGGCGGTCGAGCTCGTCGAGGGCCGTGGGGGCGGGGCGGGCAGGTATGCTCATGCGGCGAGGCCCGGAAGGAGCTGGCCGAGGCCGCGCGGGCTGGCGGCGTCGGGGCTGCGGTAGCGGGCGCCGCACTGCTTGTAGCAGTCGGTGGAAAACAGCACCGCGGCGGGCAGGCCGGCGAGGCCGACGGCCTTGGCGATCTCGTCGCGGCGGGCGTCCACCGCGTCGCGGCTGTGGCCGTGGATCATGCAGAACAGGGTGTAGGGCCACTCGGGCCCGGGGCTCTTGCGGCGGTAGCACAGGCTCACGCCGTCGTGCCCGGCGAGCAGGTGGCCGAGGCGGCTCACCTCGGCTTCTGGCGCGGCCCACACGCACATGGCGTTGGCCCGGTAGCCGAGCTCCCGATGCCGCACCACCACGCCGAAGCGCCGCAGCAGGCCTTCGTCCAGCCAGCCGCCGAGGGTGTCGAGCACGCGGGCCTCGCTCATCCCGGCGGCGTCGGCCACGGCGCGGAAGGGCCGCGGCTGCCACTGCAGGCCGTCGTGGAGGGCGTGGATCAGGCGCCATTCGGTGGCGTTCAGGTCGCGCCGCCCGGCGGGCTGGCCGACGGCGTGGCGGGTGCGCCGGCCGCTGGCCAGATCGAAGCCCAGGTCGATGTGGTACTCCTCGACCAGCGGGAGGCTGATGGGCGGGCAGCCGGTGGCGGCGCCCATGGTGTCGAGGAGCGTGGCCAGTTCGGCCTCGCCGGCGGCGTTGGCGACGAACCACAGGTTGTAGCGGTGCTCGCGCCGGTAGTTGTGATTGACGCCGGCAAAGGCGCTGACGATGGCCGCCACCCGGGGCAGCTCGGCCGCCGGCACGGCCATCGCGGCGAGGGTGCTGGCGCCGATGCGGTTGGGCGCGAACACCGGGCCGACGCGGCTGATCTTGCCTTCGTCGCGCAGGGTGGCGAGGTGGGCGAGCACGTCGGCGGTGCCGCAGCCAAGCTGCGCGCCGATGGCCGCCCAGGGTTCGGCCACCAGCGGAAAGCCGCGCTGGAAGTCGTTGAGGAGGCGGAACTCGAGGGGGTTGGCCGCGTGCATGTCAGAAGCCGATGCGCTGGGCGCGGGAGGTGAAGAAGATGCCGGACGGCGCGTCGACGGCAAGCTCCCGGCGGACCGCGAAGCTGGCGGTGTCGACCACCGTCACCCGGTTGCTGTCGCGGGCGGACAGCCACACCTCGTCGCCGCGGGGGGTGAATTCCAGGTGCAGCACGGCCTTGCCGGGGCTGAAGGTGTGGATCACGCGCTTCTCGACGGTGTCGATCACCTGCACCCACTCGTTGTCGGGGAAGGCGAAGTTGACCCACACCTGGCGCCCGTCCGGCCGCGCCATCACGAACACCGGCTGGCCCTTGACGGCCACGCGGCCGGTCTCCTTCCAGCTGGCGGCGTCGGCGACGAGCACCTCGTGGCGGCCGATGGCGGGCAGCCAGGCCTGCCCGGCGGCCAGCGACCAGCCGCGCAGGTGGGGCATCTTGAAGACCGGCAGCTTCTCTTCGCCGCGGCCGTAGCCGGAGAGGATCTTCTTGGCGCCGGCTTCGGGCTTCCACAGGTCGAGCAGCGAGATGCCGTCCTCGCCGAACAGCCCGGCCAGGAAGTAGCGCCCGTCGGGCGTCACCAGGCCGTCGTAGGGCTGGTGGCCGGCGGGGTAGCGGGTGGTGACGGGCTTCTTCGGATCGGAGAAATCGGTGACGCGGATCTCGTCGGCGTCGAACAGCGCATACACGAAACGCTGGCCGGAGATGTCGGCGAGGCCCACCACGCGGGAGAACTTGCCCGGGGCGTATTCGGCCGGCACGTCGGCGACGAGCTCCAGCGTGTCGGCGTCGAAGGCCTTGATGCCGCCGGGTTCGTAGTTCTGGGCGACCACCAGCCGGCCATCCTGCGATACCGAGCCCCCGATGGAATTGCCGGCCTGGATTACGCGCTTCACGATGCGCCGGGCGAGCAGGTCGACCTTGGTGAGCCCGCCGTCGCGGCCGAAGACGTAGGCGTAGCGGGCGTCCCGCGAGAAGGCCACGTGGGCGTGGGAGAGGTCGCCGAGGCCCTCGACGGTGCCGAGGATGCTGTCGTGGCTGTGCTCGACCACCTTCACGCGGCCGGCGGCGCGTTCGATGACGACGCCCAGGTCGCCGGTGCCGCGCACGGCGTCGGAGGGCAGGGTGCTGCAGCCGGCGAAGGCCAGGCTGGCGAGGAGGGCGGCGGTGAGTCGCTTGAGGGCGCGCATGGGGTCAGTCCAGGGGCGGGAAGCCTTGCTTGAGGCGGGCGACGATCCAGCCGGCTTCGGCTTCGGTCACGAAGCGCTGCCAGCCGGGCATGGCGGTGCCGGGGCGGCCGTGGAGGATGGTGGCGACGAGGGAGTCGTCGGGCCAGTCGGCCAGCCGCGCCGGGGTGAGGGCCGGGCCCAGGCCGCCGGCGAGGCGCATGCCGTGGCACGAGCCGCAGTCCTGGCGCACCAGGTGCACCAGGGCCTGCTGGCGGGCGGGGTCGGGCTGGGGCGGCTCGGCGGATTGTGCGGTCGTCACCGCCAGGGCGGTGAGGCCCAGCAGCACGGCCACGTGGATCAGCAGCGGACGGTCCATCGAACACTCCTTCAGATAACGCCGTCACAGTAGGTCGACATGCCGGCAGGGTCATTGATGGGCATCAAGTGGGCGGGCGCGGGTGGCCGGGGCGAATTTCGTTATCCTTCGGTGTCCGTCCGACCGCCCCTCCGGCCCATGCCCCAGACCCTCGCCGCGCCCGCCCACAGCGAAATCCTGATCAAGAAAAGCCGCTTCATCGGCTGCGTCGAGCTGATGCCCGACCGGCCCGCGGCCCAGCGTCGGGTGGCCGAACTGCGCGCTGCGCACCCCGGCGCGGCCCACGTGTGCTGGGCGCTGCTGGCGGGCGGGCAATCGGCGGCGGTGGATGACGGCGAGCCGGGTGGCACGGCGGGGCGGCCGATGCTCGACGTGCTGCGCCACCAGGATCTGGACGGCGTGCTGGCGACGGTGGTGCGCTACTACGGCGGGGTGAAGCTGGGGGCGGGCGGGCTGGTGCGCGCCTACACCGACGCGGTGGCCCAGGCCCTGCTGACGGCGACCAAGGTGGCGATCGTGCGCCAGCGGCTGCTGGCCTGCGCCGTGCCCTACGCGCTGGAGGGGCTGCTGCGCCGCGAGCTGGAGCTGGCTGGCGCCGAGCTGGCGGAGGTGAGCCACGCCGACGACGTGGCCTTCCGCTTCAGCCTGCCCGAGACCGCCGCCGACGCGCTGGTGGCGCGCCTGGGCGAGGCCACCCACGGCAGGCTGCGCTGGATCGCGGACGACGACTGAAAAGAAAAAGGCGGAGCCTCGGCCCCGCCTTTCGTCCTGACTGGGCGTCGATCAGCCCTTGAGGATCCAGCCCACGACTTCCTTCAGGTCGCCGTCGCTGATCTTGTCGGCGGGGTTGGGCGGCATGGGGATCGGGCCCCACACGCCGGCGCCGCCCTTGCGGACCTTGTCGGTGAGTTTTGCGACGGCGTCGCCCTGGCCCTTGTACTTGGCGGCCACGTCCTTGAACGCCGGGCCGACGAGCTTCTTGTCCATGGCGTGGCAGGCCATGCAGCCGGCCTTCTGGGCGGCGGCCGCGGGGTCGCCGGCAAGGGCGCTGCCGCTGGCGGCGGTGGCGAGCAGGGCAGCGAGAATCAGCGAGTATTTCATTGCACTCTCCTTTTGAGCGG
Organism: Zoogloea sp.; assembly: GCA_023150095.1. GTDB lineage: Bacteria > Pseudomonadota > Gammaproteobacteria > Burkholderiales > Rhodocyclaceae > Zoogloea. The sequence continues at coordinate 48,388 of JAKLLO010000006.1, read as the reverse complement.
AAAGCCGCCGGCGGGGCAAGCCCGGCCGACGGCGGTCAGCGACGATCAGTAAACGTCGTGCTGGGTGTTGTGGAGGTTGAAGTGGCCGGTCGGCGTGATGATGCGCGGATCCTTGATGACGGTCTTCAGCTGAAGGGTCTTGTCATCCACCACGACGATCGCCGATTCCTTGTTCTTGGCGCTCCACACCGAGAACCAGACTTCATCGCCCGCCTTGTTGTACTCAGGCTGCACCACGCGCTTGGCGCCGTCGTCCTTCAGGCCGGCCCATTCGCCGATCGGGAGGGTCTTGTAGCCGGCGGCCAGGTTGTTGATGTCAAACACGGCCACCGACTGGGACAGCTTCGGATCCGGGTTGAGCGGGGTGTCGGAGTACAGGTGCTTGGACTTCGGGTGGCTCTTGATGAACAGCGCGCCGCCGCCCGGGCCCTTGATGGATTCGACCATCTTCCAGGCGTACTGCGGGTGCTTGACCGGGTCGGTGCCGATCAGGGCGATGGTGTCGTCGCCCAGGTGGCCGGTGGACCACACCGGGCCATACTTCGGATGGACGAAGTTGGCGCCGCGGCCCGGGTGCGGGATCTTGCCCACTTCGATCAGGCCGGCCAGCTTGCCGTCCTTCAGGTCGATGGCGCCAATCTTGTTGGACTGGTTGGCGGCGACCATGAAGTAGCGCTTGGAGCTGTCGAGGCCGCCGTCGTGCAGGAACTTGGCAACCGGGATTTCCTTGGTGGTGATGGCGTTGATGTCGGTGTAGTTGACCATCAGCGTCTTGCCGGTCTCCTTCACGTTCACGACGAACTCGGGCTTGTAGTGGGAGGCCACGATGGAGGCCACGCGCGGCTCGGGGTGGAACTCCTGGTCGTCCACGGTCATGCCGCGGGTGGCCATGATCTTGAGCGGCTCAAGGGTGTCGCCCTTCATGATCACGTACTGGGGCGGCCAGTAGGAGCCGGCGACGGCCAGCTTGTCTTCGTAGCCCTTGAACTTGGAGGTTTCCACCGAACGGGCTTCGAGACCGGTGCGGATCTCGGCGACGTTGTCGGGTTTCTCCATCCACAGGTCGATCATGTTGATCTTGGCGTCGCGGCCGATCACGAACAGGTAGCGGCCAGAGGCGGAGACGCGGGAGATGTGCACCGCGTAGCCAGTCTTGACGATGTTGATGATCTTCTTGGTGTCGCCGTCGATGAGTGCAACTTCACCCGTGTCGCGCAGGGTGGTCGAGAAGATGTTCTCGATGTTGTAGTTGTTCATCTTCTTCTTCGGCCGCTGTTCCGGCGGCACGATGACCTTCCAGGTGGCCTTCATGTCCTTCAGGCCGAATTCCGGCGGCTGCGGCGGGGTCTGCTGGACGTAGCGGGCCATCAGGTCCACTTCGTCGTCGGACAGCTCACCGGAGGTGCCCCAGTTGGGCATGCCGGCGGGAGAGCCGTACTTGATGAAGACCTTCAGGTAATCGGTGCCGGCGGCGAGGGTCTTGTCGGGAGTCAGCGGCTTGCCGGTGGCGCCCTTGCGCAGCACGCCGTGACAGCCGGCACAGCGCTCGAAGTAGATCTGGCGGGCCTTGTCGAACTCGGCCTTGCTCATCGCCGGGGCCTTCGGATTGATGTCCTGGTACATCTCGACATTGGCCAGCGGCGAAGCGGCCGACTGGTACTTCGCCTCGGGGGCGCTGGTGGTTGTCTTTGCCTCTTCGGCGAAGGCCTGCGACATGGCCAGCGGCAGCAGTGCCGCCGCGATCGCTCCGGTTTTCCACATTCTCATCGTGCATCTCCCTTGAAATGAACTCAACGAGCGGGCACTCCCGCTTCCCATTCAGGTTGCGCCAGGGGGCTATACCCCTTCCTTGATAGCGGTCAAGTTCGAAGACGGGAGCGGACTGATAGATTCCGGTCGTCATGATTCCCGGGAGTTTCGCCATGCCGCCGCCCGTCACCGCCAGTCTGGAAATGCCAGCCGCCGGCGCATTGCGCGCCTTTCTCCACCAGGTGCTGGGCGGGCCCGGGGTGCTTGCGCCGGACACCGCGCGGCCGCTCGCCACGCCGGTCGGCGGAGCGGGCCGGGTGGCCCTCGTCGGCGCCGGCCCGGGCGATCCGGAGCTCCTCACCCTGCGCGCCGCGCGCCTGATCGCCAGCGCCGACGTGCTGGTGGTCGATCATCTGGTGGGCGACGGCATCCTCGATCTGGCCCGGCCGGAGGCCGAGCGCATCTACGTGGGCAAGGAGGCCGGCCACCACACCCTGCCCCAGGAAGACATCAACCGCCTGCTGGTGCGCCTCGCCCGGGAGGGCAGGCAGGTGGTGCGGCTGAAGGGCGGCGATCCCTTCATCTTCGGGCGCGGCGGCGAGGAGCTGGAAGAGCTGCTGGAAGCCGGCGTGCCCTTCGAAGTGGTGCCGGGCATCACCGCCGCGTGCGGCGCCGGGGCCTACGCGGGGATTCCGCTCACCCACCGGGATCACGCCCAGTCGGTGGTGTTTGCCACCGGCCACCGCCGGGCCGGCGAATCGGCGCTGGATTGGGTGGCCCTCGCCCGGCCCAAGCAGACCGCGGTGATCTACATGGGCGTGGGCATGCTGCAGGCCCACTGCGCGGCGCTGATCGAGCACGGCCGCGGCGTGGAGACGCCCGCCGCGCTGGTGGAAAACGGCACCCGCGCCAATCAGCGGGTGGTCACCGGCACGCTTTCAACCCTGCCCGACGTGGCGGCGGCGGCGGGCATCCGTCCGCCGGCGCTGCTGATCGTGGGCGAAGTGGTGGCCCTGGCGGACAAGCTGGCGTGGTTCAACCGGGCCCAGGCGACGGTCTGAGGGGGCGGGTTGGCAGTTTTACTGCCAGCGTTGGCAGTCTGAGGTCCGATGCTGGACCTCGAACATGCAGCGGTGCAGGTCTGAGGTCCATCGATGCCCCTTTTTGGTGCATGCGTGGACGTCTGACGGGCAAGCGTCGGCCTCAAAGGTCCGGCCGTGGCAGTCCAGGCTGCAGACGTGAGGGTCTGAGGTGCAGGTGTGGGGCTTTGACTGCCAGAGCTGGCAGTCAGAGGGGCAATGCTGGCAGTCCGACCCCCAGGCGTGGCAGTCGGACGTGCAGGGCTGAAGCGTCAGGCGGCGGCGGTGAGGAAGCGAACATCCACCGGGCAGGCCACCAGCGGAGCGGAATCCACCAGCACGGCCTTCAGGTGCGGCGTCTGCATGTGGGCGTCGATGGCGGCCTGGCTGGCCCATTCCTCGACGAAGGTGAAGTCGGTGGCGTCGGCGGTGTTGTTCAGCAGCTCGTAGCGGATGCAGCCTTCTTCCTTGCGGGTCGGCGCCAGCATGCCCAGCAGCAGCGTGCGCAGGGCGTCGATGGTGTCGGGCTTGGCGGTGAAGCGGGCGATGATGTGGATGCTCATGGTGTTCTCCTGAAGGGTTATGGTTTTGGGCCGGCTATTCTAGCCCGGGCGTCCGCGTTGTCATCCGGCGCGGCGGGATGACGTGACAGAATGCGGCTGTTATCCGCATCGCTCGAAAGCTGCCCATGTCCGTTCATTCCCTCGCCGTCCATCACCATCCGTCCGCGCGCCCCAATGGCCGGCCGCCGCTGCTGTTCGTCCACGGCGCCTACACCAACGCCCAATGCTGGCAGCTGCACTTCGTGCCCTTCTTCAATGAACGGGGGTTCGACTGCTACGCGCTGGATCTGTCGGGCCACGGCGAGAGCAGCGGGCACGCGCGCATCGACGACTTCGGCCTCGACGACTACGCCGACGATCTGGCCCGGGCGGTGGCGGGCCTGCCCGAACTGCCGGTGCTGGTCGGCCATTCGATGGGCACCCAGGTGGTGGACCGCTACCTCACCGGCGGCGGAGAGGCGGCCGGTGTCGTGCTGATGGCGCCGGTGCCGCCGTCGGGCACGGGCGGATCAGCCAGCCGGCTGGCGCTGACCCGGCCGGATTTCTTTGCCGAGCTGCCCAACGCGGTGTCGGGCCGGCCGACGGAGGAGACCTTCCGGGTGATGACCGAGGTCTATTTTTCGCCCGCGATGCCCCACCAGGAGATGGTGCAGTTTCTGCCGATGATGGAGCGCGAATCCGACCGGGCGGTGGCCGAGATGGTGGCGCTGCCCTTCCTGCGCACCGGGCGCCGGCCGGCGATCCCGGCGTTGGTGATGGGCGGCGGGGTGGATGCGGTGTTCCCGCCGTCGATGCTGTTCTTCACCACCCTGGCGTGGCGGGCGAAGTCGGTGACGGTGCCCGATTGCGGTCACATGCTGATGCTGGACCGCCCCTGGCCGCAGGCGGCGGAAGCCCTGGCGGGCTGGCTGGAAACGACGTTTCAGGCCCGGTCGAACATCACGTAACGCTTCTCGACGCGCTCGATCACCTCGAAGGTGCCGATGAAACCGGCGGGGATGATGCCCGCGTCGCCGGGCCCGAACTCCCGGGCGTTGCCGGCGGTATCGACGATGCGCAGCCGGCCGCTCGTCACCTGGAAGAACTCGTGGCGCCCCGGATGGAAGGCGATCCGCCACGCGCCGGGCTCGCAGGCCCAGTCGCCGATCGACAGCGCGCCATCTTCGGCAGCGTAGCGCTCGGCGGTGAGGCGCAGCGGCGGCGAACCAATCGCCCGGCCAAGGGCGGGGCGGTCTTCGACGGGTTCGGGGGCAGGGTCGGAAAAATGAATGACGGACGGCGGCATGGCGAAGCGGAATCCGGTGGGCAGAAGCGGAAAGCCGCGCAGTTTACGCCTTTGCCATCGCCATGGCGCAGCGGGTGGATTCGCTTACAAAAAAGAGGGCTGGTCGGGTGATCCGACCTCGGGAAGCGCCCGCGCTTTGTGGTCTAAACGTAAGGAAGACAGTGGTCGAGAAGCCGTCGCGAGCGGTCCGAGGTCGCGACGAGGCGCGCAGACGTACATCAGTACGTCGAGCACCGCAGTTGCGAGATCGGGCCGCGCAGCAGGCTTATCGGCTGCTGTCTAGAAGAGCTCGACGTCGTCGCCTTTGTCCTTCATCTCGGCCTTGTAGTGCTCCAGCGCTTCCTTCACCGGCATGCCCTGCATCACCGCGTTGAACATCTCGATCTCTTCGCGGGTGGAGTACTTGGCGCGGATCTTCTCCTGCAGCGCGACCCACTCGAAGGGGTTGTAGAGCTTGCGCTGGTCGGTGACGAGGCCGCCGAGGGCTTCGAGGCTGTGGGACACGTGGGCCAGGCGCTGGGAGAGCTTGTCGTAGAACTGGAAGGCGATGATCGAGCGCTGGACGCGGCCGGCGACTTCGCTGGCGTGGCCGATCAGGGCGGACTTGAGGTCGCTGGTGGCCGGGGTGTCGGGCAGGGATTCGAGGGCCTGGCCCATCATCCGCATGTACCCGGCCATCGAGGTGAAGGAGTCGGTGAGCACTTCCACCGAGCTGTTGCCTTCCTTCAGCGCCGAATCGATCTGGCCAACCGCCAGTTCGAGCATCAGCACGGTTTCGCGGACCTGGCTCCAGTCGAGATCGGGGGTGAGGGCGCTGCTGCCGCGCCGTTCTTCAGCTGCCATGAGAGGGCTCCGTACATCGTGGTCGATGTGCGGTTTTCGGCATGGTTCCGAAAAGCTTTAGGGCGCCCATGCCGGCGTCGTGGCACCGGTGTGACGGATGCCGTGCGCGGGCTCAGCCGCCGACGAAGACCGGCTCCGGCTCCAGATCGACCCCGAAGCGGGCGCGCACGTCGGCACGCACCGCGTCGCTGGTGGCGCGCACGTCGCTGCCCCGGGCGCCGCCGTGGTTGACCAGCACCAGCGCCTGATTGGCGTAGCAGCCCACCGGGCCGAGGCGCTTGCCCTTCCAGCCGGCCTGCTCGATCAGCCAGCCGGCGGCGAGCTTCTGGCTGCCGTCGGGCTGCGGGTAGTGGGGCAGGGTCGGGAAATCAGCGGCGAGGCGCGCGTAGGCCTCGGCCGCGACCACCGGGTTCTTGAAGAAGCTGCCGGCGTTGCCGATCTCGGCCGGGTCGGGCAGCTTGCGGCGGCGGATGGCGATCACCGCGTCCGACACCTGCAGCGGCGTGGGCTGGGCGATGCCGAGGGCGTCGAGCTCTCGGGCCACGTCGGCGTAGTTGGTGCGCGGCTGCCACTTTTTGGGCAGGCGGAAGGTGACGGCGGCGATCAGGTAGCGCCCGGCGCCGGCCTGCTTGAAGAAGCTGTCCCGGTAGCCGAAGTGGCAGTCGGCCTTGTCGAAGCCGACCGTCTTGCCGGTTTCGAGGTCGTAGGCGCGCAGGCTGTAGAAGTGCTCGGCCATCTCGATGCCGTAGGCGCCGATGTTCTGCACCGGCGCGGCGCCCACGGTGCCGGGGATCAGCGACAGGTTCTCGAGGCCCGGCCAGCCCATTTCCAGCGTCCAGCGTACGAAGTCGTGCCAGTTCTCGCCGCCGCCGGCGCGGATGTAGAAGGCGTCGGCGTCTTCCTGCACGCGGCTCTTGCCGTGGAAGGCGACCTTCAGCACGAGGCCGGGGAAGTCGCCGGCGAGCACCAGGTTGGAGCCGCCGCCCAGCACGAAGCGCGGCAGGCCGGCGACGCGTGGGTCGTCAATCACCGCGCGGAGCTGGTCAGCCGAATCGACGGCGGCGAACCACGCGGCGCGGGCCGGCAGGCGCAGGGTGTTGAGGGCGTCGAGGGCGACGTCCTGCTGGAGCAGGTCGGGGGTGGTCATTGGCGGATTTCGGCGAAGTCGGGCGGCGGCGGCAGATCGGGCGTGCGTCGGGCCGGGTTGATGTCGAGCCCGCCGCGGCGGGTGTAGCGCGCCCACACCGACAGGCTGGCTGGGCGGCACTGGCGCATCACGTCCATGAAGATGCGCTCGACGCACTGCTCGTGGAATTCGTTGTGCTGGCGGAAGGACACGATGTAGCGCAGCAGGCCTTCGCGGTCGATGGGTGCGCCGCGGTAGCGCAGCACCACCATCGCCCAGTCCGGCTGGCCGGTGACGAGGCAGTTGGACTTGAGGAGGTGCGAATACAGTGTTTCGGTGACTTCCGGCTGGCTGGGGTCGGCGCGGAGCAGGCCCGGCGCGGGGGAATACTGGTCGATGGCGATGTCCAGCTCGTCCAGCCGCACGCCCTTGGGGTAGCCCATCGGGCGCTGGGGGCGCGTGGACAGCGGCTCGACCTTCACCGCAACCGGCGCGCCGGCGGCGGCCGACAGATCGGCGGTGAGGCGCGCGGCGAGCTCATCGACGCTTGCGAGCCGGGTCTGATTGAACGAGTTGAGGTACAGCTTGAACGACTTGGATTCGACCAGATTGGGCGAATCGGCCGGCACGCGGAACTGCGCCAGCGCCACCATCGGCTTGCCCTTGGGGCCGAGCCACGAGACTTCGTAGGCGTTCCACAGGTCTTCGCCGACGAAGGGCAGGCTGCCTGCGGCCACGCCGATCTCGTCGCGCTTGCCCTGGCGGGCGATGGGGAACAGCAGCTCGGGCGCGTAGTGCTCGGCGTAGGCGACGGGCTTGCCCAGGGGCGAGGCGTCGGGGTGGGCGGGAATGTGGTCGGTCATGGTGCGGATCAGGGCTTGCGCAGGGCGGCGAGGAGCTTCTGGCCGGCGCGGCCGTCGACCGTGTGGCCGAGGCGCTGCTGTTCGCTGCGGATCGCGGCGCGGCTGGCGTCGCCGAGCATGCCATCGACGGCGCCTATGGCGTAGCCTTTAGCTATAAGCAGGGTTTGTAGCTCCCGGCGTTCGGCGCGGGAGAGGCCCGGGTCGTCGGTGGGCCATGGGGTGGCGAAGGCGCCGCCGCCCTTGAGGCGATCGGCCAGGTGGGCGATGGCCAGCGCGTAGCTCTCGGCGGCGTTGTAGCCGAAGATCACGTCGAAGTTGCGGAACACGATGAAGGCCGGGCCCTTGGGGCCGGCGGGCAGCAGCAGGCCGGCGGAATCGGGGCCGGGGTTCTGACCAATGAGCGGGCTGCCGTCGATGCGCGTGATGCCGCGCGCCGCCCAGCTGGCCAGCGCCTGCTTGTTCTTGCGGCCGGCGCTGCTGGCGTCGAAGCCGGCGGGCAGGCGCACTTCGTAGCCCCACGGCTCGCCCTCGCGCCAGCCGGCTTTGCGCAGGAAGTTGGCGGTGGAGGCGAGGGCGTCGGGGATGCTGCCGACCAGGTCGCGGCGGCCGTCGCCGTCGTAATCCACCGCCAGGCGCAGGAAGGTGGACGGCATGAACTGGGTGTGGCCGAAGGCGCCGGCCCACGAGCCGACGAGCTGCTCGGCCTTCACGTCGCCGGCGTCGACGATCTTGAGGGCGTCGAAGAACTCGCCGCGGAAGTAGGCCTGGCGGCGGCCGTAGCACGACAGGGTGGACAGCGAGGTGAGCAGCGGCCGGGCGCCGAAGTTGCGGCCGAAGTTGCTCTCCACGCCCCACACGGCGACCACCGTGGCCGGATCGACCTTGTAGCGCGCCGACACGTTGGCGAGCACCTCGGCCCATTGCTTCTGCATCGCGCGGCCGTCGGCGACGCGCTCGTCGTCCACCAGGCCGGAGAGGTAATCCCAGATCGGCGTGCGGAACTCGGGCTGGTAGTCGAGGAAGTCGAGCACCTTCAGGTCTGGCGCGAGGCTGGCGGTGAGGCGGTCGTAGCTCGGGCCGGAGATGCCGCGGGCGGCGGCGTCGGCCTTGAGGCCGGCGACACAGGGGGCGAAGCGGGCCGGATCGGGCGCGTCGGCGGCGTGGACGGAGGCGGCCAGCGCCAGGCCGAGAGCCAGCCCGGCAAACGGCCGCACGAATTGCAGGGGCGACTTCAGTCGCCCATTGGTAGCTTGTGCTGGCGCAGGCAGCTGCGGGCGACTGAAGTCGCCCCTACAGGTTGCACCGGCTGCGGGGGGCTGAATGCTGGGTTTCATCGTATGAAGGATTGCATCAGGGCGAAGAAGCGCCCGTAGAACTCGGCGTCGGTGACGGTTTCCTCGCCGACCTTGACCAGGGTTTCGTTGTTGCCGCCGAAGGGAAGCGACAGGGAGCCAATGCCGGTGACGCTGAGGCCGGTGCTGGCCGAGCCGGCCTTGAGCTCCTCGCGCAGCTGGCGGACGTTGGCGAAGACCACCGAGCCGTCGCCCTCGGCGAGGCACGACAGGCTGAAGGTGAGCTGGACCTGGGTTTCGCGGTTGGGCTGGAAGAACTTGCGGGCGCGCACCAGATCGGGCTTGGTCTCGTCGATCAGGTAGCCCTGGCTCAGCAGCGCCCGCCGGCCGGCTTCGCAGGCGGCGGCGGGGCCGATCTCGAAGGATTGCTCGAAGGGCGAATCCGGCGTGAAGTGCTCGAGCTTGTAGCTGTCGTCCTTCTTCTTCGACGAGAAGGTGCTGCACGCCGCCAGGGCGAAGATCAGCAGCAGCAGGGTGATGCGGTGGAACATCCAGAGGCTTTCAAGAATGGCGGGGGCGGCCGGCGCCCGGGCGCCCGCTCAGTGGGCTTCGTCCCAGTTGGCGCCGACGCCCACTTCGGCAACCAGCGGCACGGAAAGTTGCGCCACGCCGGCCATCAGCCTGGGCAGCTGGTCGCGGATCAGGGCGACCTCGTCGTCGGGGACTTCGAGCACCAGTTCGTCGTGCACCTGCAGGATGAGCTTGCTCTTCACGCCGGCCTCGCGCAGCCACGCGGAGGTGGCGATCATCGCCTTCTTGATGAGGTCGGCGGCGGTGCCCTGCATGGGCGCGTTGATCGCGGCGCGCTCGGCGGCCTGGCGGCGTCCGACCTGCTGGGCGCGGATCTCCGGCAGGTGCAGGCGGCGGCCGAAGACCGTCTCGACAAAGCCGTTGGCCTTGGCTTCGGCGCGGGTGCGGTCCATGTAGGCGGCGACGCCGGGGTAGCGGGCGAAGTAGCGGTCGATGTAGTTGGCGGCGGCGACGCGCTCGATGCCGAGGTTCTTGGCGAGGCCGTGGGCGCTCATGCCGTAGATCAGCCCGAAGTTGATCACCTTGGCGTAGCGGCGCTGCTCGCTGGTGACCTCCAGCGGGGTGACGCCGAAGATCTCGCCGGCGGTGGCGCGGTGCACGTCCTCGCCGTGGGCGAAGGCGTCGAGCAGGCCCTTGTCGCCCGACAGGTGCGCCATGATGCGCAGCTCGATCTGGGAGTAGTCGGCCGAGATGATCTTGTGGCCGGCCGGGGCGATGAAGGCGGCGCGGATGCGGCGGCCTTCCGGCGTGCGGATCGGGATGTTCTGCAGGTTGGGCTCGGTGCTGGCGAGGCGGCCGGTGACGGCCACGGCCTGGCTGAAGCTGGTGTGCACGCGGCCGGTGCGGCGGTTCACCATCAGCGGCAGCTTGTCGGTGTAGGTGTTCTTGAGCTTGGCGAGGCTGCGGTGCTCGAGCAACAGCTTGGGCAGCGGGTAGTCCTCGGCGAGCTGGGAGAGCACGTCTTCGTCGGTGGACGGCTGGCCGGTGGCGGTCTTCTTGACCACTGGCAGGCCCAGCTTGGTGAACAGGATCTCGCCGAGCTGCTTGGGCGAGCCCAGGTTGAAGGGCTGGCCGGCGAGTTCATGGGCCTGCAGCTCCAGCTCGTGGAGGCGGCGGCCGAGCTCTTCGGAGTGCTGGGCGAGCAGGAAGTCGTCGATCAGCACGCCGTTGCGTTCCATCTCGAAGAGCACCCGGGCGGTGGGCAGCTCCACGTCGCGGTACAGCGCGGCGAGGGCCGGCTCGGCGGCGAGCTGGGCGGCCAGCGCGTGGTGCAGGCGCAGGGTGATGTCGGCGTCTTCGGCGGCGTATTCGGTGGCGCGGGCGAGCTCGACCTCGCCAAAGCCGATCTGCTTGGCGCCCTTGCCGCAGACTTCAGCGTAGGTCAGCGTCTTGATGCCCAGGTGGCGGCTGGCCAGGGAATCCATGTCGTGGGACTTGTCGCTCTCGAGGATGTAGGACTCGAGCAGGGTGTCTTCCGCGATGCCGGCCAGCAGGATGCCGTGGTTGGCGAGGATGTGGGCGTCGTACTTGAGGTTCTGGCCGAGCTTGTGGTGGGCGTCGGATTCGAGCCAAGGCTTGAGCTTTTCCAGCACCTCGGCGAGCGGCAGCTGGGCGGGTGCGTCGGCGTAGGTGTGGGACAGCGGCAGGTAGGCGGCTTCGCCCTCGACGGTGGCGAAGGACATGCCGACAAGCGTCGCGACCATCGGGTCGAGGCCGGTGGTCTCGGTGTCGAAGGCGGTGAGCTCGGCGGCGGAAATCTTGGCCAGCCAGGCGTCGAAGGCGTCCCAGTCGAGGAGCGTCTCGTAGCCGGTGCGGTGGGCGCCGGGCTCGGCCTGCGGCGCGGGCGTGGCGGCTTCGGCGGCGGCCGGGGCGGCGGTGCGCTGGGCGCCGTCTTCGAGCTCCTTCAGCCAGCCCTTGAACTCCATGCGCCGGTAGATGGCGGCCAGCGCCGCCTTGTCGTCTTCCCGGGCGGGCAGGTCGGCCGGGCCAACGGCCAGCGGCAGATCGGTGACGACGGTGACGAGCTTGCGCCCGAGCGGCAGGAAATCCAGGTGCTTGCGCAGGTTTTCGCCGACCTTGCCGCCCACCTTGTCGGCGTTGGCGATCAGGTTGTCGAGGGTGCCGTATTCGGTGAGCCACTTGACGGCCGTCTTGGGCCCGCACTTCTCGACGCCGGGCACGTTGTCGACGGTGTCGCCCACCAGCGTCAGGTAGTCGATGATGCGCTCGGGCGGAACGCCGAACTTCGCGGTTACGCCGTCCGAATCCAGCACTTCCTCGCTCATCGTGTTGACCCAGCGCACGCCGGGCTGGACGAGCTGGGTGAGATCCTTGTCGCCGGTGGAGATGACGACCTCCCAGCCGGCCTCGACGGCCTGGCGGGTGAGGGTGCCGATCACGTCGTCGGCCTCGACGCCTTCCTCGACGAGCAGCGGCCAGCCCTCGGCCTTCACGGCTTCGTGGAGCGGCTCGATCTGCGCGCGCAGGTCGTCCGGCATTGGCGGGCGGTGGGATTTGTAGTCGGGAAACCAGTCGTCGCGGAAGGTCTTGCCCTTGGCGTCGAAGATGCAGGCGCGGTACTCCGCCTTGTAGTCGGATTCGAGCCGACGTAGCATGGACAGCACGCCGCGCACGGCACCGGTCGGTTCGCCCGCCGAATTGCGCAGGTCGGGCAGGGCATGGAAAGCGCGGTACAGATAGCTGGAACCGTCTACGAGCAACAGGGTAGGCATGGGCATGCGAGGAAGAGCAGGCGGAGCCCAAGCCCTCACCCCTCACTCCTAAAGAAAAATGACTGCAAAAGACAAACTTCCCCGGGAGATTCCGAGCACCACGGCCCAGAACTTCACCGCCCGGGAGTCGTGGCGGATTTTCGGGATTATGGCAGAGTTCGTCGAGGCCACTGAGCGCCTCAAGCCGATCCGCCCGGCGGTGTCGATCTTCGGCAGCGCCCGCACCAAGCCGGATCATCCCTACTACGCCAAGACCGAACGCATCGCCCGGCTGCTGTCGGACGCCGGCTTCTCGGTGATCTCCGGCGGCGGCCCCGGCATCATGGAGGCCGCCAACAAGGGCGCCTACTTCGGCAAGTCGCCCAGCGTGGGGCTCAACATCCAGCTGCCGATGGAGCAGCAGGCCAACCCCTACCAGGACATCTCCCAGACCTTCCAGCACTTCTTTGCGCGCAAGTTCATGTTCGTGAAGTTTGCGGTGGCCTACGTGGTGATGCCCGGCGGCTTCGGCACGCTGGACGAGCTGCTGGAGGCGATGACCCTTATCCAGACCGGCAAGAGCCGCAAGATCCCGGTGATCCTGGTCGAGTCGGCCTTCTGGAGCGGCCTGCTCGACTGGTTCAAGGACCGGCTGGTGGACGAGAAGATGATCAACCCCGACGATCTGAACCTCGTGCAGGTGATCGACGAGCCCGAGAAGGTCGTCGATGCGATCTTCAACCACTACCAGAGCCGCGGCTTCCTGCCGCTGCCCGAAGAGCACGAGCTGATGCTCAACCTGTAAGCCCATCGCCCGCCGGCGGCCGAGGCCGGCGGGTTACAATCGCGGCATAGTCAGGAGACCGCCATGCCCCGCGTAAAAGAATTCGCCGCCCTGCTGTTCGCCGTCACGGCGTCGGCCTGGGCCCAGCAGCAACCCCCGAAGCTCGAACCCCTGCCCGAACCGCCGCCCCCGCCTCCGGGCATGGAGCTCGACGCCGAGCAGGAGCCCCAGGTCACGATCCTGAAAAAGGGTGAGGACACGGTGGAGGAGTTTCGCGTCAATGGCCAGCTCTACATGGTCAAGGTCACCCCGCCCCACGGCGTGCCGTATTACCTTTACGACGACGTGGGCAACGGCGACTTCACCCGCCGTGACGCCCAGGATTCGGGCGTGCGCGTGCCCAAGTGGGTGATCAAGCGCTGGTAAGCGCTGCCCGCCAGTGACGGATGCGCAGGGTGATCGCCCTGCGCATTTTTTTGTGCGGCGATCCTGTCGCGATCAGGGGCGCAGCGCCGGATGCTTGAGGGCGTGGGCCGTCTCCAGCATGAAATGACGGGCCTGCATCTCGTCCCGCGCCAGGCCCAGTTCGCCGTCCCGGTAGGCCATCGCCAGGGTCTGGACGGCTTCCGGATGATCCTGTTCGGCCGCTTCGGTGTAGAGGCGCAGGGCTTCGCGTTCGTCGCGGGGCACGCCGTCGCCCGTCCGGTAGGCATTGGCGAGCATGAACTGGGCGGCGGGGATGCCCTGCTCCGCCGCCACCTGGAACCACCGCGCCGCCTTGATCGCATCCCGCCCCACGCCGTAGCCGTTGCGGTGGGCGATCCCCAGATGAAAGGCTGCGCCCGCGTGGCCGGCCTCGGCGGCAGCGCCCAGCCACATTGCTCCGCGGGCGGGGTCGCGGGGGATGCCGGGGGTGCCGTCCATCAAGCTCTTGCCGAGCAGGAAGGCGGCGTGGGCGTCGCCGGCCTGGGCGGCGAGGCCGAGCCAGACCCGGGCTTCGGTGGCGGATTCCCGGTTGCCCAGCAGGGCTTCGCCCAGTGCGCGGCGGGCGAGGGGCGTGTTGCCCTCGGCCAGCGTCCGCAGCCGGTCCAGCGCGGCAGGCTGCCTGCCCGGGCCCGCCAGCACCTGCAGCTGACGCGGGTCGTCCGGCAGGTTGTCGCGTGGGGTGGCGGCGCTCCAGGCCAGGGCTGCTGCGAGGGTCATGCCGGCGGCGAGGACGCCGCCGATCCGGCCCCGCCTACTTCGAAAGATCGATCGCATAGAGCGCCAGGTTCTTGCCGCTGCCGTCGTCGGCCTGGGCGAGGGTGACGTTGGTCAGCCCCGCCGCCGTGGCCAGGGCGAGCTTGCCCTGGGCGGAATGGAAGACCACGGGCCCCGCGGTGCCGACCTTGCTGAAGCGCCAGCTGCGGTCCGAGCCGTTGGCGGCGCGGGTGACGGTCTTGATCGTCTTGATGTACTCGATCAGCACGTCCCGGTTGGCGTCCGGCGACGCGTAGATGGTCTTGCTGCCGTCCAGGCCGGGGAAGCTGCCGCCGCCGCTCGCCCGGTAGTTGTTGGTGGCGACGATGAACTCCTTGGCCGGGTCGATGGCAACGCCCTTGTATTGCAGATTGACGATGCGGCTGCCGACGGCCTGGGTGACGTCGATCTCGTAGCTGATGTCGGGGCTGGTGAACATGTCGAAGTTGTAGCCTGGGAAGCTGCTGACCAGCTCCTGCGGGGTGGTCTTCGTCGGGTCGATCCGGTTGAAGCGCCTGGCCGCGGTTTCGAGCCAGTTCCGGAGGTCGGCGCCGGTCACCTTCACCGCGTAGATGGTGTTCGGGTAGAGGTAGAGGTCGGCGGCGTTGTTGATCGCCACGTTGCCCTGGGCCACGTCGGTGTAGTCCGAGCCGCCGGCAAAGCCGCTCTTGAACGGGGCGCTCACCGACAGGACGGGCAGGCTGGCGTACTGCGGCAGGTTGGCCGCCACGTAGCGGGCCACGTAGTCGGCCTGGGCCTGGTTCACCAGCTCGATTGCGCCCGGATCGCCCACGTCGGCGAAGTAGGACGACATCTCGAAGTCGGTGCTGCCGATCGGCGTCTTCACGTAGTCGATGGTGGCCTGGTGTTCGGCGGCGATGGCGGCGGCGACGGAGGGCGTGACGGCCACGTAGCTCTTGTCGGCGTTCTGGGCCGAGCGTGCCTGGACGACCGTCTTGGTCTTGTCGACGGTCCATTTGCTGCCGTCGTAGGCGAGGCCGAGCTTGATCACGCCCAGGTGCTTGCCCCAGTAGTTGGCCATCACGGTGGGGACGCCATTCACGGTGCCGGCAACCTTGTCCACCCCGGGCAGGTTGAACTGCGCCACGGTGCTGGTGGCGTTGGGGAAGATCTGGTGCGAGTGGCCGATCAGCATGGCATCCACGCCCGCCACGCTGGACAGGTGGTAGCTGCCGTTTTCCATGGTCGGCGAATAGGCGCTGTTGTCGAGGCCACCGTGGGAGATCACCACCACCAGGTCGGCGCCCTTGGCGCGCATCTCGGGGATGTACTTCTCGGCGGCTTCCTTGACGCCAGTGGTGTAGACCTTGCCGTCCAGCCAGCGCTTGTCCCAGCTCATGATGGTCGGCGGCGTGAAGCCGATGATGCCGACCTTGACGACGCCGGTCACGGCGCTGCCGTCGGGCCCGGTGGCGGTGACGGTCTTGTCGATGATCGCGTAGGGCTGGAACAGGGGCTGGCCGGTCTTCACGCTGTGGACGTTGGCCAGCACCAGCGGGAAGTTCGGGCCCTTGCAGACGGGCTGGTCGGCCGGCTCGGCCATGCCGGTGATGCTGAAGCGGTTGCCGGTCACCTGGCTCAGGAAGGGCAGGCCGTAGTTGAACTCGTGGTTGCCGATGCCGCCGCCGTCGTAGCCGGTGGCGTTCATCACCTTGTACATGGCCAGCGTCTCGCTGCAGCCAAGGGGTTTGACGGTGGCCTGGTAGTCCGACAGGGCGGTGCCCTGGATGGTGTCGCCGTTGTCGATCAGCAGGGTGTTGGGAAACTCCTGGCGGGCGGCGGCGATGAGGGTCGCGGTGCGCTCGAAGCCCAGCGACGTGTCCTCGGTGAGCTTGAAGTAGTCATAGCTCATCACGTTGGTGTGGAGGTCGGTGGTCTCCAGCAGGGCCAGCGTGGCGGTCGAGCCGGTCGGCACACTGGGGGCGTTGCTGCCGCTGCTGCCACAGCCGGCAAGAAGGAGGACGGCGGCGGCGCAGGCGCCGAGCTGGAACAAAGGAGCGGACATGACTTTCCCGGCACGTGATGTGATGCCGGGAAGTATCGGCGGGGCGGGTTGCCGGGGCGTGACGCGGATGTTGCCGGTCAGGGACAATCCGGCAACATTCCGCTTACAGGCAGTGAAAGCGCCTGGAGGCCCCGGCTACGGTGCCTCGCACAGGCAGTGCAGATACACGTGGCCCGGGTCGTTCCACAGGGCCAGGCCCTGGAGTTCGGCGCGCAGGCGGGCGACGGTCTGATCCACCAGCGAGCGGCTGCCGGGTTCCCCGCCGTCGGATTCCTCGCCGTTGTCGAGGAGCTTGGCGAGCAGCTGGTCGCGGGGCGACAGGGGCTTCTCGACGTAGCTCACGTCGTAGTCGGTGAGCCCGGCGCGGGCGGCGGCAGCCTTGAGGGCGGCGTCGAGCCCGCCGAGCTTGTCCACCAGGCCCTTTTCCTTGGCCTGGATGCCCATCCACACGCGGCCCTGGGCCACCTGATCGACGGCTTCCGGGCTCATCTTGCGGGCCTCGCCCACCACGGTGAGGAAGCGCTTGTAGCCGTGCTCGATGCTCGACTGGAGGAGCTTGCCGATCTGCGGGTCGAGGGGCCGGCGCGGGTCGAGGCCGGCGGCCAGCGGCGTGGTGCCGATGCCGTCGACGGTGAGCCCGAGCTTGGCCATCGGGCCGGAGAGATCCGGCAGCATCGCGAAGATGCCGATCGAGCCGGTGATGGTGGTGGGGCTGGCCCACACCTCGTCGGCGGCCATGGCGATCCAGTAGCCGCCGGACGCCGCCACTGAACCCATCGACACCACCACGGGCTTGCCGGCCTTGCGGGTGAGGGCCAGTTCGCGGCGGATTACCTCGGAGGCAGTGGCGCTGCCGCCAGGGCTGTCGATGCGCAGCACCAGGGCCTTGATGGCGTCGTCTTCGCGGGCCTGGCGGATCAGTCCGGCGACCGAATCACCACCCACCACGCCCGGCGGCTGTTCGCCGTCGACGATGGCGCCCTGGGCCACCACCACGCCGATCTTCGCGGCCGGGTGGTGGGTTTCCTCGCGGACGCGGGAGATGTAAGTGGCCAGATCCACGTGCTTGAAACCCTTGCCGTCGGCGGCCGGGCCCACCAGCCCGCGCACGAAGTCGCGCCACTCGTCGGCGCTCTTGAGGCCATCCACGAAGCCGGCGTCGAGGGCCATCTTCGCCGAATCGCCATCGGCGGCGGCCAGCAGCTCGGGCGCCTCGCCCACGTAGCGGGTGATCCCGGCGCCGGCCTTGGGGCGAGCGGCGGTGATGTCGGCCTGATAGGCCTGCCACGCGGCGTCGAGGTATTCGCGGGTCGCCTCGCGGTCTTCCGGCGACATGTCGCTGCGGGTGTAGGGTTCGACGAAGGATTTGTAGGTGCCCACCCGGAAGACCTGCATCTTCACGCCGATCTGGTCGAACAGGCCCTTGAAGTAGGTGGGGTAACGCCCGAAGCCGGTGAGCAGCACGTAGCCGTCGGGATTGACGAACACCTCGTCGGCCTGGGCCGCCAGGTGGTATTGGGTCTGGTTGAAGTTCTTGCCCCAGGCGTAAACCTTCTTGCCGGCCTTGCGGAAGTCGGCCACCGCGGCGCCGATCTCCTCCAGCTTCGACAGCCCGGCACCGGAAAGTCCGTCCGGTTCGAGGATCAGCACCTTGATGCGCGGGTCGGTGGCGGCGTTGCGGATGGCGTCCACCACGTCGCGCAGCAGCACCTGGCGGATGCCGTCGCCGCCCTGCAGCACGCTCATCGGGCTGCGCACGCTGCGCTGCTCGACGAGGCTGCCATTGGGCGCGATGACCAGCGCGGCGTCGGTGGGCAGCGGCTCGATCTGGCTCGACCACCAGCTGGCGGCGATCACCGCGATGACTGCAAGGAACAGCAGGTTGATGCTCGCCCGGCGCAGCCGGTCCACCCCACACCAGATACCCGACCAAACTCTTCTCACGACACCCGGCCGCGTACTGCGATCCATCCTGCTCTCCAATGTTTGCCTGTCATGCTGCCTGCGGTTGCCCGCAAGGTTTCGGCGCCCCGCCAATCCGGTAGAATCCGCCCATGTTTGCCAATCCCCCGCCCGACCAGATCCGTCGCCTCCTGCAGGAGGTCAAGACCATCGCCGTCGTCGGCCTGTCGCCGCGCGTCGAGCGCCCGAGTTACCGGGTGTCCCGCGCGATGCAGGGCTTCGGCTATCGCATCGTACCGGTTCGTCCGGCAGTTTCCGAGGTGCTCGGCGAAAAAGCCTATGCGCGCCTGTCCGATCTGCCCTTCGTGCCCGATCTCGTGGATGTCTTTCGCGCATCCGACGAAGTCGGCCCGATCGTGGACGAATGCATCGCCCTCGGCGTCAGGCGCCTCTGGCTGCAGGACGGGGTGATCAACGAAGAAGCCGCCGCGCGCGCGCAAGCTGCCGGCATGACGGTGGTGATGGACCGCTGCGTCTGGCGGGATTACCTGGATTTTATCCCATGAGCAGAAAGCTCGCCTTTACCAAGATGCAGGGCCTCGGCAACGACTTCGTGATGATCGACGCCGTGCGCCAGCCCATCCAGCTCACCGAAGACCAGGTGCGCTACCTGGCCGACCGCCATTTCGGCGTCGGCTGCGACCAGCTGCTGGTGGTCGAGCCAGCCCAGACGCCGGGCGTCGATTTCCGCTACCGCATCTTCAACGCCGACGGTGGCGAGGTCGAACAATGCGGCAACGGCGCCCGCTGCTTCGCCCGCTTCGTGTTCGACCAGGGCCTCACCGACAAGCGCGAGATCCGCGTCGAGACCAAGAAAGGCATCATCGCGCCGCGCCTCGAGGCCGACGGCAATGTGACCGTCGACATGGGCGTGCCGGTGCTGAATCCCGCCGATGTGCCCTTCATCAGCGATTCCGAAGCCTACGTGCAGCCTCTCGACGTGGCCGGCACCAGTGTGGCGATCACCGCCGTCAGCATGGGCAACCCCCACGCTGTGCAGGTGGTGGCCGATGTGGACACCGCTCCGGTGGCCGAGCAGGGCCCGCTGATCGAGCACCACCCGCGCTTTCCCGCCCGCGTCAATGCCGGCTTCCTGCAGGTCGTGGACGACCACCGCGTGCGCCTGCGCGTCTTCGAGCGCGGCGCCGGCGAAACCCTGGCCTGCGGCACCGGCGCCTGTGCGGCGGTGGTGGCGGGCATCCTGCGTGGCCTGGTCGCCTCGCCGGTGGCCGTCGAGACCCGCGGCGGCGAACTCACCATCGCCTGGAACGGCGTCGGCACCCCGGTCCTGATGACCGGCCCGGCCGTCACCGTGTTTTCCGGCGAACTCACGCTCCCCTGATCTTCACCCCACCCGGCCCCTCGCCATGAAAGCTTCCGACGTCATCCAGTTCCTGCAGGCCAACCCCGACTTCTTCGACGACAACTCGGGCCTGCTGACCGATCTGACGGTGACCCACCCCCACAACGGCCAGGCCATCTCGCTCATCGAACGGCAGATGCTGGCCCTGCGCGAGCGCATCGCCCAGCTCGAGAACAAGTTCGCCGAGCTGCTCGAGTTTGGCGAAGAGAACGACGCCATCGGCGAGAAGGTGCATCGACTCACCCTGTCGCTGCTCGAGGCCGAGGATTTCGAATCCATCCGCCAGGCGATCTACACCCACCTGCAGGAAGACTTCACCGTGCCCCACGTGGCTTTCCGGGTATGGAACAGCGTGCTGTCGCGCAGCGGCCCCGAGTTCCTGCCGGTGGGCGAGGAAGTGCGCTTCTTCACCGGCGACCTCACCGGCCCCTTCTGCGGCACCCCGACGATCCGCGAAGTCATCAACTGGTTCGGCGCCGCCGGCCGGCAGGTGAAGTCCGTGGCCCTGGTGCCCCTGCGCCGCGACGAGAAGACCTTTGGCCTGCTGGCCATGGGCAGCGAAGATCCCGAGCGCTTCTATCCGGCGATGGGCACGCTCTACGTCACCCGCATCGGCGAGATGGTTTCCGCCTCCCTCGTCCGCCAACTCGGCTGAGGGGCGCATAAAGCTACTGCGCAGGCCGATCTTGCGTCTGTGATGCTCGCCGTACTCATGTACGGCTGCGCTTCTCGATGCAACCTCGGGCCGCTCGCTACGCGCTCTTCGCCCCTCAGGTGCCCGGAGAGGCTGACGGTTTAGCCTTTCCCCCAATTCCCATTCCCCATTTCCCAACCCCCACATCCCGCCATGGCCGATCTCATTCTCAAACCCGGTAAGGAACGCTCCGTGATGCGTCGTCACCCCTGGATCTTTGCCGGTTCGGTGGATCGGCTTGAGGGTCGGGCGCGGGCGGGTGACACGGTGCTCGTCAAGGATGCCGGCGGCAAGCCGCTGGCGCGGGCCGCGTGGTCGCCCGAATCGCAGATCCGCGCCCGGGTGTGGACCTTCGACTGCGAGCAGTCCATCGACCACGCCTTCATCAAGCGCGCGGTGGCGGCGTCGGTGGCGCGGCGGGCGGCCCATCCGTGGCTCGCTACGCAGGATGGCGTGCGCCTGATCCACGGTGAGTCCGACGGCCTGCCCGGCGTGATCGCCGACCGCTACGGCCCGGTGGTGGTGGTGCAGCTAACCAGCGCCGGCGCCGACAAGTGGCGCGAGGCCATCGTCGCCGGGCTGGTCCAGGCCACCGGCTGCAGCGCGGTGTACGAGCGATCGGATTCTGACGTGCGCAAGCTCGAAGGCTTCGGCCCGGTGAGCGGGCTGGTGTTCGGCGAGATGCCCGAACAGCTCACCATCGTCGAAAACGGCGTGCGCATGGAAGTGGACGTGGCCGGCGGCCATAAAACCGGCTTCTACCTCGACCAGCGCGACAACCGCCTGCTCACCGGCCAGCTGGCCGCCGGGCGCGATGTGCTCAACTGTTTCTGCTACACCGGCGGCTTCTCGCTGCAGGCGCTGGCGGGTGGCGCGAAGAGCGTGATCTCCATCGACTCGTCCGGCCCGGCGCTGGCCACCGCGGCGCGCAACGTGGCGCTCAACCCGCAGCTCGACGCCGCCCGCGCCGAATGGCGCGAGGACGACGTCTTCCAGGCCCTGCGCACCCTCAAGACCGAAGGCCGCAAGTTCGACCTGATCGTCCTCGATCCGCCCAAGTTCGCGCCCTCGGCCGCCCATGCCGACCGGGCCGCCCGCGCCTACAAGGACATCAATCTCCTGGGCTTCCGCCTGCTCAATCCGGGTGGCATTTTGATGACGTATTCGTGCTCCGGTGGCATCGGGCTCGAACTGTTCCAGAAGATCGTTGCGGGTGCTGCGGCGGACGTCGGGATCGAGGCACGCATTTTGCATCGCCTGTCCGCATCCCCCGATCATCCCATCGGTCTGGCCGTTCCGGAGGGCGAATACCTTAAGGGCCTGGCCTGTCAGGTGTGAATTAGTCCATAGCGAGCGCAGTTTTTCGCGGTTTCGCAAGACGGGGGTATGTATTCTCCGGGCATTGAATGGTTAAATGATGTTACACACCATTCAGCCAGAAGCATCATGGAGAACTACATGAACACCCTGCTGCCCCCTGACTCCAAAGGGTCAGTTCCACCCGGCGAACTGACCGGGACGACGGGGCCCGAAGTTCCTCGCGAAAGGCGCCTGGCCGCCTTGCACCTTGCCCGCTACAACCTTCGCTATCTGGTCCGGCTATACGGCGCCTTCGACGGCGACCTGCTGCTGCCCATCGTGCTCGGGGAAGTGGGCCTCTACAACATGGGCAGTCTTGCGCTCGGCGACGGCTCCAGCGTGCCCAGTTGTTGCACAGACGAAGAAACCTTCAGTCGCCTGTCGCTGCGCCCGTGCAACGCCTTCTCGATCAGCTCGTCCACCGGCATCCCGCGGGAAACCGTGCGGCGCAAGGTGAGCTACCTGATCCAGAACGGCCTGATCGACCGCGACCCGAAGGGTGGCCTGACGATCACCGCCAAGGCCGTATCGCTGTGCCTCAAGCCCTTTGACGAAGAAAACCAGAGCGATTTTCTCACCACCGCGAGCCGCATCGAGGCCGTGATGGCAAACGCCAAGGCGGCCCGGCAGACCGCCTGATCCCCCTGTTGCCCGCAGCGCCGGCCGGATTTCAGCCAGCGTGGCGGGTCAGCTTTCTTCCCACAGGCCCTGGCTGCCGCCCGGCGGCCGAAGCCCGAAGTGTTGCCAGATCGACGCGGTGGCCATGCGCCCCCGCGGCGTGCGCTGCAGGTAGCCCTGCTGGATGAGGTAGGGCTCCAGCACGTCCTCGATGGTGTCGGACGATTCGCCGATCGCCGCCGCCAGGTTGTCGAGCCCCACCGGGCCGCCGCCAAACTTCTCAAGCATCGCGCCCAGCAGCTTGCGGTCCATCAGATCCAGGCCCAGATGATCCACGTCGAGCATCGTCAGCGCCGCATCCGCCACCTCGGCGGTGATGCGGCCGTCGGCGCGCACCTCGGCGTAGTCGCGCACCCGCCGCAGCAGGCGGTTGGCGATCCGCGGCGTGCCGCGGGCGCGGCGGGCGATCTCGAAGGCGCCGGTGTCGTCGATCTCCACATCCAGCAGGCGTGACGAGCGGCTGACGATGTAGGCGAGCTCCTGCGCGGTGTAGAACTCCAGCCGCGACACGATCCCGAAGCGGTCGCGCAGCGGGTTGGTGAGCATCCCGGCGCGGGTGGTGGCGCCCACCAGCGTGAAGGGCGGCAGATCCAGCTTGACCGAGCGCGCCGCCGGACCTTCGCCGATCATGATGTCGATCTGGAAATCCTCCAGCGCCGGGTAGAGGATTTCCTCGACTACAGGGCTCAGGCGGTGGATCTCGTCGATGAACAGCACGTCGTGGGGTTCGAGGTTGGTGAGCAGCGCCGCCAGATCGCCTGCGCGCTCCAGCACCGGGCCGGAGGTCTGGCGCAGATTGACACCCATCTCGGCCGCCACGATGTGGGCGAGGGTCGTCTTGCCCAGGCCCGGCGGCCCGAACAGCAGCACGTGGTCGAGGGCCTCGCCGCGCTTCCTGGCGGCCTGGATGAAGATTTCCAGCTGGTTGCGGATCTTCTGCTGACCCACGTAATCGGCCAGCCGCTTGGGCCGCAGGGCGCGCTCCAGCGCCTCTTCCTGGTTGCTGGCCTTGGCTGCGCCGATCAGCCTGGCGGTGGCGTCGGGCTGGCCGCCCTTGATGGCATCGGTCTCGATCATTGGGATTCGTCCGTCGTGACGGGGGGAAGGGCCGCGTCGTGGGCGGTCCATTCCCGGAACAGGGCCTGGCCCAGGGCCAGGAAGGTGGGGCCGAGGAACAGCCCGATGAAGCCGAAGGCCAGCACGCCGCCAAAGGCGCCCAGGGCGATCAGCAGGATCGGCAGGCTGGCGGTGCGGCTGATCAGGAAGGGCTTGAGGAAGTTATCCACCGAGCTGACCGCCAGCGCACCCCACAGCACCATGAAGATCGCCCAGCCACTCTCGCCCTGCTGGTACAGCCAGAACGCCGCCCCGCCCCAGATCAGCGGCGGGCCCACCGGCACCAGCGACAGGAAGAAGGTGCCCGCCGCCAGCAGCAGCGAGCCCGGCACCCCGGCGATCACGAAGCCGATCAGCGCCACCAGGGCCTGGGCGGCGGCGGTGCCGACAATGCCGATCATCACCGCCTTGACGGTGTTGGCGGCCAGATCGAGCAGCCGGTTGCCCAGTTCGCCTCCCAGGCGCTGGGCGCCGGTTTCGAGCTGGTCGTAGATGGTCGCGCCGTCCCGGTAAAAGAAGAAGCCGATGAACAGCACCAGGGTGATCTGCAGCAGCCCCTGGCCCAGCACGCCGCCCAGCCCGAGAGCGAACTTGCGGGCTGGCTCGACCACCTGCAGCGCGAGCTTGCGCATCTCCTGCTGGCTGTGGGTGAGCTTGCGCACGTAAGCGTCCACGTCGCGGCCCACCACCGGGATGTCCTTCACCCACTCCGGCGGGCGGCCGTCGGATTGCTCGATGGCCGTCCGCGCCCAATCCACGGCCGCCATCGCCGCGTCGGTGAGGGACGCCGCCAGCCCGATCATCGGCACCAGCAGCACCGCGGTGAGCAGGAAGGTCATCGAAATCGCCGCCAGCCCGTTGCGCCGGCCCATCCGGCGGTGCAGCGACCGGTAGATCGGCCAGGTGGTGATGCACACCGTCCCGGCAAACAGGATCGCCGCGAAGAAGGGGCTGAGCACGAAGGCGCAGCCGAGCAGCAGAAGGGCGGTGATGGCCACCTGGGCAGTACGTCGCGGAGCCATGGGGGAGTCTCGGGTTGGGGATGGGGGGATTATCCCTGAATCGGGCGGCGCCAAGCGTCCGGCGCGGTGGGCGGCATTTCAGATGCCGGGCTTCCGCCTCACATAAACCGTCTTCTCCACCGTCGCCACCACTTCGCCTTTGCGGTTGACCACGTCCACCGTGAACACCGGCTCGAACTTGTCGCCGCCGGCGGTGGCCTGGCGGATGGCTTCGACCTGCTCGGGCGTGACGCGGAAGCGGGCGCGGACGGTGCCGCGGCCGGGGAGCTTGTAGTCGATGCTGGAGGCCTTGTCCCACACCACGTAGCCGCGGCCGAGCTGGTGCATGACCAGCAGCGCGAAGAAGGGGTCGGTCATGGCGTACAGCGAGCCGCCGAAGTGAGTGCCCATGTAGTTGCGGTTGAGCAGCCCGAGGCGCATCCGCACCACGGCTTCGGTGTAGTCGGGCGACAGGCGCTCCACGTGGATGCCGGCGCCGATGAAGGGCGGCCACAGGTTCATCAGCAGGCGCAGGGTGCCGGCGCTCAGTTTTACGTTGCGCATGAAACCCTGCTTGAGTTTGGCGCTCATGCCTTCGACAGGCCTTTGAGGGCCTGGCGGATGCCGTCGGAGACGCCCACGCCGTCGGGCAGCTGCTTGACCGCGCCGAGGGCTTCCTTCTCGTTGTAGCCGAGGGCCAGCAGGGCGTTGATGATGTCGCCCCGGTCGTCGCCGGGCTTTGCTGCGGCCTGGGCGGCGATGCCGGGGAGGGCCTTGGGCAGCTTGTCGCGTAGCTCAAGCAGCAGGCGCTCGGCGGTCTTCTTGCCGATGCCGGGGATCTTGATGAGGCGGCCGGATTCCTGCAGGGCTATGGCTTGCGCGAGATCGGTGACCGACAGCCCGGAGAGCACCGCCAGCGCAGTGCGGGCGCCGATGCCGGCAACCTTGAGGAGCTGGCGGAAGGTGGCGCGTTCGTCTTCCGAGGCAAAGCCGTACAGGAAGTGGCCATCCTCGCGCACCGCCATGTGGGTGGCGAGGCTGACCGTCTGGCCGGTGGCGGGCAGGCCGTAGAAGGTGCTCATGGGCACTTCGAGCTCGTAGCCGACGCCGTTCACGTCGATGAGGATTTGCGGCGGGTTCTTCTCGGCCAGGCGGCCGGTGATGCGTCCGATCATGGGGGCTTTCGGGTGTTGCGGGTCAGGAGAAATCGGCGGCGCGGAAGGCCGGCAGGCCTTCGGCCTGGGTGGCGAGGGCCGCCAGGTGAGGGTAGTCGCTGTCGTCCACCAGGCCTGGCGAGGTGTGGCGGGTGAAGCGCCACGCCACGGCCACGGTGATGTCGGCCTGGGTCGGGTGGTCGCCGCATAGCCAGTCGTCCTGGCCCACGTGGCGGTCGAGCAAGGCGTAGGTGTCGCGGATCTGGCCGGTGACGCGGGCGATCCAGTCGGGCGAGCGGGCGTCTTCGGGGCGCACCTTGATCTCGTAGTAGCGCTGGACGCTCTTCTCGGCGGCGGCGAGGCCCCAGCTGGTGAGCTGCAGGCAGCGCTGCAGGCGGGCCGGATCGGCGGGCAGCAGGCTCTTGCCGGAGGCGGCGGTGCGCTCGAACCAGTCGATGATGACGCTGCTGTCCACCATCACGCCGCCGTCGTCGAGCACCAGCGTGGGCGCCTTGACCAGCGGATTGAGGGCGTGGAACTCGTCGAAGTTGCGGAAGACCGACAAAGACTGGTGCTCGAAGGGCACGCCGAGCATTCGGGCGCTGATGAAGGTGCGGCGGACGAAGGGCGAATCAAGCATTCCGACGAGTTTCATGGGGTGGCTCCGGTGGTGGATTGGGCGCAGCGGGCGGCGGTGGTGCGCAGGCGGGCGAGGACGGCGTCGGCTTCGTCGCGGCTCTTTACCGGGATGCGGGCCTCGTGGCCGCTGCCCAGGTTGCCGCCGCCGAAGTAGATCCGGACTTCGTCGGCCCGCAGGTCGACATACTGAACGATACCCAGATTGATGAGCCGCTGGGTGGCGTTGTCGGGGGGGAGGGCGAACAGGCAGAAGGCGGTGGAGCCCGCCGGCGCGGCCGGCTGCGGATCGGCCGCGCCGGCGGGCAGGGCGAGCGCGGAGAGGAGGGCTGCGAGGTAGCGCATCGCAGGGCTCATCCGGCAAAGAAGCGGGCGAGGTCGTGGAGGCTGGTGGCGAGCGGTACGCCGGCGGCGCGTACGTCGTCGGCGGGCTGGAGGAGATCGGGCACCATCACCACCCGGGCGCCGGCGGCCAGCGCGCCGCGCACGCCGGCGTTGGAGTCTTCCAGCACCAGACAGTGCTCGACCGGCACGCCCAGGCGCGCGGCAGCGGCCAGGAAGATGTCCGGCGCCGGCTTGCCCCGCTCGACCTCGTCGCCGCACACCATGCCATGCACCCGCGGCAGCAGGCCGACGGCGGCCAGCTTGGGCTCGGCCCGGGAGCGGCGGGTGGAGGTGGCGACCACGCGGCCGAGGGCGAGGCGGTCGAGCTGGTCGAAGAGCTCGGCGGCGCCGCCCTTCACCGGGATGCGGCCCTCAAGGATGGCGGCCTCGTAACGCCGGCCGAAGGCTTCGTACAGCGCGGCGGTGGGGTAGTCGTCGCCCAGGTGGCGGCGGATCACCAGCGGGCCGTCGTGGGCGTTGAGGCCGACCATCGCCAGGCCCACCTCGTAGCGCCATTCCAGGCCCAGCTCGGCGGCGGCCGCGGCGACGGTGGCCAGCGCCACCCGCTCGCTGTCGAGGAGCAGGCCATCCATGTCGAAGATGACGCCGCGGATGTCGGCCGAGGCGAAGGGCAGGGCAAAGCTCATTGGACGGCTCCCGGCCAGCGTCCGAAGGCCAGCGTGGCGGCGAGGACGAGGCCGTGCAGGTTGGCGGCGGCGATGGTCAGCTTGATGGCCGGGGCAAGTTCGGCGGGTTCGTCGGCGTGGGCGATCAGGTGGCGCGCGGCGCGGAAGGAGAGGATCAGCGTCATCGCCGCGGCGGCCGCACCCTGGGGCAGCTGGTCGCGGCCGACCATCAGCACCAGCCAGCCGTAGGCGACGATCAGCGTCCCCAGAAACGCCCACTTGGCGCTGTGCGGCCCGAGCCGGACGACCAGCGTGCGCTTGCCCGCGGCGGCGTCGCCGCGCAGGTCGGGGAACTCGTTGATGAACAGGATCGCCGCCACCAGCAGCGCGTAGGAGAGCCCGGCCTTGATGGGCGCCAGCGCAAAGCCGCCGCGCTGGACGAAGTCGGTGCCGATCACCACGATCAGCCAGCCGGCGGCCACCGCGAGCTCGCCCAGGCCGCGGGACACCAGCGCCAGCGGCGGCGCGGTGTAGGCCCAGCCGAGGGCGAGCCCGGCCAGCCCGATGAGGATCAGCCCCGGTCCGGTATGCCACGCCAGCCACAGCCCGGCGGGCACCACCGCCGCCATCAGCGCCCAGCCGAGGCGGCCGGTTTCGGCTTCGGAGAGCACGCCGTTCTGGATGAAGCGGCTGCCGCCGGTGAAGGGGAATACGCGCTCGGTGTTGGCCGCGTCGGCGCCGCTTTTGGCGTCGTAGAAATCGTTGAGCACGTTGATGCCGGCGTGGGCGACCAGCGCGAAGCACACCGTGAGCAGCGCCTTGCCGGTGTCGATGGCCACGCCGCTGCCGTGGGCCACCGCCAGCCCGATGAGGCAGGCGAACAGCGTCACCCCCAGAAAGGCCGGACGCGTCGCCAGCAGGCAGGCCACGAGGGGCCGGGCGCGCAGTGCGGGCGTGGGTTCGGCGGGAGCGGGGGAGGCGGACATCGGCGGGCAGGTGTGACGGAATGCGCAATCCTGCGATGCGCCGTGACACCGGTCAAGGGTGGACGCGATCGCGGGCGTCCGCCCTTCATTCGAATCGGTTAGCATCCTTGGCTGACTTCGTCCCCCGCGCTGCCGATCTTGACCGCCACCGCCCACTCCTCTGCCGCCCTTTACCGCACCGGCCCCGGTGCCCGCCTGTATGGCGGCCTGATGCTCGTGCTCGCCATCGTCGCCCTGTCGGCGTGGTTCGCGCCCTATCCCCTCGACCGGATGGTGGCCGGTGCGCTGCTGGGGGCCTACGGGCTGGTGCTGGTGATCCGCCCGGCCCTGTGGCTGGTGCTGCTGCCGGCCCTGTGGCCGGTGGTGGATCTGGCGCCATGGGGCGGGCACATCCACTTCACCGAGAGCGACGCGCTGGCCCTCGTCACCCTGGCCGCCCTCGGGCTGCGGGAAGCCTTCGCCCCGCCTGTGCCGACCCTCGCCGGGCGTGCGCCCATCAAGCTGCGGGCCGGCGCTCTGGGGGCGTTCGGGTTGCTGGCGGCGAGCGTGGCCATCGCCGGCCTGCGCGGCGGACTGCCGCTGCCGGCGCTGGATGCGGGCGCGCTGATCGGCTACAACACCACGGTCAATGCCCTGCGGGTGGGCAAGGGCTTCCTGCTGGCGTTTGCGCTGATTCCTTTCCTGCAGCTGGCGGTGCGGCGCGACGGCGACGCGGCGCTGGATCGCCTGACCCTGGGCCTGACCCTCGGCTTTGCCACCTGCGCCTTCGCCGCGCTGTGGGAGCGGGTGGCCTTTCCCGGCCTCACCAATTTCGCGTCGGATTACCGCACCTCGGCCCTGTTCTGGGAGATGCACGTGGGCGGCGCGGCGCTGGACGCGTGGCTGATGCTGAGTTTTCCGTTTGCGGTGCTGAGCTTCCGGCGCGCCCACGGCGTGGTGGGCCGGGCGCTGGCGCTGGTGGTGGTCGGGGTGGGCATCTACGCGATGTTCACCACCTTCTCGCGGATCGTTTATGGCGCGCTGTTCGTGTCGATGGCGGTGCTCGGCGTGGCCAGCCTGCGTCGGCCGGCGGCGCATCAGCCGGTGGATCGCCCGCGGCGCCATCCGGCGGTGCTGGCCGCGCTGGTGGGCGTGGTGTTGGCCGGCGGGATGCTCACCTTTCCCGAAGGCGGCTACCGGGCGCTGCTGGCCTTCACCGGCCTCGCCCTGCTGGCCTGGCCGGCGGGGGCGGCGCTGGCGGGGATGCGGGTTGGCGGTTTCGTGCTCGGGCTGGTGGGCGGCCTGGTGCTGGCGGCGGCTTGTGGGGCGGCGATGCTGGCGCTGCCGAAGGGCGTCTATCTGGCCTACGCCGGCCTGTGGGCGCTGGCGGCGCTGCTCGTCGTGCTGCGCGCCCGCGGGCTGCGGGTAGGCGGGGCCGTGGTGCTGGCGCCGCTGGTCGGGCTGGCGCTGGCGACGGTGCTGGTCAGCGCCTTCTGGAGCGCGCCGACGCGCTTCATGGGCAGCCTGGGCGGCGCGCTGCTGGTGATCGCCGTGCTGGCCCGTCAGGCCCTGGGCCGGACGCCCCTGTGGCAGCCGCGGCTGCAGGATCTGCAGGGCCTGCTGATCGTGCTGGTGGCGGGTGGCATGGTCGTCACCACCCTCGGCGGTTATTACATGGGCGCCCGGCTGTCCAACACCGGCTTCGACGCCGGCACCCGTTTCCAGCACACCACCCGCAGCATCGGGCTGGTGGACGGGCCGCTCGATGCGCTGGTCGGGCTGGGTCTGGGGCGCTATCCCGAGGCGTATTTCTGGAAGGTGGCCGACCCCGCCACGCCGGGCTCGCTGGCGCTCATCAACGACGCCAACGGCCGTGCGATGCGGCTGGCCGGGCCGCGCCAGGGGCGCAGCATCGACGAGGTGGTACTGCTCACCCAGCGCCTGCCGGTGGATACGGTCACGCCGCTGCACCTGCGCTTCAAGGCCCGCAGCGAGGTGGATACCCAGATGATCGTGCAGGTGTGCCGCAAGCACCTGCTCTACGCCAACCCCTGCGCCACCGCGCTGGTGCACCTGTCGGGCGGCAAGGGCTGGATCACCGTCGACAGCCAGCTCAATGATCCCGGCCTGGCCACGGTGGGCGGCCTGCCGCGCACGACCACGCTGACCTTCGGCACCACCTCGCCCACGCCCATCGATCTGGACGACATCGAGCTCACCGACGCCCAGCTGCGGCCGCTGGTGGCCAACGGCGGCTTCGAGCAGGGCGGCGCCCACTGGTTTTTCAGCTCCGACCGGGACCACCTGCCCTGGCACGGCAAGAACCTCTTCGTGCACACCTTCGTGGAGCAGGGCGTGCTCGGCGCCGTGGCGGTGCTGCTGATCCTCGTCGGCGGGCTGCTGCACCTCGCCCGCGCGCCCACCCGCCTGCAGGCCCACGCGCCCACGCTGCTGGCGGCGCTGGTGGGGCTGGCGACGGTGGGGGTGGTGGACAGCCTGTTCGACATGCCGCGGATCACCGTTTTCCTGCTGCTGCTCGCCTGGCTGGCCCTCAACCTGCGCCAGCCGCCGGCACGCTGAACGCCGCTTTTTACCGACCGTTGCCCCTCGCCATGAACGTCCGAACCGCGCTCCTCGCCATCCTGCTGTCGGCGCCGGCCCTGCCGGCCGCCGCGGCGACCGTCCTCGTCGGGCCCGGCGAATCCGTCACCCGCATCGCCGACGCCGCGCGTCTCGCCAAGGATGGCGACACCGTGCTCATCCGCCCCGGCACCTACAAGGGCGACGTGGCGGTGTGGGCCCAGAAATCCCTGACCATCCGCGGCTACGGCGGCCGCCCGGTGCTGGATGCCGACGGCCGCGACGCCGACGGCAAGGGCATCTGGGTGTTCGTCAATGGCAACTACAAGGTCGAGAACATCGAGTTCCGCGGCGCCCGGGTGGCCGACGGCAACGGCGCCGGCATCCGCTTCGAGCAGGGCAGCCTGGAGGTGCGCGACTGCGTCTTCGAGGACAACCAGAACGGCCTCATCACCGCCAACTTCGACACCGCCGAGCTGCGCATCTACAACAGCAGCTTCAGCCGCGCGCCGCGCGAGCCGGGGCGGCTGCACCACCTGCTCTACGTGGGGCACATCAAGTCCTTCGTGCTGGAGGGCAGCCGCTTCCACCAGGGCTACCAGGGGCATCTGGTCAAGAGCCGTGCCGGGCGCAACGAGATCCGTTACAACCTGCTGGTGGATGGGCCTGGCGGCATGGCGTCGTACGAGCTGGAGTTTCCGGAAGGCGGCGTGGCGGTGGTGGTGGGCAACGTGATCGCCCAGAGCGCCGACAGCCCCAACCCGATCGTCGTGGCCTACGGCGCCGAAAGCAGCCGCTGGCCCGAGAACCGCCTGCTGATGGCCCACAACACGCTGATCAACGCGGGCTGGCGGCCGGCGTGGTTCACCCGAGCGTGGTCCGACAAGCTGCCGCCGGACACCCAGATCGTCACCCGCAACAACCTCACCGTGGGGCTGGGGGGCTTCAGCGTGTCGCTGCCCGGTGATCATCGTGGCAACTTCCCGCTGCCCGGCGGGGCGATCGAGCCGGAATCGCTGGATTTCACGCCGCCGGCCATCCTGCGCGGACGGGTCGATAAACCCGACGGCCCGTTGGGCGAACTGCTCACGCCCCGGGCCGAGTTTGCGCTGCCCATCGGCACCCAGCCGCTGGTGCCGCCTGCAGCGTGGGCGCCGGGGGCCTTCCAGAGCCACGGGATGGTGACCCGCCAGCCGGCGGGCCGCTGACCAGCCTCAGGCCCGGCGCAGGGCCACGTGCTGGGTGATGAAGCGCTCGGCGTCCGCGCGGAAGCGCTCGTCGGGCGTGCTGGAAATCCAGTGCTTGATCAGCCCGCCGACGAACAGGAAGGTGTCGTAGGCGAGCATCTCCGGATCGACCGGCAGGCGCAGCTGGCCCTTGGCGGCGGCCCGGCGGTAGGCGTCGGTCAGCATCCCCAGAAAATCCATCTGCCCGGCGGTGCAGCCCTTCATCGAGCTGAACTCGCCCACGTATTCGCACTTGAACGCGAGGATCTCGAAGGTCTCGCGGGTCTGGGCCTGATCCACCAGGATGCGGATGATCTCCTGCAGGGCGTGCTCGATGCCGCCGAGCGGGTCGTTGGCCTCGGCGTCGAACACCACCCGGTCGAGAAAGGGCAGCACCGCATCCTCGCGCATGGCGAAGAACAGATCGGTCTTGTTCTTGAAGTGCCAGTACACCGCGCCGCGGGTCACCCCGGCGGCGGCGGCGATCTTTTCGAGGCTGGTGCTGCCCACCCCGCATTCCAGAAAGACCCGGCGGGCTGCCTCGATGATCTGGCGGCGCGTCGCTTCGGCTTCTTCCTTGGTCTTACGAACCATATTGCATTAATCCCGTCGTAGAATGATGTTGAGAGCTATTTACATACATTCGTGTTTGTATAAAACTATGCCCCAATACAAACCAGAAATCCAGCCCTGGAGTTGATCTTGAGCGCTAACCCCCGCCCCCAGCAGCCCCTTTCGTCCCGCCTCGCCCTGCCGGCCCTGGCGGTTTCCCTTGTACTGCTCAGCGCCTGTTCCGGCAAGGAACAAGGTGCTGGTGGCCCGCCCGCGGGCGGCATGCCGCCGATGCCGGTGACGGCTGTCGAGATGCAGCCCACCCGTGCCGAGACCAGCGTCGAGGCCGTCGCCCAGACCGAAGGCGCGCGGGAAGTGGAAGTGCGCGCCCGGGTTGGCGGCATCCTCATGAAGCGCGTGTATGAAGAAGGCGCCACCGTGAAGGCCGGCCAGACCCTCTTCCAGATCGACCGCGAACCACTCGACGTGGCCGTGGCCCAGGCCAGGGCCCAGCTGGCCGAAGCCAAGGCCAAGGTCGAGCAGACCCAGCGCGAGGCCGCCCGCCTCAAGGCGCTGCTCGCCCAGCAGGCCATCAGCCAGCGCGAATACGACACCGCCACCTCCGACAACAGCGTGGCCCAGGCTGCCGTGCAGGCCGCCCAGGCCGCCCTGCGCCAGGCCGAGCTCAATCTTTCCTACGCCAACGTCACCGCGCCGGTGTCCGGCGTGACCGGCCGCGCCCAGGTGTCGGAAGGCACGCTGGTCGCCAGCGGCGCCGGCACCCTGCTGACCACCATCGTCCAGGTGAACCCGATCTGGGTGCGCTTCTCGGTGTCCGACACCGAGCTTGCCAACGCTTCGCCGGACGGCCGCTTCAACCCCAAGGCGATCCGCGGCGTCGAACTCGTCCTGCCCGACGGCAGCACCTACGCCCAGCGCGGCCGGCTCAACTTCGCCGCCAGCCAGATCGACCCGAAGCTCGGCACCCTGCAGTTCCGCGGCGAGTTTCCCAACCCGGACGGCAAGCTGCTGCCCGGCCAGTTCGTCAAGGCACGCCTGATCACCGGCGAGCGCGAAGGCGTGTTCAAGGTGCCCCAGGGCGCCGTGATGCAGACGGATGGCGGCCCGGTGGTGATGACCGTCGGCCCCGAGAACAAGGTTGCCCCGCGCCCGGTCAAGACCGGCCAGTGGAGCGGCAAGGACTGGGTCATCCTGGGCGGCCTGAAGGCCGGCGACAAGGTGATCGTGGACAACCTCATCAAGCTCCGTCCGGGCGCCACCGTGGCCCCGCACGGGCCGGGCGAAGGCCCGGGTGCCGGCGGCAAGCCGGGCGCTGCCCCGGCCGCTGCGCCGGCCAAGGGTTGAGGGAGCACCATCCATGTCACGCTTCTTCATCAGCCGTCCGATCTTCGCATCGGTCATCTCGATCGTCATCGTGATCGCGGGCCTCATGGCCTCGCTCACGCTGCCGGTCGCCCAGTACCCTGAAATCACCCCGCCGACGGTGATCATCACCGCCAGCTTCCCCGGCGCCAACGCCGAAACCCTGTCCAAGACCGTCGCCGCGCCCATCGAGGAGCAGCTGTCGGGCGTGGAAGGGCTGATCTACTACAACTCCACCAGCAACTCGGCGGGGGTGGTCACCATCACCGCCACCTTCGAGGTGGGCACCAACCCCGACAACGCGCTGATTGCCGTCAATAACCGGGTCAAGGTGGCCGAGCCGCGCCTGCCCGACGACGTGCGGCGCACCGGCGTGCTGGTGCAGAAGCGCTCCAACAACATCCTGATGTTCGCGGCGCTGCGTTCGCCTGAAGGCACTCACGACGCGCTGTTCCTCTCCAACTACGTGAATACCAACGTGGTCGAGGAGATCCGCCGGATCCCCGGCGTGGGCGACGCCCAGCAGTTCGACCCGATCTACGCCATGCGCCTGTGGCTCAAGCCCGACGTGATGGCCAAGCTCGGCGTCACCACCTCCGAGGTGGCCGCCGCGATCCGGGTGCAGAACACCCAGAACGCCGCCGGCAAGATCGGTGCCGAGCCGATGGTCAATGGCCAGCAGCTCACCTACACCGTCACCGCCAAGGGCCGCCTGCTCAGCACCGAGGAATTCGGCAACATCATCCTGCGGGCCGACGGCCCCAACGGCGTGGTGCGCGTGCGTGATGTGGCGCGCATCGAGCTCGGTGCCGACAACTACGACCGCAGCACCACCGTGAACGGCGCCCCGGTGTCCGGCATGGGCATCTATCTGCAGTCGGGCGCCAACGCGCTCAACACCGCCAAGATGGTGCGGGCACGCCTCGATGAGATGCAGAAGCGCTTCCCGAAGGGCGTCGAGTACATCATTCCCTACGACACCACCCGCTTCATCCAGGAATCCGCCAAGGAAGTGCTGAAGACCCTCGGCGAAGCGGTGATCCTGGTGATCGCCGTGGTTTACCTCTTCCTCCAGAACTGGCGCGCCACGCTGATCCCGATCATCGCGGTGCCGGTGTCGCTGATCGGCACCTTCGCCGGCATGTGGCTGTTCGGCTTCTCGATCAACACCCTCACCCTGTTCGCGATGGTGCTGGCGATCGGCATCGTGGTGGATGACGCCATCGTCGTGCTCGAGAACGTCGAGCGCCTGATGAACGAGCAGAAGCTCTCGCCCAAGGATGCCGCCATCGAGGCGATGCGCGAAGTGTCCGGCGCCGTGGTCGCCATCGTGCTGGTGCTGTGCGCGGTGTTCATCCCGGTGGCCTTCCTGGGCGGCATCGCCGGTGTGCTGTACAAGCAGTTCGCCGTCACCGTGGCGGTGGCGGTGGTGATCTCGGGCATCGTCGCCCTGACCCTCACCCCGGCCCTGTGCGCCCTGCTGCTCAAGCCGACCCACGAGGAGAAGCCGCTGTTCAAGCCCTTCAACCGGCTGTTCGAGCGCTTCACCAACAGCTACACCGGCACCGTCAGCCTGACCCTGCGCCACGGCATCATCGGCACCCTGGTGTTCCTGCTGACCATCGGCGCCGCGGCCTTCCTGCTGCGCACCGTGCCGGGCAGCTTCGTGCCGGCCGAAGACCAGGGCTACCTGTTCGGCTTCGTCACCCTCACCGATGGTGCCTCGGCCCAGCGCACCAACGTCGCCACTGACCAGATGCGCCAGCGCATCGCGTCCGACGACATCGAGAACATCTTCTTCGTGAAGGGCGTGGACTTCATCACCGGCAACAACCGGCCCAGCGTCGCCACCACCTTCATCATCTTCAAGCCGTGGGAAGAGCGCACCGTCACCACCGACGCCATGGCCGGCAAGTTCACCGGCCTCGGCATGACCCTGCCTGACGGCATGGGCCTGGTGTTCAACCCGCCCCCGATCCAGGGCCTCGGCACCGCCGGCGGCTTCGAGGTGTATCTGCAGAACCGCGCCGACGGCGACGCCCGCACCCTGGCGGCCGTCACCGGCCAGTTCGTCGAAGCCCTCAAGAAACGTCCGGAACTCGCCGGCATCAACAGCTTCTTCCGGGTGAGCGCGCCGCAGCTGTACGTCGAGGTGGACGAGCCCAAGGCCATGTCGATGGGCATCTCGCTGGATTCCATCTACGCCACCCTGCAGGCCACCACCGGCACGCTGTACGTCAATGACTTCAACCGCGGCGGCAAGACCTACAAGGTCCAGCTGCAGGCCGAGTCGGCCTACCGCTCGAAGCCGGAAGACATCCTCAAGTCCTACGTCAAGACGACCGGCGGGGCGATGGTGCCGCTCTCCGCGGTGGCCACCGTCAAGACCGTCACCGGCCCCGAGATGATCGAGCGCTTCAACGGCTTCGTCGCCGCCAAGGTGATGGGCGGTGCAGCGCCGGGCTACAGCTCGGGCGACGCCATCAAGGCCGTCGAGGAAGTCTCCGCCGAAGTGCTGCCGGAAGGCTTCCGCACCGAATGGGTCGGCCAGGCCTTCCAGGAGAAGCGCACCGGCAACGCCTCGGTGATCGCCTTCGTGTTCGGCATCGTGATGGTCTTCCTGATCCTCGCGGCGCAGTACGAGAAGTGGTCGCTGCCGCTGGCGGTGATCATGGCGGTGCCCTTCGCCATGTTCGGCGCGCTGCTGGCCGTGCTCCTGCGCGGCATGCCCAACGACATCTACTTCCAGATCGGTCTGGTGGTGCTGGTGGGGCTGGCGGCCAAGAACGCGATCCTGATCGTCGAGTTCGCGGCCCAGAAGCAGGCCGAAGGCATGGGCATCGTCGAGGCGGCGGTCGAAGCCGCGCGGCTGCGCTTCCGCCCCATCGTGATGACCTCGCTGGCCTTCGTGCTGGGCGTGCTGCCGCTGGCCATCTCCACCGGCGCCGGCGCGGCCGCCCGCCGCTCGATGGGCACCGGCGTGGTCGGCGGGATGCTCGCCGCCACCTTCATCGCCACCATCTTCGTGCCCCTGTTCTTCAAGTGGCTCAGTCGCGGCAAGGTCCGCCACCCGGCAGGTGATCTGCCCCACGCCCACACCGAGGAGGTGAAGCAATGATCCGCACCCTTCCCGCCCTGCTGGCGCTGGGCTTTGCCGGCGCCATGACGGGCTGCGCCATCGGCCCCGACTACGCCCGCCCCGACGCCCGCCTCCAGCTGCCGGATCAATACGCTGCCGCGCCGCTCTCCGCCGCGCCGGCGGTGGCCAGCAACTGGTGGACGCTCTTCGGCGACGCCACCCTCGACGAGCTCGTCCGCCAGGCCCTCGCCAGCAGCCCCGACGCCCTGATCGCCGCGGCCCGCATCGAGGAAGCCGACGCCGTGCTGCGTCAGGTGGACGCGGCCCTGCTGCCCCAGGTGGATGGCAGCGTCGCCGGCACCCGCAACCGGATCAGCCAGACGACGGCCACGCCCATCCCGTCCACCGCGCCGATCACCCGCAGCAACGTGCGCATGGCCCTGTCCACCTCCTTCGAGCTGGACGTGTGGGGCAAGCTCCGGCGCGCCTCCGAGGCCGCCCGCGCCCAGGCCCTGGGCACCCGCTACGCCAGCGACACGGTGTCCCTGAGCCTCGCGTCGTCGGTGGTCCAGGCCTACCTCAGCCTGCGCGCGCTGGATGCCCAGATCCTGGTCAATACCGATTCGGTCACCAGCCAGGCGAAGAGCACCCAGCTCACCCGTACCCGCTTCGAGGGTGGCATCGCCTCGCAGCTGGATGTGCAGCAGGCCGAAGGCCAGCTCGCCACCTACACGGCGGCCCAGATTCAGCTCGAGAAGAATCGCGCCCTGGCCGAGAACCTCCTCGGCTTGCTGGTCGGTCAGCCCGGGCTCAAGCTGGCCCCGGCCGACCTGCGCAGCCTGCCGGTGCCGCCGGTGCCGCCCGCCGGGCTGCCCTCGGCGCTGCTCGAAGGCCGGCCCGACGTCCGCAAGGCCGAGACCGACCTGATCGCCGCCAACGCGAAGATCGGCGTCGCCAAGGCCGCGCTGTTCCCGAGCATCACCCTGACCGGCAACTTTGGCCGTGAGAGCAAGGATCTGTCCCAGCTCTTCAGCGCCCCGTCGGCCATCTGGTCCCTCGGCGCCGGCATCACCCAGCCCATCTTCGAGGGCGGCCGGCTGCGCGCCCAGGTGGATCAGGTGAGCGCCCAGCAGACCCAGACCCTCGAAACCTACCGCAAGACGGTGCAGACCGCCTTCCGCGAGGTGAACGACGCGCTGGTCACCGTGCGCCAGAACGCCGAAGCCGAAGACGCCTATGGCAAGGCCATGACCGCCGCCCAGCGTGCCCTCAAGCTTGCCCAGGCCCGCTACGACGGCGGCTACTCGCCCTACCTCGAGGTGCTCACCGCCCAGCGCACCGCCAACGACGCCACCCTCGCCTGGGTGCAGAACCGTCAGGCGCGCCTCAGCGCCTCGGTGGATCTCTTCAAGGCCCTGGGCGGCGGCTGGAAGGGCAGCTGATCGCCCACCGGGTTTCCGTCAGGCATCACGCCGGGGCCGCTCCGCAAGGATCGGCCCCGGTTCTTTTGTGCCGCTAGTCCTCGCGCAGCGCCAGCCGGAACGCTGCCAGCCCGAACACCGTCGCAAAGCCCAGCCGCTGCACTCGCGCCGCGCGCGGGGATTCCGCCAGCCACGCCGCCAGCCGCCCGGCCAGCAGCACGTAGCACAGGTCGAACGCAAAGCCGATGCCAACCAGCACGATCCCCAGCACCAGATACTGCGCCGCCAGCCCGCCCTGGTCCCGATGGACGAACTGGGGCAGCAGCAGCGCGCAGAACATCAGCGCCTTGGGGTTGAGCAGATTGGTCAGCACGCCCCGCCGGGCGGCGTCCCAGGCCGGGGCCCGGCCGGCTTCGCGCCGGAGCTCCAGCTGGTCGGACGACATCGCCACCTTCCACGCCAGCCACAGCAGATAGCCCGCACCCACCCAGCGGACCGCGGTGAACAGCGCCGGGTGGGCGGCGAGCAGGGCCGCCAGCCCGGCGCCGGCGAGGGTCACGTGGATCGACCGGGAGACGGCCAGCCCGCCCGCCGCCGCCAGTCCGTGACGGGTGCCGCCCGACATCGCGGTGGACATCGCCAGCGCCATGTCCGGCCCGGGCAGGAGATACACCGCCACCAGGGCCGCAAT
Organism: Zoogloea sp.; assembly: GCA_023150095.1. Taxonomy (GTDB): domain Bacteria; phylum Pseudomonadota; class Gammaproteobacteria; order Burkholderiales; family Rhodocyclaceae; genus Zoogloea. The sequence goes on along the minus strand of JAKLLO010000006.1, from coordinate 9,367 downwards.
GAACAGGGTCAGATCGGTGACGCCGGGCATCGGGATTCCTTGAAAGAAAGACCCCGCATCTTGCCGCCGCGGACGCGAAATAGGATTGCCATTTCTTGCTCCATACGCCCGCTGATAGGTGGAAAATTTCAAGATTCGAAATCATCCGAGGTAAAAATTTCATGAATGCCCTCGACAGCACCGACATCGCCATCCTGCGCGCGCTGCAGCAGGATGGCCGGCTCACCAACGCCCGCCTCGCCGAGCAGGTGGCGCTCTCCGAAACCCCGTGCTGGCGGCGCCTCAAGCGGCTCGAGGCGGACGGCTACATCGGCGCCTACCGGGCGGATCTGAACCGCCGCAAGCTCGGCTTCGGCGTGGTCGCCTTCGTGCAGATCACCCTCGGCGATCACGCCGGCGACGCGCCGCTGCTGTTCGAGCAGCGCGTGGCGGCAATGCCCGAGGTGTTGTCCTGCCATAACGTCACTGGCGAATCGGACTACCTGCTGCAGGTGGTTGCCGCCGATCTCGACACCTACGGCGTCTTCGTCCGGGATACCCTGCGCCGCCTGCCGGGCGTCAGCGCGATCCGCTCCAACCTCTCGCTGCGGGAGATCAAGTCCAGCCACGCCCTGCCGCTGTGAGGTTCAGCGGATGGCGACGGCGTTTTTCGTGTCCATGCTGATGGGTTTACGATACGATGAGGGCATGCCCTCGAGCGCTGCCACCCGCGCGTTCTGGTGGGCCCCCTCGCCGACTCCGCCCGTTTCCATGCCGCTCCCGTCCGTTCACCTCACCCCACTCCTGCTTGCGCCGCTGTTCGTTGTGGGCCTCGCCTCCGCTCAATCCCTGCCGTCGCCGTCCCGCACGGTCTTCAAGTGCGATGAAGGCGGCCGGATCGTCTACTCCGACGTGCCCTGCATGGGCGCGAAAAAGCTGGACGTGGAGCCGACCCGGGGCGTCAGCAAGCTGTCGGGCAAGGAGCGGATCGGCAACGACGTGCGCCGCGAGGTCTTCCAGGAGCAGATGGCCGACGCGATGCGGCCGATCAGCGGGATGAACGCGAAGCAGTACGAGGCCTTCGGCCGCCGGCTGAAGCTCACGCCCGACGCCCAGCGCGAGTGCCGCCAGCTCGACAGCCAGCTGCCGGCGCTGGAGCGCAGCGAGCAGCAGGCGTCCGGGCCTGAACTGCCCGCGGCCCAGCGCCGGCTCTTCGGGCTGCGCAGCCGCTACCGCGAGCTGGGCTGCTGAAGGCCTGCTCCCCTTGCAAAGCCTTTCTCCGCCCACTTCACGCCCGCCGGACAGGGCTACAATCCGCCTCTGACAAAGGCAAACCCGGACGAAAGCCGGGGACGCAAAGCCACCGGTCTAATGTTCCACGGCGTGGAGCGACGACAGCGGAGCCGCCGATCTTCCGAAGCCAGGCCGATCTGCCGGCCCGCAGGTTCATGCTTTCCCGGATCGCCGGCCTGCCGCCCGTGCGCGCGTCAGCCGACCGCCTGCCACGCGCCGATTCAAGGCGCCCGCCACTCCGGGAGATCCCTTCCATGATCCGCTGCACCCAACGCATCCTCTGCCTGACCCTGTTCTCCGCGGCGACCAGTACGGCCCTTGCCGGCTCTGCGCTGCTCGAACTGAAGGACGGCAGCCTGGTGCCGGCGCGCTTTGCCGGCGAGCCCTGCGACTTCGTGCTGACCGAGCCCTTCTCGTGGGAGAAGAAGCAGCAGACCAAATACGCCGGCGCGCTGCACATCACGCCGGTGCGGGACATCCGCGCGATCCGCAGCGATGGCGTCACCTTCACCGTCGAGCGGGTGTCCGGCCAGGTGGTGTCGGGCCTGCTGGTGACCCAGGGCGCCATCAAGGCGCCGGGGCCGGTGCCGGCGATGCGTTTTCGGGAAGAAGTGCCGGATGGCATCGCCGATTTCGTGGGCGAGCCCGACGACAGCCGCCAGTGCCACGGTTACATCAACGTCTTCCGCACGCGGGTGTTCGACGTGCCGGTGGGCGAGGTCCGGGGCATCACCTTTTACGCCGCGGATAGCGGCGCCGACCAGGCGGTGAGGGCCCGCGCCGAGCAGGTGCAGAAGGCGATCGAGATGCGCGAGCGCAACGCTGCGGTGTTCCGGAAGAAGCTCGCGGCGGGCAATCAATCCCACTGCGGGCTGGTGGTCAGCGTCAACGGGAAGGGCGGGATCGCCCAGATCCAGGCCCCGGTCGGGCTCGTGTGGCTGCCCATCGGCCAGCTCTACCAGGCGGGTTCGATGGCGTGTCGGTTCGTGAATGGCGTCTATCAGGACCCGGGTCCGGCGTCGCCGCCGCAGCGCTGAACACGGGCCGCGCCGCGCGTGTCAGGCCTGCCTGCGCGGCAGGCCTTTTTTCTGGCATCGTTGCGTCTGTCTTCCACGCTTTTTGCCCATGCCGTGAAACACCGCCACCGCGCCTTCGTCCTTGCCGCCCTGTGTGCGGCTTCCGCTGCCAGCTTCGCCCAGGACGCCGAGCGGCCCAGCCTGCGCGAACGCATCCGGGAACGCCTTGAGCAGCGCCGGGCCGCCCAGGCGCCGGCGGATAAGGCCGCTGCCGGCGATCGTTCCGTCACCCTCCAGCACGACGGGCAGCGCCGCCATTACGTGATCCACGTTCCGCCCGGCCTCGACCCGCGCCGGCCGGTGCCGCTGGTGCTGGCCTTCCACGGCGGCGGCGGCAACGCCGAGATGATGGCCGACGACGCCCGCTACGGCTGGATCGGCGAGGCCGACCGGCAAGGCTTCGTGGTGGTGTTTCCCAATGGTTTCAGCAAGCTGCCCGGCGGCAACTTTGCCACCTGGAACGCCGGCGCCTGCTGCGGCGACGCGCGCGACCGCAACATCGACGACGTGGGCTTTGCCCGCGCGGTGGTGGCCGACGTGCGCCGCCAGCTGGCCATCGACCCGGCGCGCATCTTCGCCGCCGGCATGTCCAACGGCGGCATGTTCAGCCATCGGCTGGCCTGCGATGCGGCCGACCTGTTCCGCGCCGTGGCCTCGGTGGCCGGCACCGACGCCACCCTGCAGTGCAACCCGTCGCGCCCGATCTCGGTGCTCCACATCCACGCTCGCGACGACGATCACGTGCTCTTTAACGGTGGCGCCGGCCAGGGCGCCTTCCGCGACGCCAGCAAGGTGACGGATTTCGTCTCGGTGCCCGAGACCATCGCCCGCTGGGTGAAGCGCGACCAGTGCGCGCCGGCGGTGCAGCGCAGCTTCGATGCGCCCGGCGCCTACTGCGAGGCCCACACCGGCTGCCGCGACGGGGTGAGCGTGCAGTTGTGCGTCACCGAGACCGGCGGCCACAGCTGGCCCGGTGCCGACACCGTGCGCCGGGGCAAGGCGCCGGCATCCCAGGCGCTGGACGCCACCGCAGTGATCTGGCGCTTCTTCCGCGACGCGAGCCGCTGACGCAGCCGGTTCAGGCCGGCAGCGTCAGCGTGAAGCGGGTCTGCCCGTTGGCGTGATGGCTGGCGAGCTGTCCGCCGTGGGCAGCGGCCACGTGGGATGCCAGCGCCAGCCCGATGCCGAAGCCGCCTTTTTCACGGCCCTCGCCCTGGGTGCGCTGGAAGACCTTGAAGGCGCGCTCGCCGAGCTCCGGCGGCAGGCCCGGCCCGTCGTTGATCACGTGGTAGCTGACCGACTGCGCACCGGGCTCGATCTCCAGGCGGATCGGTGACTGCTCGAAGGCGTACTTGGCGGCGTTGTCGAGGAGGTTGGACAGGGCGAGGGTGACCAGCTCGGCGTCCATCGAGATCGGGCCGAGGGACGCTGCCGGCGGGGTGTACTCGAAGTGGCGGGCTGCGTGGAGCTGGCGCTGCGCCTGGAGCGCATCCTGCGCCGGCTGCTCGGGCTGGCCGATGGCAAGACAGGGTTTGAAGTCGGTCTGGGAGAGGTTCTGCAGGTCGAGGTGACGGTCCACCAGATCGCCCAGGCGCCGGGTTGCCTGGTTCAGGCGTTCGATCCGCGCGTCGTGTTCGGTGCCCGCCAGGCTGCGCCGCAGGTTGGTGAGGCCGGTGTAGAGCACGCCCAGCGGGTTGCGCAGCTCGTGGGCGACGAAGGCAAAGAAGGTCGCCTGCTCGCCGCGCAGGCGTTCTTCCTGGCTGGTCAGCTTGCGCTGGCTCTCCGCTTCGTTCTCGGCCGCCTGCCGCCTCGCCGCCTGCTCACGCAGTTCGGTCAGGATGCCGAAGTGCAGGAACAGGGCGTATTCGAGCACCGCCGGGGCGGTGGGCTCGAAGTTGATGTTCCACGAGATCAGCCCCAGCACGCGGCTGATGCCGATCAGCATCGGGACGGCGTAGCCGGTGTAGGCGAGCAGGATCCAGCGCGCGTAGGTGTGGCCCTGACGCAGGCTCTTCAGCGCCGCGGTGGCGCCGATCACCACGAACACGATCTGCGAGGTGCGGACCCACGGCATGACGTACACACTGAGCTCGAACAGCGTGCTGAGGCTGGCGAGGGCAGTGGCGCCGGCGAAATAGGGCAGCAGGCGGTCGAACCACGGGAAGTGCTCCTTCAGGCGCAGCGGCCGGCGTGCCGTCAGCATCGCCGAGGCGTAGAACAGGTAGATCGAGGTGTTCAGCACCGCGTGGGCAACCCAGTCGCTGTCCGGGAACAGATACTGGCCGACCAGCCCGTAGCCGGACAGGACAGCCAGCAGAACGATCAGCGTGAAGCCCGCAAAGGCGAGATAGACCCGCTGGCCGGTCCACAGGCCGTTGGCCAGATTGGCCAGGAACATCGCCAGCAGGAAGCCCATCATCGCGCCGATCAGCAACAGATCCTTCTGGGCCTGGACGCGGAAAGCCTTGGGTGTGCCCGCGGTGATGGCGGTGGACATCGTCGAGCTCGTCTCGACCCGGAAGTAGAAAACGCCGGTTTCGGTGTCGGGCAGGGCGACCGGAAAGACGATGGTGCGATAGGGCAGCTCGCGCTTGCTGAGTGGGTAGCGGTCGCCCGCCCGGGATTCGTGCCAGCTGCCGGCCTCGCCGCGGCGGGAATACAGGCGCACGTCGTCGACGTAGGGGCCGCGGAATTCCAGCCACCACTCGGGGCTGGCCTCCGCTGCGCGCCGGATGCACACCTTGAGCCACACCGCGTCGGTCGTGAAGCCCAGCGACAGCCCGCCTTTGAGCGGCTCGAAGCGGCCCGCAGCGGCAGGCGCCGACACGTCGTCGATGGTGAGCTTCCGTCCCGGGTCGCGGAGGATCGACATCTCGGCCACGTCGAGCACGCGGTCGCCCTCGGCATCGGTGAGCGGCGCCGACTCAAGGCCGCAGGCCGCGCGCGCCGTGGCGCAGAACACGAGCAGCAGCCACAGGGCGCAGCAGACGATTGCCCCATGGATCGCACGCTGCGCGTCGGGCAGCCGGCAGGCACCGCGTGGATCACAGGACATGGGGAGTTCTCTCCAGCCCCACCGGGGCATAGGGACGCAAGGTTCGAAGCAGCACCGATGGTACGGTACGCGCATCCGCCCGGGGCAGGGACAAGGTCACCCATTCCGGCCGCTGCCTGGAGATTTCTTTTCAATGTGTTACATCGCGCACGCCGCAGGGCGGAGGGGCGATGCGGCGCCCGTCAGTCTGCGCCGCACACCCCGCGCACGATGCCGCGCAGCCAGCGGTGCGCCGGGTCGCCGTCGAGGCGCGGGTGCCACAGCATCGACACGGTGATCTCCGGCACGGGCACCGGCAGCGCAAAGCTGAACAGCCCGGCGCGCAGCAGCCCGGTGTGCCGCTCGGGCACGCTGGCGATCAGGTCGGTGCTGCGCACCAGCGCCAGCGCGGTGGCAAAACCGCCGACGGTCGTCATCACCTGGCGCTCCAGCCCGACGGCCTTGAGCGCCTCATCCACCGGCCCCCGCTCCACGCCCTGCCGCGCCACCAGCACGTGGCGGCCGGCGGCGTAGCGGGCGGGGGTGATCTCCCGCTGGCACAGCAGGTGCCCTTCGCGCACCACGCCGATGAAGCGGTCGCGGAACAGTGCCTGCACCCGCAGCTCCGGCGCCGTGCCCTTGCCGATCACCCCGGTTTCCAGATCCACCAGGCCCTCGCGCAGCGGCGCGCTGTCCTTGTCCGGCTTGGGCAGGAAGCGCAGGCGCACGCCCGGCGCCTCGGCCTCGACGCGGGCGATGAGCGCCGCGCCGAAGTTCTCCACGAAGCCCTCGCTGGTACGCAGCACGAAGCTGCGCGCCAGCTGCCGCGGGTTGAGCGCCGCGACCGGGCGCAGCACGGCCTGGGCGTCCTGCACCAGCTGGCTCACCTGGTCTCGCAGCTCGATGGCCCGGGGCGTGGGCACCAGGCCGCGGCCGGCGCGCACCAGCAGCGGGTCGCCGGTGGTCTCGCGCAGGCGCGCCAGGGCGCGGCTCATGGCCGACGGGCTGAGGCGCAGCCGCCGGGCGGCGCCGGCCACGCTGCCCTCGGCGAGCAGCACATCGAGGGTGATGAGGAGGTTCAGGTCGGGCGTGCTCATGGCCGAACCTTAGCACTGCCTGCGGCAATACATGGCGTTTCATGCATGGATGAAGTGCAGATGCTGCGTCTTCCGCCATGTACTGCCGGCCACTACGCTTGGGGCATGACGTCGGGCGCGGTGCCCGGAAGGAGCGGACATGAACGCAGATCGGTTGGAATTACGAGTTGAAGGGGCTGGGCCCGACGCGGCGCGATCGGCGCGCGGTGCGCTGGCCGGGCTGGCGCTGTCGATGTTGCTGGCCTCGCTCGGCACCAGCGCCGCCAACGTGGCGCTGCCGGATCTGGCGGCGGCCTTCGGGGCGAGCTTCCAGGCGGTGCAGTGGGTGGTGCTGGCCTATCTGCTGGCCATCACCACGTTGATCGTCAGCGTTGGGCGGCTGGGGGATCTCGTCGGCCGGCGGCGCCTGCTGCTGGCCGGGCTGGCGCTGTTCACCGGCGCCTCGGGCCTGGCCGCGGCGGCGCCCACGCTGGCCTTGCTGCTGGCGGCGCGGGCGCTGCAGGGCCTCGGCGCGGCGGCGATGATGGCGCTCACCCTGGCCTTCGTCGCCGACGTGCTGCCCAAGGAACGCACCGGCCGCGCGATGGGCCTGCTCGGCACGATGTCGGCAGTGGGCACGGCCCTCGGCCCGTCGCTGGGCGGGCTGCTCATCGCCGGGCCGGGCTGGCGGGCGATCTTTCTCGTCAATCTGCCCCTCGGCATTGCGGCGCTGTACCTGGCCGCCCGCCACCTGCCGCCGGACGCGCGCCGGGCCGATGCGCCGCGGCCGGCCTTCGACATCCCCGGCACGCTGCTGCTGGCCGTCAGCCTGGGCGCCTACGCGCTGGCGATGACCCTCGGGCGGGGCCGCTTCGGCGGGCTCAACCTGGCCTTGCTGGCCGCTGCGGCGGTCGGGGTGGCGCTGTTCGTGGCGGTGGAGCGGCGGGCGAAGTCGCCCCTGGTGCGGCTGGCGATGTTCCGCGACCGGCTGCTCACGGCCAGCCTCGTCACCAGCCTGCTGGTGTCGGCGGTGATGATGGCGACGCTGGTGGTGGGGCCGTTCTACCTGGCCGGCGCGCTGGGGCTGGACGCGGCGCGGGTCGGGCTGGTGGTGTCGGTGGGGCCGGTGGTTGCGGCGCTGGCGGGCGTGCCGGCCGGGCGCATCGCCGACCGCTTCGGCGCCCAGGCCATGAGCGTCGCCGGGCTGGCCGGGATGACCGTGGGCGCGCTGCTGCTGGCCGTGCTGCCGGCGGGGGCGGGCGTGGCCGGCTACGTGGCGCCCATCGCCATCCTCACCGCCAGCTACGCGCTGTTCCAGACCGCCAACAACACCGCGGCGATGACGGCGGTGGGCGGGGATCAGCGCGGGGCGATGTCCGGCATGCTCAACCTGTCGCGCAACCTGGGGCTGGTCACCGGGGCGTCGGTGATGGGGGCCGTGTTCGCGCTGGCGGTGGGCGCGCCCGACATCGCCGGTGCTGCGCCGGCGGCCATCGCCAGCGGCATGCAGCGCACTTTCGGCGTGGCGACCGGGCTGCTGGTCGTGGCGCTGGGTCTGGCGGCCCGGGCGCGGGCGGCGGCGCGTTAAGGGTGGCTTAAGCCCGGATTCCCCGGGTGGGAATTCTTGCCAGCACGCTTGCCGCGGCATTGACGGCCTGTGGCGGTGGCTCCAGCGCCACCACCTCTGCCGCGCCCGCGTCGTCCGCAGCCCGTGCCATCCGCACGGGCTGCGGCTTTCCGGCAGGCAAGAAGCGGTGAGTGACCGGTGGCTTTCAGCTTCCGTTCAGGCACCCGCTGCCAAACTCCCGGTTAGGCGTCGTGATCCGACGTACCCCATCAACCTGTGGAGATCTCCAACATGAAACTGCTGCCCACCACCCTGTTTGCCGCCTTGGTCGCCTGCGTCGCCACCGGTGCCATCGCCGCCCCCACCTGCACCGCGCCCCAGGAAAAATGGATCAAGGTGCCGGATTTCAAGGCCCGGCTCGAGGCCGAGGGCTACCAGATCAAGACCTTCAAGATCACCTCGGGCAACTGCTACGAGATCTACGGCCACGACAAGGCCGGCAAGAAGGTCGAGATCTATTTCGACCCCCAGACCGCCGCCGTGGTGCTGGCCCGCTGAGCGCCGCCGCGAGCCCCCGATCATGAACGCACACTCCTCCGGCCAGCCCGTCCGCGTGTGGGACCCGTTCGTCCGCGTCTTCCACTGGAGCCTGGTGGTCTGCGTGCTCCTCAACTTCGTCGTCGAGGAGGGCGAGGCGCTGCACCAGGCGCTGGGTTACGCCGCCAGCGCGCTGGTGGGCGCACGCATCCTGTGGGGCTTCGTCGGCACCCGCCATGCGCGCTTCGCGGATTTCTTCCCCACGCCGGCCCGCCTGCGCCGGCACGTTGCCAGCCTGCTCGCCGGGCGGCCCGAGCACCACGTGGGCCACAACCCGGCCGGCGCGCTGATGATGCTGGCGCTGATGGCCTGCGTGCTGCTGCTGGGCCTCACCGGTTACATGCAGACCACCGATGCGTTCTGGGGCGACGAATGGCTCGAAGAGGCGCACGAGGCGCTCGCCTCGATGCTGCTCGGCCTCGCCGGCCTGCACGCCGCCGCCGCCATCGTCATGGGCCGGCTGGAGCGCACCAACCTGATCGGTGCCATGATTACCGGCGTCAAGCTGCGCCGGGATCGGTGAAGCGCCGCCGTCCTGTCCCGACCCGACATCGCAAGGAGTCCCAACCATGAAAATCCTGTCCCTCATCCTGGCGGCCGTTGTGGCCGCCGGCGCCTCCCTCGCCATCACCGCCCAGGCCGGCGACCGCACGCGGGCCGAGGACGTCCGCCAGCTGCGCGAAAGCGGCAAGATCCTCCCGGCCGAAGAGATCATCGTGCGCGCCCGCAAGATCCAGCCCGGCCA
>JAKLLO010000213.1 GCA_023150095.1 Zoogloea sp. | reverse complement strand
ACACCTCGGTCAAGACCAGCATCAAGACCAAGCGGCTGCTGGCCGCGACCTCGGATGAATTCCGGGCGGCGCTGCTTGGCTTCAGGACTGACGATGAGGAGGACGATTGATGTCAGGTGCGTAGCTGCGGGAGCCCTGGGTGCCGGAGGCGGGGGGCGATACCGTGTGGGCCAATACCGCGACGGCCTACGACGACCTGTCGCCGACCCTCAAGACTCTCGCCGAGCGGCTGTGGGCAATTCATTCCAACGATTACGATTACGCCAGCTTTTACCAGGATGCCGATTCCCGCCAGCAGAATGGCTATCGCGACGTATTCCGGCGCACGGTGTACGAGACGCGTCACCCGGTGGTGCATGTCCATCCCGAAACCGGCGAGCGAAACCTGCTGCTGGGCAACTTCGTCAAGCGCTTCGAGGGCCTGAGCAGCCAGGATTCGGCGCAGCTCTTCAGCGTGCTGCAGAACCATGTGATCCGCCTCGAGAACACCGTGCGCTGGCGCTGGCAGGCCGGCGACGTGGCGATCTGGGACAACCGCGCCACCCAGCACTACGCCATCAACGACTACGGCGACGCCCATCGGGTAATGCGCCGGGTGACGGTGGACGGCGACGTGCCGGTGAGCGTGGACGGCGAGCAAAGCCGCAGCCTGCGGGTCACGCCGCGGGACGTTCCGGCAGCCAACGCGGAGCCGACCAATCTGAACGTGGCGGCCTGAGGCTCATGGCTTGAACCAAGGCAGAACGGCAGGCCGCGAGGTCTGCCGTTTTTCTTTGGTTGCGCGCCAGGAATGGAAGGCGAATTGGAGGGTGAATTGGAGGCTGAATGCGCGCTGCCGTTCAGGCAGAGACTTTCTGCTCGGATCGGGAATTGTCCGGCAGGAGCCGGTGGCGCTTCATGAGGGTGCGCAGGGCGTGGCGGCTGATGCCGAGGCGGCTGGCGCTATGGACCTGGTTGTAGCGATGACGGGTGAGCGTGCTTTCGAGCAGCAATTGCTCCCAGCGCGTCCACAATTCGTCGGGCTCGTGGTCGAGCAACTGCCGGAGCGATGCGCCGATGCTGTGCCACAGGCTTTCCGGGTCATTGTCGGCAGGCGTCGCGGCCCCGCCCGGATGGGGCTCGCCGGCGTCGCCATGCAGATGCAGCTGGTCGGCCTCGATCACGCCGCTTTCGGCATGGAGTGCGGCGCGGAGCAGGGTGTTTTCCAGCTCGCGGATATTGCCGGGCCAGCGGTGGCCGAGCAGCCGGCTTTCGGTGGCGGGCGGGAGCAGCGGCACGTCCAGGCCGTGGCCGATGGCGTGCCGTTCGAGGAAATGCCGGGCCAGCGGCAGGATGTCGCCGGGGCGCTCCCGCAGCGGCGGGATGCGCAGCCCGAGGATGTTGAGGCGATAGAACAAGTCCTGGCGGAAGCGGCCGGCGGCGATGGCACCGGCCAGGTCCACATGGGTGGCGGTGATCACCCGCACGTCGATGGGGATGGCCCGGCGCCCGCCGACCCGCACGATCTCGCCTTCCTGCAGCACGCGCAGCAGCTTGACCTGCAGGCTGAGGGGCAGGTCGCCGATCTCGTCGAGAAACAGCGTGCCGCCCTGGGCCGCTTCGAACCAGCCCTCCCGGCGGCCGGTGGCGCCGGTGAAGGCGCCGGCTTCGAAGCCGAAGAACTCGGCCTCGGCCAGGCTCTCGGTGATGGCCGCGCCATTGACGGCCACGAAGGGCCCCTTGCGCCCGGATTCGGTGTGGATGTGGCGGGCGAGCAATTCCTTGCCGGTGCCGGTTTCGCCCTGGATCAATACCGGCGCGTGGCTGGGGGCAATGCGCCGGGCCTGCTGCAGCAATTGCAGCGATGCCGGGTCGGCAAACAGCAGGGCCTTGGCCCGGATGTCCGGGCGCAGGTTCTGCTCTTCCGACAAGGTGAGCACGGCGGGCTGCGTCATGGCGTTTCCTTCGGCTTATAGCTTGGCGAGTGAAACTTCGGTCGATTTGACGAAGGCGATCACCTCGCTGCCCACTGCCAGTTCGAGATCCTTCACCGAGCGGGTGGTGATGACGGAGGTGACGATGCCGGACGGCGTGGATACGTCGATTTCGGAAAGGACCGGGCCTTCGATGATTTCGGAGATGGTGCCGCGGAATTGGTTGCGGACATTGATCGACTTGATGGACATGGCTGATTTCCTATGGAATTGATGAGTGGCGGAGATGCGTTGTGATGGACGCACTTTACCGGCCGGCCTCTCTGGCATGAACCATCTTTTCGTGAATTGCATATCGTCTTTTCTTCTGTGTGAATTGCGGCAGCCTGCGCGGCGCGGCGTGCCGTTTTGCACAGCGGGGCTGCCCTGCCTTATTGTCTATTGCGTACAGGCCTTGAATTAAAAGGGGTTTTACGTTCTGGCACGCTTGCTGCTGTATTGGCTCAGGTGCCAGACCGGCGCTAAACCCATCTCATTCGAGGATATGCCATGACCGATGTCTCCCAATTGTTCCGCGCCCTGGCCGCCGCGCCGACCTGGACCGCAACCCAGCCCCAGACCCTTGCCGACGTGACGATCACGCCCACCGGCGGCGCCCTCGGCGCGGTGGTCACCGGCCTCGATGCCGGCCGCCCCCTTGCCGGCGAGCTGGTGCTGGCCCTGAAGCGGGCGCTGCAGGACCACCTGATCCTGATCTTCAAGGGCCAGCAGCTGGAGGACGAGGCCTTCCTGCGCTTCGCCAGCTACTTCGGCGGTATCTTCCGCCCGCCCGCCGAGGTGCCGGTGCTGGCGAGCCAGGCCACCACCGGCCTGCCGCCCGACGTGGTGCCGGTGTCCAACGCGGTGGGGCAGGGCGACTACACCGGCCACGGCGAGCTGACCGCCCACGTGGATCACCAATGGACGCCCCAGCCCTCCAGCGGCTCGCTGCTCTACGCGATCGAGATCCCGGCGAGCGGCGGCCAGACCAGCTGGTACAACACCGTGCAGGCCTACGAGGACCTCGACGAGGCGACCCGCCGCGAGATCGACCAGCTCCAGCTGATCACCTACAACCCCTTCCTGCGCCCCTTCGACGGCAGCCCGCGGCCGCTCTACCGCTACGCCGACCAGCCGCGGATCGGCCAGGGCTTCCCGCACCCTCTGGTGCGTACCCACCCGGAGAGCGGGCGGCGCAGCCTGTTCCTCAGCGACAAGACCGAGGTCGAGGTGCTGGGCTATTCCGACACCGAGGGCGCGGCCCTGGTCGAGCGCCTGCGCGCCCACCTCGCCCGGCCGGAGTACCGCTACGAGCACGACTGGGAGGTGGGTGACATCGTGTTCTGGGACAACCAGACCACCCTGCACTCGCGCCGCGCCTTCGACCCGTCCGAGCGCCGGCTCCTCAAGCGCGTCAGCCTGGCCGGCGGGCGGCCGTTCTGAGCGGGGCGGGCCTGCGGGGCTGACGCGCCGGCCCCGCAGGCCTTGCCCTTTACCTTGGGAGCGCAGCAGCTACTATCAGACGAGGGTCGCGGCGCCGGTCGGCCCGGCCGGCACGTGGCTTCACTTGCGGTTCAACCTGTAGAGGAGATGCCCCATGTCCCGAGTCCTCGTCCTGTATTACTCCACCTACGGCCACATCGAGACCATGGCCGAGGCCGTGGCGGAAGGCGCCCGCGCCACCGGCGCGACCGTCGATGTGAAGCGGGTGCCCGAAACCGTGCCCGAGGCCATCGCCGGGCCGGCCCACTTCAAGCTCGACCAGGCGGCGCCGGTGGCGGCGGTGGCCGACCTGGAGCACTACGACGCGATCATCGTCGGCTGCCCGACCCGCTTCGGCCGCCTGCCCTCGCAGATGGCCAGCTTTTTCGACCAGGCCGGCGGGCTGTGGGCGCGGGGCGCGCTCAACGGCAAGGTGGGCGGTGCCTTCACCTCCACAGCCACCCAGCACGGCGGCCAGGAGGTCACGCTGTTCTCGGTGATCACCAACCTGCTGCACTTTGGGCTGATCATCGTCGGCCTGCCCTACAGCTTCCAGGGGCAGACGACGCTGGACGAGATCGTCGGCGGCAGCCCCTACGGTGCCACCACCATCGCTGGTGGCCAGGGCCAGCGGCAGCCCAGCGCCATCGAACTCGACGGCGCGCGCTACCAGGGCAAGCTGATCGCCGAGACGGCCAACAAGCTTTTCGGCTGAGGCCCGCGCGGTACACAAAAAACGGGCCCAGCGGGCCCGTTGTCACATCGGATGCAGCAAGCCGGGGCGGGCGGCATCACCTCCGCCCCGGCCCGCAGGCCGTTCAGGCCAGCGTGCCGATGGTGGCTTCGGCTTCGGCGAAGGCCTTGTCGGCGGCTTCGGCGCCCATCGACAGGCCTTCGGCGTAGATGAACTCCACGTCGGTCATGCCCAGGAAGCCGAGCACGCCCTTGAGGTAGGGCACCTGGGAGTCGGCCGGGGTGTCGCGGTAGATGCCGCCGCGGGCCAGGGCCACGTACACCTTCTTGCCCTTGATGAGGCCCTCGGGGCCGTTCTCGGTGTAGCGGAAGGTGACGCCGGCGCGGGCGATGGCGTCGATCCAGGTCTTGAGCTGCACGGGCACGCCGAAGTTGTACATCGGCACGCCGATCACGATCGCGTCGGCGGACTGCACCTGGGCGATCAGCGCGTCGTCGAGGGCGACGCGGGCGGCCTGCTCGGGGCTGCGCTGCTCGGCGGGGGTGAACAGGGCGCCCAGCGCGGCTTCGTCGAGCACCGGGTGCGGGTTGGCGGCCAGGTCGCGCAGCTCGACCACGGCGGCCGGGTTGGCGGCCTTCAGGCGGGCGGTGATGGCGTCGGCCAGGCGGGTGGAGTTGGCGCCGGCGGAGCGGGCGCTGCTATTGATCTGCAGGATCTTCATGGGGGTTTTCTCTCCGGGTGATGGGTCAGAAATCGGGCAGTTCGTTGGGGCGGAGGTCGAAGAGCAGCACTTCGGCCTGCTCGCCGTGGCTGAATTCGATGCGCTCCGCGTGGCGCAGGCGGGCGCCGTCGCCGGCCTGCATCGGCTGGCCATTGACGCGCAGCTTTCCGCGGGCCAGATGCACGTAGGCGTGGCGGCCGGGGGGCAGGGTGATGGCGTGCTGCTCGGCGCCGTCGAACAGGCCGGCATGCACGCGGGCGTCCTGGTACACGCCCAGCGCGCCGTCGGCGCCGTCGGGCGAGATGATCAGGCGCAGGCGGCCGCGTTTCTCGGCGTCGCCGAAGTGGCGCTGCTGGTAGCGCGGCTCGACGCCCTGGCGGTCGGGCATGATCCAGATCTGCAGGAAGTGCACCGGCGCGCTGTTGGAGGCGTTGAACTCGCTGTGGCGGATGCCGCTGCCGGCGCTCATCATCTGCACGTCGCCGGGGCGGATGACCGAGCCGGTGCCCATCGAGTCTTCGTGGGCGAGGGCGCCGTCGAGCACGTACGAGAAGATCTCCATGTCCCGGTGCGGGTGGGTGCCGAAGCCCTGGCCGGCGGCGACGCGGTCGTCGTTGATCACCAGCAGGTCGGAGAAGCCCACCTGCTTCGGGTCGTGGTAGTGGCCGAACGAGAAGCTGTGGCGGGAATTCAGCCACCCGAAGTTGGCGACGCCACGCTCGGCAGCCGGTCTCAGTTCAAACATGGAGTCTCCTCGGGGGTAGGCGGGTGCTGCCGCCGGCAGGCAGCAGCGCCGCTGGGGGCTCAGCCCTTGATCGCTTCGATGGCGATGGTGATGGTCACGTCGTCGCCCACGTGGGGGGCGTACTTGCCGGCGTTGAACTCGCTGCGCTTGACCACCACGCTGGCGTCGGCGCCGATGGCGTCCTTCTTGAGCATCGGGTGCGGCATCGCCACGTAGTTGTTCACCTTCAGGGTCACCGGCTTGGTGACGCCCTTGAGGGTCAGGTCACCGGTGATCGACACCGGCTTGTCGCCCTTGAACACCACCTTGGTGGACTTGAAGGTGGCGGTCGGGTACTTGGCGGTGTCGAGGAAGTCCTCGCCCTGGATGTGCTCGTTGAAGGTGTCGTAGCCGGTGTCCACCGACTTGGTGTCGATCACCACGTCCACCGAGCCGGTCTTGGCGGCCTTGTCGAGCACCACGGTGCCGGTGGTCTTGTTGAACTTGGACAGCTGGGT
>JAKLLO010000212.1 GCA_023150095.1 Zoogloea sp. | reverse complement strand
CGATGCCGCCGGGCAAGCGTGGCCGGTGGGCCATCGCCTGCGCAATCCGGCCCTCGCCGACAGCCTCCGGCGCATCGCGGCTGAAGGGCCGGAGGCGCTGCGGCGTGGCGTGCTGGCCGAGGCGATCAGTGACGCGGTGCGGGCTGGCTTGCCGGCCGACGCGGCGGATGCGCGCGGGCTGCTCGGTCGGCGGGATCTGCTGGCCTACGCGCCCATCCGCCGGACGGCCCTGTGCAGGCCGTTTCGTGGTTACCGCGTGTGCGGCTTTCCGCCGCCGAGTTCCGGCGCGACCACGGTGCTGGCGATGCTTGGTATCTGGCGTGCATTGCCTGCAGGCGCACCGCCGGATTCGACGGCGTTTGCCCACCGCTTTGCCGAAGTGGGCCGGCTGGCCTATGCCGACCGGGCCGGTTGCGTGGGTGATCCGGCTTTCCGGCCGGTGCCGGTGGCGGCGTTGCTCGATGCGCGTTATCTGGCCCGGAGGGCGGCCTTGGTGGGCGAGATGGCCGGCCCGGCGCGGCGCAAGGCGGGCATCGACTGCGCAGCGCCCGGCGAGGAGGGCGAGCGGCCGTCCACGACGCATCTCTCCATCGTCGATGGGGCCGGCAACGGGGTGGCGCTCACCTCGTCCATCGAGGACGCCTTCGGCAACCGGCGGATGGCGGGCGGCTTTCTGCTCAACAACCAGCTCACCGATTTTTCGACGGAAGGCGCCAACCGGCTGGAGGCGGGCAAACGGCCGCGCAGCTCGATGGCGCCGACCTTCGTGTTCGACCGGCGCGGGAGGCTCTTCGCGGTGCTCGGCTCGCCGGGCGGCAGCCAGATTCCCAACTACGTGGCCCAGGCGCTGCTGGGTTTGCTGGACGGTGGCTTGACCCCGGCACAGGTCGTGAGCCAGCCGAGGTTGGGCAGCCGCAACGGGCCGACGGAAGTGGAGCGGGGCCGGATGTTGCAGGAAGTCATCGACGGCCTGCGGGCCCGCGGGCATGCGCTGCGCGAGGCTGACATGACCAGCGGCATCGCGCTGGTGGTGCGTGGGGGAAAGGGCTGGATCGGTGCGGCCGACCCGCGCCGGGAAGGGCGGGCCGGCGGCGAATGACGGCTGTTACGCCGGGACGGCGGGGTTGAGGCTGTAGCTGACGGTGAGGCTGGCCTGGGCCAGGATGTGGCCGGCGATGGCGTCGCGCACCTGCTGGCCGGTAAAGATGCCCTGGACCGGCACGCGCGGGATGTCCAGCGCGAAGACCGTGAACACGTAGCGGTGGCGGATGGAGTCGTTCCAGGGCGGGCAGGGGCCGTCGTAGCCGAAGTAGTTGCCCTTCATCTGCTCGTCGCCGGCGAACCAGCCGGTGTAGTCGTTGATGCCGTGTCGGCCGCAGCCAGGGGCCTCCGGGCCGGGCTTGCCGTTGGCGGTGACGCCGCTCGAATGGGCGCCGGCTTCGATGGCGGTGGTGCTGGCAGGCAGGTCCACCAGCACCCAGTGGAAGAAATCGACGCGCGGCAGATCGGCCGGCACGCTGCGGCCTTCCTGGTTCACGTCGTCGCCGCGGCTGGGTACGTCGGGGTCGTGGCAGATCACCGCGAAGCTTTGGGTGCCGGCGGGGGCGCCCGCCCAGGCGAGCTGCGGGTTGCGGTTGGTGCTGAGGGCCACGTGGCCTTCGGCAGCGGGTACGCAGAAGGCGAATTCGCCGGCAATCGGGGTGCCGTCGGTCAAGCTCTGGCTGGTCAGTTGCATGCTGATGTCTCCGGGTTGTTCTTGAAGCATTACCCGGATTTTATTTCAGCTCGTGCCGCGGCGGCGGAAGTCTTTGACCCGGAAACCGAGCGCGAACAGCGTGGCGAAATACACCAGGATGCCGCCGATCACCAGCACCAGCAGGCGGATCGTCCGCTCGGTGCCGGGATACTTGAGCCACACCGCATCGGCGCCCACCGCGAACCACACCGCCAGCCCCAGCACCACCAGCGCCACGCCGAGCTTGGCGCCAAACTTGGCCCAGCCCGGCTGGGGCATGTAGATGCCCCGCTGGCGCAGGCCTTGGTAGAGCATGCCCGCGTTGATGCACGAGGCGAGGCCGATGGACAGCGCCAGCCCGGCGTGCTGCAGCGGGCCGATGAACACGAGGTTCATGAGCTGGGTGACCGCCAGGGTGATGAGGCCGAACTTGACCGGCGTGCGCACGTCCTGGCGGGCGTAGAAGGCCGGCGCGAGCACCTTGACGAGGATCAGCCCGGCCAGCCCGGCGCTGTAGGCGACCAGCGCGGTGCGGGTCTGGAATACATCCGCGGCGGCAAAGGCGCCGTGGTAGAACAGCGTGGTGATGAGCGGCACCGCTAGCAAGGCCAGGCCCAGCGCGGCGGGCAGGGTGAGCATCAGGGTGAGGCGCAGGCCCCAGTCGAGGAGCGCCGAGAACTCGGTGGGGTTCTTGTCGGCGTGCATCTTGGAGAGGCTGGGCAGCAGGATGGTGCCCAGCGCCACACCCAGCATCCCGGCAGGAAACTCCATCAGGCGGTCGGCGTAGTACAGCCACGACACGCTGCCGCTGGGCAGGAAGGACGCGAACACGGTGTTGATCAGGAGCGAGATCTGGCTGACCGACACCCCGAGGATCGCCGGCGCCATCAGCTTGAGGATGCGCCGCACGCCGGGATCGGAGAAATCCAGCGAGAAGCGCGGCAGCATGCCGATCTGCGCCAGGGGCTTGAGCTGCAGCACCAGCTGGGCCAGGCCGCCGATGAACACCGCCCAGCCCAGCGCCATCACTGGCGGATCGAAGTAGGGGGCGGCGAACAGCGCCATGCCGATGAACGACAGGTTGAGCAGCACCGGCGTGAAGGCCGGGATCGCGAAGCGGCTCCAGGTGTTGAGCACGCCGCCGGCCAGCGCCACCAGCGACATGAAGAAGATGTACGGGAAGGTGATGCGGGTGAGCTGGACGGTCAGCTCGAACTTGTTGGCGTCAGCCGAGAAACCCGGCGCAGTGGCGTAGATGATGAACGGGGCGCAGATCGCGCCGATGATCGAGACGATCAGCACCACCAGCCCGAGCGCGCTGGCCACGTGATTGACGAGGCGGTGGGTTTCGGCCTCGCCGCGCTTGTTCTTGTATTCGGCGAGGATCGGCACGAAGGCCTGGGAGAACGCGCCTTCGGCAAACATCCGCCGCAGCAGGTTGGGCAGGCGGAAGGCCACGAAGAAGGCGTCGGTCTCGACGCCGGCGCCAAAGGCCCGGGCAACCACGAAATCGCGCACGAAGCCGAGGATGCGGGACAGCAGCGTCATGCCGCTGACGGTGGCGAGGGCGCGCAGGAGATTCATCGAAGCCATGAAGGGGGCGGGGCCGAGCGGGTAAAAGGACGGGATGTTAGCGGCTTGTTGCGCTGTGCAGCAATGCGATTCGCGTGTCGGGCGTGGTGTCTGCCCGCCCGTTGGGTTTCTTTCGGGGCGATGGGGTAAAATGCGTGAAATTTTTTTGAGCCTGCCCCCAATGAAAACGACCTTCCTGGATTTCGAGCAGCCGATTGCCGAGCTCGAGGCGAAGATCGAAGAACTGCGCTTCGTGCAGGACGATTCGGCCGTGGACATCTCCGAAGAGATCGCCCGCCTGGAACAAAAGAACTTTGGCCTCACCAAGGACATCTACGCCAAGCTGTCGCCGTGGCAGTGCGCCCTCGTGGCCCGCCACCCGCAGCGGCCCTACACGCTGGACTACGTCGAGCACATCTTCACTGATTTCGAAGAGCTCCACGGCGACCGCAGCTTTGCCGACGACAAGGCCATCGTGGGCGGTCTGGCCCGCTTCAACGGCCAGCCGTGCATGGTCATCGGCCACCAGAAGGGCCGTGACACCAAGGAAAAGATCTTCCGCAACTTCGGCATGCCGCGGCCCGAGGGCTACCGCAAGGCCTTGCGCATGATGCGTCTGGCCGAGAAGTTCGGCCTGCCGATCTTCACCTTCGTGGATACCCCGGGCGCCTATCCCGGCATCGACGCCGAGGAGCGCGGCCAGTCCGAGGCCATCGGCCACAACCTCTACGAGATGACCAATCTCAAGGTGCCCATCATCTGCACGATCATCGGCGAAGGCGGCTCCGGCGGTGCGCTGGCGATCGCCGTGGGCGACCAGCTGATGATGCTGCAGTACTCCACCTATTCGGTGATCTCGCCGGAAGGCTGCGCCTCCATCCTCTGGAAGAGCGCCGACCGGGCGCCCGATGCGGCCGAGACGATGGGCATCACCGCCGGCCGGCTCAAGTCCCTGGGGTTGATCGACAAGGTGGTGAACGAACCCGTGGGCGGTGCCCACCGGGATCACCGGGCGATGGCCCAGAGCCTCAAGCGGGCGCTGCAGGATGCCCTGCGCCAGGTGTCCGACCTGTCGCCGTCCGAGCTCCTCGAACGGCGTTTCGAGCGGCTGATGAGCTACGGCAAGTTCAAGGAAATTGCCGTCGACTGAGCTGTCCGCCCGCGTCGCGGCGAGCTGGCAGCGCCTGCCAGCACCCGCGGGGCGCATCCGGGTCGGCCTCTCCGGCGGGCTCGATTCCACGGTTCTCCTTCATCTGCTCGCGGGCCTTCGCGGGCAGTTTCATTTCGATCTGACCGCCACCCACGTCAGCCACGGCCTTGTGCCGGGTTCGGCGGCGTGGGGTGACGTCTGCCGTGGGCTGTGCGAGCGGCTGGACGTGCCTTTTGCCGTGCGCGACGTGACGGTGGATCGCGCCCATCCCGGCGGTCTCGAAGCCGCTGCCCGCGATGCCCGCCGCGCCGTGCTGCTGGAAGGCGGCGCCGACTGGCTGGCGCTCGCCCATCATCGGGATGACCAGGCCGAAACAGTCCTCTTTCGCGCTCTGCGCGGGGCTGGCGTGCGCGGCGCTGCCGGGATGCGGGCGATCGTCCCGGGTGGGGGCAAGCCGGGCCTGTGGCGACCGCTGCTGGACGTACCCCGGTCGGTGCTGATGGCCCATGCCACCGCTCATGACCTGGGCTGGATCGACGATCCGAGCAATGCCGACAGCCATTTCTCGCGCAACTTTCTGCGCAATGAAGTCCTGCCCGCCGTTAGCGCGCGTTTCCCCGGCGCGGCGGCGGGGCTGGCGCGCCTTGGCCGACTTGCTGCCGAGGCGTCGGATCTGCTGGACGCCCTGGCCGACGCTGATCTGGCTGCGCTGGTAACGCCGGGTTCGACCCGCTACCGGCGCAGCAGCGCGCTCGGGCTCACCTCGCCCCGCCTGCGCAACGTGCTGCGCCGCGTGCTGGCGGCGGCGGGTGAGGCGATGCCTGACGAGGACGCTCTATGCGAAGTCGAGCGCCAGTTCCGTTCCGATGCCGCGCCGACCGGGCTGCGGCTGCCGGTGGGGGCGTCGGCGCTGTGCATCTATCGGGATGAATGGTGGCTGGAGGCTATTGCTTGCTCGCCCGCACCCGATGCCGTCGGCTGGGCCGGCGAGCCAACGGTGGATTGGGCCGGTGGTGAAGTCTGCTTTCAGCCTGCAACGGGGCAGGGGCTGTCTGCGGCGATGCTGGCCGGCCAGCCCTGTGTGCTGCGACGGCGCGCGGGCGGGGAGCGGATGCGCCGGCATCCGGCCGGGCCGTCCCGATCCTTGAAGAACCTGCTGCAGGAAGCCGGCGTGCCCGGCTGGCTGCGCGATGGTCTGCCTTTGTTTTGGGTGGGGGAACGTCTGGCGTGGATCGCCGGAGTTGGTGTGGCGGCAGAGTTTGTCTGCCCACCGGGCGAGAAAGGCTGGCTGCCCGTCTGGTCACGCTGGCCGGGCGAGCAAAGACTTGAAGTGGTTCAAGTCTGACTTGAACTGTTCCAACAAAAACTTGGGCTTCTGCAAGTTTTCGTTGGGCCTTTCCATCTCGGACTTGAAGCCTTCCAAATAAAACTTGGGAAAAATCCAAGTTAACGTTGCAGCCTTTCAAGGCTGACTTGCGCGCTTCCAACAAAAACCTGGACGACCCCAGGTTTTACTCGAACAGGTTCAAGTCGGAGATGGACTTTTTCAAGTCCGGGCTCGGTGGGTTCAAGTCCGGGCTTGGAAATCAGTCCCTCGGCGAGAGCAGCTGGGCCAGTTCGACTGCCGAGCGCACGCCCATCTTCTCGAACACCCGCGAACGGTGCACCTCGACGGTGCGCATCGAGATGTTCAGCTCGTCGGCGATCACCTTGTTGAAC
>JAKLLO010000211.1:781-6959 GCA_023150095.1 Zoogloea sp. | reverse complement strand
GAAGTGAAGCAATTCTGACCCACTTGTCGGCTTTGCGACATCGCGCATGGCCGGCAAGCCGCTGATTTGCCAGACAAAACACCTGGCACTCAACTTGCACAGTGGCTCCTGACCCCAGCACTCGCCCCTTCAGGAGCCACAACAATGCCCAAACCCAAGAAACACATCCTCGTCTGCGTCCAGGGCCGCCCCCAGGGCCACCCGCGCGGTTCCTGCCAGGACAAGGGCTGCGGCCAGGTCTGGCAGGCCTTCTCGGACGAATTCACCACCCGCAACCTGTGGGCCTCGGGCTTCCAGCTCACCAACACCGGCTGCCTCGGCCCCTGCCAGGCTGGCCCCACCGCCATCGTCTATCCCGAAGGCGTGATGTACACCGGCATCAAGCCCACCGACGTCTCCGCCATCATCGAGGAACACCTGCTCCTCGACGCCCCGGTCGAGCGCCTGCTGGCCCCGGCCGACATCTGGAGCTGACCCCATGAGCGATTTCGCACGGCAGCCCGAAGGAAGCGCTCATCCTCCCCTGGGGAGGTGGTCACGCAGTGACCGGAGGGTCGTCCAATGAGCGCAACCCAGTACGACATCGGCGACATGGTCTTCGCGGCCGAGGACATCCTCAACGATGGCGGCATGCCCGGCATCGATGAAGAGGAAGGCCTGATCGCCCCCGCCGGCGCCCGGGGCGTGGTGGTGCACTTCGGTCATTCGGAAGTCGACCCGAGCCGCGAGATCTACCTCGTGCGCTTCGAGACCGGCGCCGACGGCAGCCTCGGCAACCCGGTCGGCTGCCTGCCCGACGAGCTCACCCAGGACCCGCCCGCCAGCCACTGACACCCTGCGCCATGACCACCATCGGCATCTTCTTCGGCACCGACACCGGCCGCACCCGCCTCATCGCCAAGCAGATCGCGAAGAAGCTCGGCGACGTGGCGGCGGCGCCGGTCAACATCGGCCGCGCCACACTGGACGAATTCCTCGCCCACGACGCCCTGATCCTCGGCTGTCCCACCTACGGCGACGGCGAGCTGCCGGGCGAGTCGGTGGGCCTCAAGCCGAGCTGGGAGGAGTTCATGCCCCAGCTGGCCGGGGTCGACCTCTCCGGCAAGGTGATCGCCCTGTACGGCCTGGGCGACCAGAAGAAATACCCGGCCGTGTTCGTGGACGCCATCGGCATCCTCCACGAAGCCCTCAGCGACCGGGGCGCCCGGCTCATCGGCCAGTGGCCCGCCGCTGGCTACGACTTCAACGCATCCCGGGCGCTGGAGGGCGAATACTTCCTCGGCCTCGCCCTCGACCAGGTGAATCAGCCGGTGCTCACCGAAACGCGCATCGACACCTGGCTCGCCCAGATCCGACCGGAGCTGCTGCCATGAACACCAACGCCTGGGCCCTGCCCAAGGACCGCGCCCTGCGCCGCCTGCTCGTCTCCTTCGACCCGGCCCTGGGCGACGCCTGCGACATCGAGCCCGACAGCGGCTTTGATCCGGCCATCGTCACCCTGCGCCACGCCGAGCTCGACCGCCTGCGCGCCCACGTCTTCCTGCACGGGCAGCGCCCCGGCACCTACGGCGTGTATTACGAATACCCCAACCCGCTGCCCGACATGCCCAGCAGCATCGAAAACCAGCCCCTCGCCCGCGTGCTCGACGGGCTCAGGATGCACTTCGACGCCTGAGGAGGCCGCCCGCCATGTTCTTCCCGCCGCCCCGCCTCAACCTGGCCACCGCCCGCAGCGAGAAGCGTGACGACGCCCGCTGGCTCGACGACCTGCCCCCCGCCTGGCGCGACATGGTGGTCGCCCCGATCAGCTTCACGGTGCACCGGGAATACGAACTGGCCGCCAGCCGCAGCTTCGGCTACGACGCCTACGACCTGCGCTGCTTCTACCACCACAGCTACGTGCTCACCGAGACGCGCTCCGACAACGACGAGGACTTCTACACCGTCGTCACCCGCGGCGAGACCCTGCGCGCCTGGCGCCTGCGGGACGACCGCTGGCTCACCTGGCGGCGCACCGTGTGCCCCGACGGCAGCGTGAGCCGGGGCTTCTACAGCTTCTCGCCCACCTGCCCGGTGTAGCGCATGGCTCCCTACCGCCTGCCCGACGCCGCCCTCGAAGCCCTGCTCGCCGAAGACACGCCCCAGGGCGACGCCACCACCTTTGCGCTTGGCATCGGCGATGCGCCCGGCGTGCTCGAATACCGCGCCCGCGGCCCGATGACCCTGTGTGGCAGCGAAGAAGCCGCCCGCATGGGCCAGCTGCGCGATCTCGCCGTGGCCGGCCCGGTGGCGGCCAGCGGCAGCGTGCTCGACGCCGGCCAGCGCATCCTGCGCCTCGAAGGCCGGGCGGCGGACCTCCACACCGTGTGGAAGACCAGCCAGACCCTGATGGAGTACCTCTCGGGCATCGCCAGCGCCACCGCCGCCATCGTCGCCGCGGCCCGGTGGGGCAACCCGGCGGCATCGGTGGCGTGCACCCGCAAGAACTTTCCCGGCACCAAGGCCGCCGCCATCAAGGCCATCCTGTGCGGCGGCGCCACGCCCCACCGCCTGAGCCTCTCCGAAACCCTGCTGGTGTTTGCCGAGCACCGGGCGTTTCTGGATGAATCCCCCGCCGCCAGCCTGGCCCGCCTGCGCGCGGCGTGGCCCGAGCGGCGCATCGTGGTGGAAGTGGGCGACGAAGCCGAAGCCGTCCTGTGGCTCGACGCCGGCGCCGACGTGCTGCAGCTCGAGAAGCTCCCCGTCGCCGCGGTGGCCCGCATCGCCGCCATCGCCGCGCGCATGCCCCACCCGCCGCTGATCGCCGCCGCCGGCGGGGTGAATGCCAGCAACGCCGAAGACTTCGCCCGGGCCGGCGCCGGGGTGCTCGTCACCAGCAGCCCCTACTTCGCCCCGCCCCGGGACGTGGCCGTCACCCTGCAGCCCGCCCCCTGAACCCACCCACTGCCCCGCCCCCGACCATGAAGATCGCCATCGCCACCCGGGATTTCGCCACCGTCGGCGGCCACGCCGGCCAGACCCGCCACTGGCTGCTCTACGACCTCGCCCGCTACGCCCCCGGCCAGCTGCTGCCCGCTCCCCGGCAGATCGACCTCTCCGCCGAGCAGGTGCTGCACGTGTTCAAGGACAACGCGCCCCACCCCCTCGACGGGGTGGATCTGGTGGTGGCCGCCAGCGCCGGCGATGGCTTCGTGCGCCACATGCGCACCCGCGGCACCGACGTGATGCTCACCGGCGAGACCGACCCCGCCGAAGTCATCACCCGCATCGTCTCCGGCCAGCCCCTGCCCGACCAGCGCTTCGACATCACCACCACCCTGTGCAAGCTGCGGGATCTGTTCTCGCGCCATTGAGGCCCGGCCAGCCCGGCCGGTGGTTGGGCGCTTTCTGCTCCCGGTCGGGACCTTTTTGCTCCGAGCCGGGAGCTTTTTGCTCCCGACCGGGAGCTATTTCGTCCCGGTTCGGACCTTTTTGCTCCCGACCGGGAGCAGATTCGTCCCAACCCGGAGCTTTGTGCTCCCGACCGGGAGCGGAATCGTCCGACCTGGGAGCAGCGCGCTCCCGACCGGGAGCAAATCCGCCCCAATCGGGAGCAAAAAGCCTCCAACCTGAAAAAATGACCCTGTAGGTCGGGCTTCAGTCCGATCTACAGGGCCTACCCCATAGCCGCAATTGCACTCAGAAAGTGATGACCTTGTCCGCCGCCAGCGTCCACTCGGCCAGCTCCGGCAGGGTGCCGATAGTGCAGCCGGCGATCAGCGGCAGTTCCACCAGCCCCCGGGCCAGCGCGCAGGTGCGGCACAGCTTCACCGGCACGCCAAGCTCAACCAGCTGCTCGATCATCCCCTGCAGCCCGTTGCCGGCCCCGTCCTGCTGATTGGGCAGGGCCGCGTGGATGGCGTCGGACATGAGAAAGACGCGCAGCTCGGGCCTGTCACCATCCCGCCCGGCCAGCGCCGTGGCAAGACGCAAGGCCGACAGGCAACGCTCGCTGCCATAGGGTGGGGCGTGGACGATGATGAGGATGTTCTGCATGGCGGACTCCCGTTGAAAGGTGGTTGATCGAAGGCGGCGGGGCGGGCCCGCCCCGCGACCCGTGGAGCATAACCCGCCCCGCGGCAGCCCCCTTGACGCCTCTCAAACCCGCGCGATCCAGCCCCTTGCGCGCGCGGATCGAGGCGCGACGGAACGCCGTAGAGTCGGGTTAGCCCGAAGGGCGTAACCCGACATCTCCCAACTGCACGCGGCACCCTGCGAAGGCGTCGACGCGCCGCCGGAAGCAGTGGAAGATATGCCCATCGGCAACACGGCCCGGCGGGCCGGTTGCGTTGCCCGGAAGCGGAGCCGGGCTTCGTTCATGCACACAACAAAAGGGGGGAAGACCATGCACAAGCGCGACACCACGCTCAGCACCGACCAGAAGGCGCTGGCGATCAATCTCGACAAGTACAAGTACGGCTCCATCGTCGAGATCGGCGCCGGGCAGGAGGTAGCGCGGCGTTTCTTCTCGGTGGGCGCGGCGGCGGGCACCATCGCCAAGACCATGTCGGCCTACGACATGGCGGTGAGCGACGACATCTACGGCCACGCCGACCGCTACGTCAGCCGGTCCCGCCTGCTGCAGATGCTGGACAAGGAGTTCTCGCTGGTGGTGCAGCGGCTGGCCCACGTGCGTCCCAAGAACACCACCTTCTTCGCCTACGCGGCCACCGTCACCGCGCGCAGCTTCAAGCAGAAGAACGAATGCCACGGCTGGGTCGGCATCCGCCTGCAGCTGCACCCGGGCGCCGCGCCGAGCGACGTGGTCATGCACGTGCGCATGCTCGACAACGACAACGCGCTGCAGTCCGAGGCGCTCGGCATCCTCGGCGTCAACCTCATCCACGGCGCCTTCTTCCACCACGACCAGCCCGAGTGGGTGGTGGAAGGTCTCGCCGACGGGCTCGGCTCCGAGCGCATCGAGGTCGACCTGATCCACTTCTCCGGCCCGTATTTCGACGAAGTGGAAAACCGCCTGATGAACCTGCACCTGATCCGCAGCTGGCTCACGCGCGCGGTGGTCTTCAACCCGCAGGGCGAGGTGGTGGTGCCGGGCGAGCTCCTCTACCGCAAGCCGGTGATGGTGATGCGCGGCAGCTTCAAGCCGGTGACCCTGGTGAATGTGGACATGATGGCCGCCGGCCTGCGCCAGTTCAGCCAGCTCGCCGCGGTCGACGACAAGGAGATCGTCTCGCTCGCCGAGATCACCATGAACTCGCTGATCAGCGGCGACAACGTGGACGGCGCCGACTTCCTCGCCCGCATCGATCTGCTCGCCTCGCAGGGCTACACGGTGATGATCTCGGACTATGTGCGCTTCTTCCGCCTGCGCGCCTACCTGCGCCGCTACACCCAGAAGCCGATCGGGATCGTGCTGTCGGTGCGCGACTTCGCCTTCCTGTTCGACGAGAAATACTACGAAGGCCTGGAGGGCGGCATCCTCGAGGCCTTCGGCAAGCTTTTCCCGGACAACACCCACGTCTATGTGTATCCGTCCCGCCCGCGCGGCACCGACGCCTCGGCCACGGTGACGCTCGACAACGTGGCCGTCCCCGCCAACCTGCGCCACCTGCTCGCCCACCTCAAGGAAAACGACAAGCTGGTGGCGGTGCAGCCGCACGACGACACCCACCTGCACATCGACATCGGTGAGGTGCTCACCGGCCTGCGCCGCGGCCGCGGCGAGTGGGAGACCGACGTGCCCGAGGCGGTTGCGCAACGCATCATCGAAGGCCGCCTGCTCGGCTACGATACCGAGTGAGCGGCCCTGTGCACGCCCCCACGACTCCGGACCCTGCAGCACGCGGGGTCTTTTTTTGAACTTCGGCGGGAGCGACGGTCTGTATTAATGCAGCGCAACATCCGCGCCGCAGGCTTGCACAAGCCTCTTGCTTTCGATCGCGCGCGCGGCATCCTGCGCACAGCGCATCCGCACCGGCACGGAGCACGGACATGAGCCCGCGAACCGCCCAGCTTTCCCCCATCGAGAACGCCCACGCCCGCGCGGCCGACGAGGTCCTCGCAGCGCTGGACAGCAGCCCGACGGGCCTCTCTGCGGACGAGGCCGCACGACGTCTCGCCGAGATCGGCCCCAACCGCCTGCCCGAGCCGCCCCGGGACGGCGTGGTCAAGCGCTTCT
>JAKLLO010000211.1:0-732 GCA_023150095.1 Zoogloea sp. | reverse complement strand
TTTCAACGACGTGCTGATCTACGTGCTGCTCGGCGCCGCCGCGATCACTGCGAGCCTCGGCCACTGGATCGACACCGGCGTCATCCTCGGCGTGGTGGTCATCAACGCCATCATCGGCTTCATTCAGGAAGGCAAGGCCGAGGAGGCGCTTGCAGGCATCCGCAAGATGCTGTCCCTGCGTGCCGAGGCCTGCCGCGACGGACACTGGAGCGCGGTGGACGCCGACGGCCTGGTGCCCGGCGACATCGTGCGCCTGCGCTCGGGCGACCGCGTGCCCGCCGACGTGCGCCTGATCGAGGCCACCAACCTGCGCATCGAGGAGTCCGCGCTCACCGGCGAGTCGGTCCCCGCCGACAAGAACACCGCCGCGGTCGAGGCCGCCGCCGGCGTCGGCGACCGCTTCGGCATGGCCTATTCGGGCACCCTGGTCGCCGCCGGGCGGGGCATCGGCGTGGCCGTCGCCACCGGGCCCGACACCGAGCTCGGCCGCATCGACCGCCTGATCGCCGAGGTGCAGCCCCTGCAGACCCCGCTCACCCGGCAGATGGCGCAGTTCAGCAAGATCCTGTCGGTGCTCATCGTCGGCCTGGCGCTGCTCATGCTGGGCGTCGGCCTCGCGGTGCACGAGCAGCCGCTGGCCGAGGTCTTCCTCGCCGCGATCGGCTTCGCGGTCGCGGCCATCCCCGAAGGCCTGCCCGCCATCCTCACCATCACGCTCGCGCTCGGCGTTCA
>JAKLLO010000210.1 GCA_023150095.1 Zoogloea sp. | reverse complement strand
AGGCGAAGCCGAATGCGCCGTCGGGCAGAACTTCGAGCATGGGCGGGCAGCGCAGCATCTCGCGGGTATGCACGGCAAGGCGCAGTTCGCACAGCGTGCGCGCGATGAGGAACTCGGCATGCGTGAGTGGGCTGCCCAGGGTGATGAGGTCGGAGATGAGCCAGGCGGCATGCGCAGGGCCGCCAGGCGAGCGCACGCGCGTGGCGGCGAGCTCGCGATGCAGGTCGCGCTGGGCCAGCCGGAATGCGACGCGCTTCTGGCGCAGCGCGGCAGCATTGGGCACCCGGCGATCGATCAGGCAATCGCAGGCGTGGTCGTCGCGCTCGAAGCCGGGATCGAACTTGGCGTAGCCGGCTGCGTCCAGCAGTTCGTCGGCGGCGCGTTCGCAGGCCCTGATGGCCAGATGCAGCTCGCTGCCGGGCGGTGCACGCAACTCGCGGGCGGCTTCGGACCACGCAAGCAGCACGAGATCGTGCGCGATCACGCTGCCCAGGCTGTGACCGACCAGGATGATGCGGTCGTAGGCGTTGGACTCGGTGAGCTCGCGCAGCAGCTTGAGGCCGCGCTGGCGTACCTCCTGGCGGACGCGGATGTTGCGCGGCGCGGCGCTGACATAACGCGCAACGTCGCCAGCAAATGACGTGAGCACCCGTTTGGCACCGTATGAGAACAAGCCCACGACGGCCGCAATCACGGGCCAGCAGTTCCACCCGAGTACCGCGCCGAGCCAGGTGTGGGCCAGCAGATCGGGCCCGCCGGCCTTGAGCCACGCCAGCCAGGCCGTGGCCGCCGAACTGAGCACCAGCGTGATGGTGGCAACCCACAGCAGGCACCACAGCCACTGCACGCGCGGCGGCACATCGCCCTTGACGGGGTTGCGACACAGCAGCGCCCGAAACCAGTCGAAGAAGTCGCCCCAGGTGTTGTCGGCAGTGATGTCCGCCCAGTGCATCTCGAAGAAGTCGAAGCGCCTGCCGCGCGTTCCTTCGGCACCGCTGCCCGCCCGCGCCCGCGCCGTGGTGATGCGCCGCAACTCGGCCGATCCCGAGATGTGATCGGGCTTGCTCCACACATCCCACGGGTTGAAGTCGGGCCGCGGGTCGACCCCTTCGAACAAACCACTGTCGTGCTGCCAGGTCGTGCGCACGAAGCCACGCAGGGTTTCCATCGGCCGCTGCTCGCCGATGCCGTGGATCACGACGACGGCGGTCTTGGGGTCGAGGCCGCCCGGGGGCGGCGCGGGGTGGGTGGCGGCAGAGGCTTCGGCGGGCTCGGCGGGCTCGGCGCGGTTTGGGGCTGGGGGCATGGGCACTCCTCCTTCAGGCCATGGTTGCCAAGTCGCGACGCGGACGCCGGTGGCAACCTACCGGAGTTCTTTCAGCTTGTCGTACCACGCACTGCGCCGGTCGAAATATCGATCGGCCAATCCGACGTTGATCATCATGCCCCACCGCTCGCCGCGTGCCTTGGTCAGGGCCAGGCTGTAGCCCTCCCAGTGGAACATGGGCCCGTAGCTCCATCGCGATCTGCTGCCGTCGTCGTGCTTCGCATAAGCGGCAGCGAGCGAAACCCCCATGCGATCGACCATGGTGGCGGCTTCTGGACCGGCGTCGCTCTTCCACTTCCATTGGTACCAACCGATGGTTTCGATCAGCACAACGGGCTTGAGCTCGGATGTGCTCTTGGCGCTTCGCGACCAGCGTAAGCCGGCGTCGACGTGACCGAGTATGAGCTGCGATGTCGGCACTTCGCAGAATCCGATGAAAACCCGCTCGCCGCTGGCATCCGTCTTGTGCGTGCAATTGCGCTTGGCCATGAGCGCGCTGTTGGCCATCAGCTCCCAGAAGTACTGGTGTTGCCCGTCGGCACGATATGCCTTCCATCGGTCGAGCTCGCGCTTCGCGATCTGCAACGCCATGCCCAGAGCCGGGCTCTGTGCCTGCTTCTGCAACTGCGCCATGAGCCCTGCCACTCGGAACATGTCGACCCGGCTGTCGTAGGCCGCACACGGCGATGTCCCGGACGTGCAGGCAACGCCCCCAAACGGCTGGATCTTGGTTCCGGCCACAACCAGATCGCGCTGGCCCATGCCCAGTGTGAACGTTCGCCATGCACTGGAGATGGCGTAGTCCGCAGTGATTGGCTTGCCTGCAGCATCGACGCCGCCATGCTGGTCAACGGACAGCGCGCTGCGGCGTATCTCCTGCTCGATGATGTTCCAGTGACCGGCATCCTCACCCTTCTGCTGTCGCTCCTGCGCGAAACTTGCCAGCCGGCGCAGTGCGGTGGCTATGCCATCGCGATGCTTGATCGGGTCGTGTGGCTCGGACTCGGCACCGTCTTTGATGTCGGAGAAGACTTGGCGCACCAACTCGGCCTTGTCGCCTCCCGTGGGACTGCCGGCGCACGACTCGGCCGCCAATCGGATGAGCTGGCTCTGAATGACCTCTGGGCTCTTGCCGCCTGGCGATTCGTCGAATGGACAGGCTTGTGCACGTGCCTGACCAGCAAGTCCAGCTGCCAGCACGGCCGTGAAGCCGAGCATCAGGGTCGAAACTCTTGAGGACTTCGACACGTCAGGACTCCCCATCCGCGTGCGGCGTTACATCGGCTGCGAGCTCTCTGAACGCAATCAGGAGCTTCAGTAGTTCGCCCGCCGAGACGTTCTTCTTTGGCGCGAGCGCCTTGAGTTGCTCGACAGCGGCGGCTTTCTTGCCGCCCTGGGTCGATGCCATCAGTGCGCTGCCTCGCCAACGTGCCAGTGCGTTCTTGCGCTCGTCGTCTGTGGCCGGGAACGCCCCTTGGGTCAGCCAGTCCATCATCGCCAAGTGCACCTCGGGGTGGCCCAGGTAGTGCTCCAGCGCATGCACATTGGGGCTCTGCACATCACCCGCATCGATGCCCACGTGACGGTAGGTGCTGGGCGGTGGCGCAGTTGGTCCGAACCAATCCGCCGGTGGAGGATTGAACGGTTCGACGGCGCACACGGGATCGAGCGCATGCGACACGTCCATCAGCCGCGTGCACGACCCGATGTCGTCTGAGATGTCAGGCGCCATGACATCGCTGAAGCAAGAACCCCCACGGTTCCAAAGTAGGCGGGCCGTGTTCGAGATCATGAACATGTTGACGGGCCGGAACGCGCTGGGCAGGCCCGTCGGGCTGGTGAGCATGCGGTGCAGGCTCTCGTAGATGACCGACGTTCCCAGGGAGTGCGCGACGATCGAATAGCCAGGCAAGTCACCAGGCGAGGTGCGCAGGGCAGAGAGGATCTGGGTCTCGAAGACTCGGCCGACCTCTTCGGCGACCTGCAACGAGTAGCGGAACATCATCACGTCCAGCGCGTGTGTGCGCCAGAAGCCCTCGTCAGCTGGAGCGGCAGCCAGCTTTGCCAGATCGTTTGCCGCACCGCCTTTAAGACCACTTGCCACGATCGCCTTCGCCGCAGCGGCGGCGTCGGTTCGCCACTGCGTACGCCACGACTCGAAGGTCGAGTTGTAGTTGACTTCCTTGAACTCGAACATCTCGATGGCGCGCGACGCCTTCAAGCTCTGGTAGTCGTTGCACTGCGCCTTGAAGCGCTTGACGATGTCGTGCGACCAGCCGGGCTCGAAGTTGCCCATGCCGTGAACAAGAAACACGATGTGCTTAGCCATTGGATCCTCCTTGCTTACAGCGGCAGCTGCTGCCGCAATTGGGTGTGACGACGCAACGCGCCCCCTGGCCCTACGGCAAGGCCCACTGGCCCTGCCGCGGCACCGTGACGTCGAAGCGCCATGCCGACTTCAGGCTGCGGAGCTCGACGCGCATCGCGTCGTCGGTGAAGGTGAAGACGCCGTAGTTCTTGCGCGGCGAGCCGAAGACGATGCCGTTACGGGCCACGGCGGAGGTGACCACTTCGATCACGCCGCTGTCGTCGTAGAGTGCGTTGCGGTGTACGTCGCCACTGACGATGAACGCACCGGCGCGCGCCGCAAGCAACTGGCGCATGCGATCGAAGGCCTGCGGGTACTGCTCCCAGCTCTCGTCGCCAAACGTGTGGAACGTGGTGCTGGAGACGACCATGAGGTAGCGCGCGACGCTGGCCTGCACCACCTGCTCAAACCACTGCCATTGGCGCGCACCGAGCATGCCGTCGCGACCCTCGTGACAGATTGAAGGGGCGTGGCGATAGAAGCGTGCATCGAGCACGACGATGTCGACCAGCGGCGTGCGATGCACACGGTAGACATCGCCGCCGGTCTGGGTGGGCCGGAAGGCCTCGATCAGGGCGCTGCGCGCGGCTTCGCGCAGGGCGGGCGATACGTCGCCGCCGTAGCGGTTGTTGCCAATGAAGTCATGGTCGTCGTAGATGGCGCTGACCAATGCCTTGCGCTGGCGCATGCTGGTGAGCAAGGCAGCGAAATTGGGTTCGGCGAGCTGGGCGCGGTACAGCTGTGCCAGCTCGTCACCGAGCCGCGCGGAGTCGCTGTGGTGGTCGTGATCGAGGTAGATGTTGTCGCCCATCAGGAGCAGCGCGTCAGGCTGAAGCGCCTGGATCTCGGCCCACACGGGTTGCGGTTGGGTGCTCTGCAGCTTGCAGCATGAGGTGGCAACGATCTTCATGACGTATCTCCTTTGGACGGGTTGGAGTGAGTGCGCTCAGAGCACTTCGACTTCGAGCGCGCGCACGCTGATCGCGGCGTCGGCATGCGCATCGAACATGTCGGACCTTGCGAGAGCGATGACGGTGAGCTGGAGCTCGCCGTCGCCCTGAACGGGGGCCGCCGCAACGCCCATGCGCGACGATCCGCACGCTGGCCCAGCCCAGGCCACTGAAGCGCACGACGCCATCGGCTGCGTTCAACCCGATGCGTGCACCGCCCAGGGTCGTGCCGGCGCCGTATCCGGTGTGGCGCCTTGCGTCCAAATGATCGAACGTGAGCCGCAGGTAGCGCCCGTCGTCAGAGACGAGACCGTGCACGCCCAGATCGGTGCGTTCAAAAGAGGCGGCCAGGATGCGCAGTGACATGGCAGTCGCTTGATGCGGGTGTTGAGCTGGACCTAGTGGATGAAGGGTAGGTGGGATACGCCCAAATGTCGCCCACAATGCAGTGGGCAAATGCACGCTTCTCTAATCTGTCATAAGGATGATGGCGGTGACCGATGTGGCGCACACTGCCGGGTATATCGGGAAAGCGCCGAGCCGCGGCCGTACACCTGCTTTGCAGCATGGAGTTGCACGCCGAAGCGTTTGTCGCGGCGTTGCTCGATGTCATGCACCGAGTGATCCCGAGCCGGCGCAACTTGTTTGACTGGGCCGATGATCAGGGCCGCCAGCAGCGCTGGTTGATCGAAGGGCCGCTGGACGCGGTGGCGGCATGCCGCTGCTTCGACCGCTACCACAACCAGGATGAAACCCACTGGATGCCGGCGTTTCACACGTTGGCGCATCAACCGGTGGGCGTTCGTGGCGCTGCCGATCTGGCGCAACCGGCCTTCTTCGATTCGGGGCTGTATCAGGAGGTGTGGCAACCCCAGGGGTTGCACAGCCGCATAGAGGGCGTGCTGCGTGGCTCTCGCGGCCGGCTTCTGGGGTCGCTGGTGTTGTACCGCGGCCCGGACGACGCTGCCTTCAGCCGGGCCGACGAGTGTGCGCTGCGCGATTTGCTTCCGGCGATGGCGAGTGGACTCGAGCGTGCCTTGGATCGAGCCACGCCAGCAGCTGCCGCGCACGGCCAGGCGGCCCGTCAGCTTGAAGCGCTGCTGATGCCTGGGGCGACAGAAAGTTTATCGACACACCCTGCAAGCCGATGCGCGAGCGGAACCTGACCGCCGGGAGCGCGGCCGATCTGCGTTGGTTGCTTGAACGCAGGCTTCAGCAGCCCACCGCCTCGATGACCGGGGGAATCGAAGTGCACTCGCACATGCGCGCATCTGAAGCCGCTTGATGGCCCTCAGTCTTGCACCTGGTACTCAGGTGACGCCAGCGTGAGGAACACGGCTGCGCGTGCGCGGCTGGCGCCGTCGGTGCTGGTGGTGGCTTCGCAGGCCTGGACGATGGCCTGTCGCAGGGCCGTGGACATGCGTCCGCCAAGCAGCCAGGTGTCGAGGTGGTCGGCCAGAAGCATGGGGTTGCCGTTGCCGGTGCGCGCGGCCAGTGCGGCGTGGTCAACCGAGACGTCGGCTGCGCTGCCGGTCCAGCCCAGGCCGTTGCCGGCCATGGCCTCGGCGAT
>JAKLLO010000209.1:4538-10767 GCA_023150095.1 Zoogloea sp. | reverse complement strand
GGGGCGGCGGCGCGCACTGGTCATGGCCGCGGCCATCAATCTCTTCGGCAGTGCGGCGCTGCTGGCCCCCTGGGCCGGCTGGGGCGGCGTTGGCGGGAGTGACGCTGCCCTGACGCTGGCCGTGTGCCTCTACTTCCTGTGCTACACGCCGCTGCACGTGGTGCTCGCCACGCTGATGATGGACCGTGTCCACCCCGCCAGCGCAGGAACCGACTACAGCCTGCAGTTCAGCGTGTTCATGCTGTCCAGCATGGGCTCGGCCACGCTGGCGCCGCTGCTGACCGACGCGCTGGGCATGCGCGACACGCTGCTCGTCGGCGCCGTCGCCGCCCTCGCGTCGGTGGTGCTGGCTTGGCGCCCCCGCCTGTCGACCCCGCCGGCTCCCGCAACGGCTCCTACACCGGCCCGTCCGTCATGAACACGTCCAACACCGCGACCGCCGATCGCTCGGCACTGCCTCCCACAGCCGATCCGCAGGCGGGTGACACCGCAGCACCAACGCCTCGATCGGTGCGTGCCTCCCCGTGGCGGATCATGCAACCGGTGCGCAGGGGCATCCAGTTCGCCATGGCCCTGTCTGCGCTGGCCACACTGTGCCAATTCGTCGTGCTCGGGGCGCTGGCCTGGATGGTGCGCGCGCTGCTCGCAGCGACTGACTCAGGTCCATGGCCTTGGCTGGCGCTTGCCGCGGTCGGCACGGTGCTGTTCCTCGTGCTGCGCATCACGGCCTTCAACCAGTCACACTACGCTGCCTTCCGGCTGGAGACGATCCTGCGCACGCGGGTGGCCGAGCATGCGGCCCGCGTGTCCATGGGTGAGGTTCAGCGCCTGGGCTCGGGTGCGCTGGCCAAGGTCATGCAGGACGACGTGAATGCGCTGCATGTCTTCGTTGCAGACAGCACTCCCCTGTTTGCTCGCGCCGCCGTGGCGCCTCTCGCAAGCCTGGCGCTGATGTTCGCGCTGGACTGGCGTCTGGCGCTGGCCGCGCTGGGTGTCGTGCTGGCAGGCCTGGCCGTGCTGAGCCTGGCCATGCGTGATCGAGTCGAGATGGTGCGCCGGTACAACGAGGCGCGCGAACAGGTGAGCGCCGCTGTGGTGGAGTTCGTCCAGGCCATGCCGGTGGTGCGCACCTTCGATACCGGCCAGTCCACCTTCGGCCGCTACCAGCGCGCCCTCGACAGTTACCTGGGCGTCCTCGTGCGTTGGTACGCGGGCGTGGCATTCAGCGCCCGTTTCGGCATGGCGGCCATGAGCGCGCTGCCCACGCTGGCCGTGCTGCTGGCGCTGGGCGGCTGGCTGTTCCAGGCCGGTCGGCTCGATTTCGGCACCTGGCTGGCCGTGCTGCTGCTGGGTGCCGGCGTGGCTGAGGCCATGCTGCCGCTGATGACGCTGATGCATCTGGTGGACAAGACCATGCTCTCAGTGCGCCGCATCCAGCAGGTGCTGGAACTGCCGGTTCTGCCGCAGCCCGCGGCGGCGCAAGCGCGCACGCCAGCAGACGCCAGCGTGCGCTTCGAACGCGTCAGCTTCAGCTACGTTGCCGATGCCACCGAGCCCGCCTTGAGCAACGTGAGCTTTTGCGCGGCGCCGGGCACAGTCACCGCCCTCGTGGGCCCCTCGGGCGCGGGCAAGACGACCGTGGCGCGCCTGATCCCGCGCTTCTGGGACGTGAACGCCGGCCGGGTGCTCGTCGGCGGCGTAGACGTGCGGGATATGAGCGCCGACACCTTGATGCGGCACGTGGCCTTCGTCTTCCAGGACACCTTCCTCTTCGCCAGCAGCATCGCCGACAACATCCGCCTGGGCTTGCCCGATGCGACGATGGACGAGGTGATCGCCGCGGCCACCGCGGCGCAGGCGCATGAGTTCATCAGCGCGCTGCCGCGCGGCTACGACACCCCGGCCGGCGAGCGTGGCGTGTTCCTCTCGGGCGGACAGCGCCAGCGCATCACCATCGCCCGCGCCATTCTGCAAAACCGGCCCATCCTCGTGCTCGACGAGGCCACCGCCTTTGCCGATCCCGAGAACGAGGCCGCACTGGTGCAGGCGCTGTCGGCCCTGATGCAGGGCAAGACGGTGCTCATGGTCGCGCACCGCCTGGCCACCATCCGCGACGCCGACCAGATCCTGGTGTTCGACCGCGGCCGCCTGGCCGAATCCGGCACGCACGAGGCGCTGCTGGCAGGGCAGGGCATGGGCGTAGGACAAGGCGTTTATGCGCGCCTGTGGGCCGGCTACGAGCGCGCCCAGCACTGGACCTTGCACACCACTCCCGGCTCAAAGGCCCCTGCATGACCACTCCCGCCCCTCAGACCCATCGCAGCGACGACGTATTGCTGGCCGTCCTGTTCTTCGCCCAGGGCCTGCCCACTGGGCTGGCTTGGCTCGGCTTGCCGGCGTGGCTGCGCAGCCATGACGCCGCGCTGGACACCATCGGCCTGGTGAGCCTGACCTTTCTGCCCTGGGCGCTGAAGTTCCTGTGGGCCGCGCCAGTCGAGCGCCTGGCGGTGCGGCTGGGTTGCGGCCGCGTCATCGTCGCCACGCAACTTGTCGCGGCCCTGGCCTACGCCGCCCTGGCGGCGGTGGATCTGCGTACGCATTTCCTGCCCGGATTGGTGCTGCTGACCCTGTTGGCCGCCGCCTGCGCAACGCAGGATGTCGCCACCGATCGTCATGCCATCGTCCGCCGGGGGGCAGTCGGCGCCGCGCGCATCAACACCCTGCGCTTCGCCGGTTTCACGGGCGGCATGCTGGCGGGCGGATCCGGTCTACTGCTGGCCGGCGCCACGGCGGGCTGGGCCACGTTCATGCTCGCCTGCGCGTCGGCCATGATCGTCGCGGCCGCCATGGCGATTCGGATGATGCCGGCGACGCGGACACCCGATGGTGCACTCGAACTTCGAGCCCGGGACGATGCGGCGCGGGTGCGGATGCGCGGCTTCTTCGAGCGCACGCACCCCTGGACGCTGCTTGCGCTGGCCCTGTTGTTCAAGAGCGCCAGCGCCGCCAGCGAATCCATGGTCAAGAGCTTCTGGATAGACCACGGCGTCACGCTGGAGCAGGTGGGCATCATGACCGCGGTGAACCTGGGGCTGTGGGGACTGGTGGGCGCTCCGCTGGGCGCCTGGCTGCTTGGCCGCAAGGGGCTGTCCGCGCGCGGTGTGGCGGCCGGTGCAGGCCTGTGCCTGGCGCTGCTGCTCGGTCTGCTGGCCGTGTGCATCCATGGTGGCCTCGGCATCACGTGGTTGCCGACATCGGGCATCGAGTGGGATTGGGTCTACGTGCTGCTGCCAGCGCTGCAGGCGGTGGCCGACGGCGTGGCATCGATGGGCTTCTTCACCGTCTTCACCCGTGCCGTCGTCGGCCGCCAGCCAGGCACCGACCTCACGCTGGTGATGTGCGCAGAGAGCCTGGGCGGCCTCGTGCTCGGCGCGCTGGCCGGCGTTTCGGCGGCGCGCCTGGGCTACGCGGCGCATTTCGGACTTGCAGGTGCTGCCTACGCCACCTACATCGCCTGGGCCTGGCGGGCGCTGCCGCGCGTGGATATCCACGCTGCGGTGGACGAGCGCGCCAGCCAACCCTTCAACGCCACACCGGCCCGAGCTCTGCCATGAGTACTGCAACCATTGCCAACATCGCCCCCCTCGCCACCTGGCGCCAACTGCTGCATCGCCTGCTGCGCAGCACCGGCGGCGAGGCGCAGGCGTTGCGCGCCAGCCTCGCCGGTCTGGTGGCTGCCTCCGCCGTACAGGGCTTGGCTTTGGCCTGCGTGTTTCCGATGCTCGCCGCTCTGTCGGTAACCGCGCAACGCGCGTCCGACGTCGCAGCCGCATCACGCTGGCTGCTCGCCTTCATGGCGCTGGCGCTGATCGCCTCCGCGCTGCGCTGGCGCGCCCAGGGCTTCGACTTCCAAGGCCACATGGCACGCGCGACTCACGCCCTGCGCACGCGGCTGGGCGAGCAGTTGCGCCGCATGCCGCTTGAGGCCATCCAGGACAAGCGCGCGGGTGAACTCAACGCAGCCCTGTTGGGCAACGTGGACGAGAACTTCAACTACACCCTGACCGTTGCCAACTTGATCGCGCAGGTGTTGGTGATGCCGCCGGTGCTGGCGTTGGCACTAATGTTCGTGGAGTGGCGTCTGGGGCTCGCGCTGCTGCTGGTCTACCCGCCGGTCGTCGTGCTGTACCGCTGGCGCCGCCCCTACCAAGCGCGCGGCATGCGCGCGCTGGAAGACGCCCACCGCCGCGCCAACGCCGACATCGTCGAATACACACAGGGCCTGCCGGTACTGCGCGCCGCGCGTTGCGAGGGTGAAAAGGCCGTCGCGCTGCAGGCCTCGTTTGCGCAGGTCGAGCGCGTGCAGACCATCGGCCAGCGCAAGGCCGCTGGGCCGAAGATGATTTTTGCCAGCGTGGTCGAACTCGGCCTGCTCGCTACGGCTGCACCGGGCGCGAGCTGGGTCGCCACAGGTACGCTGGAGCCGGCCCTGCTGGCCGCATGGCTGGTCGTGCTGGTACGCTTCTCTGAGCCGCTGGCCAATTTCCTCAGCTACACCAACATCGTCGAGCTGGTCGAGGTGGCGCTCGACCGCATCGAGGCGCTGCTGGCCGTGTCCCCGCTGCCGCAGCGCGTGCCGGTGCGCACGCCCACGAGCTTCGGTGTGCAGTTCGAAGGCGTACGCTTCCATTACGCCGGCCAGGATCCGGCCTGCGACGCGCCTGTTCTCTGCGACTTCAGCGCCGATCTGCCCGAGCGCGGCATGACCGCGCTGGTGGGCCCCTCGGGTTCGGGCAAGACCACCATTACCCGTCTGCTGATGCGCCACGCCGACCCCCAAGCGGGTCGCGTTCTCATCGGCGGCGTCGACCTGCGCGAGATGACGCCCGACGTACTCAACGGCCTCATCTCCACCGTGTTCCAGGACGTCTACCTGTTCGACGACACCGTCATCGCCAACATCCACATGGCTCGCCCCGATGCAAGCGACGAGGCGGTGCGCGAGGCCGCTCGCGCTGCGCAATGCCTGGACTTCATCGAACGCCTGCCACAGGGCTGGGATACGCGCCTGGGCGACATCGGCGCGCGCCTGTCCGGCGGCGAACGCCAGCGCATATCCATCGCCCGCGCCCTGCTCAAGGACGCGCCCATCGTCATCCTTGATGAGCCCACCGCGGCGCTCGATACCGAGAGCGAATTGGCCGTGCAGCAGGCCATCGACGCGCTGGTGGAGAGCCGTACGGTCATCGTCATCGCCCACCGGCTTTCCACAATCGCGGCAGCCGACCGGGTCCTGGTCATCGACGACGGCCGGCTCGTGCAGAAAGGTCGGCACGATGAACTCATCGCGCAGCAGGGACGCTACCGGGCAATGTGGTCTGCACAGCAGCGGGCAAAGGCATGGCATGTTCGGCACGCAGGTCCGGCGGAAAGGCAATATCCAGGTCTGCAGTGAGACTCGCCAGCACGCTCACCAAAGCGCAGTTGCGTTTTGGACGAGGCTCACTTGCCTGCCGCCTGCCTTGCGGCCGCCATCAGAGCGTGAGGGCAACGGGCATTGCGCTAGTCAGCTGCGAAAATCCCCCCCATGGACGCTCATATCCTTGATCCGGCCGAGGTGCGGGACATTTCCGGATTGCTGCTGGACGAGCAACGCTGCCTTCGTGTGATCCCGTCCAGCGTTCTGGAGGACACCACGCCGCAGGAACGGCTGCTCTTCGGCGTGCGTCACGGCCTGTACAGCTTCCCGACCGAGGAACTGTGTTCGTTCCTGCGCGAGCGCATCCGTGGCAGGCGGGCTATCGAGATCGGTGCAGGGCACGGCGCGCTCGCGAAAGCGCTGGCGATCCCCGCCACGGACAACCGGCAGCAGGAGGATGAGCGGGTGAAGTCGCACTATGCGGCCCTTCGCCAACCCACGGTGCCCTATGGCGAGCACGTGGAGAAGCTGGATGCCGCCGCAGCGGTTGAACAGTACCGCCCCGATGTCGTCATTGCGTGCTGGGTGACCCATCGCTTCGATCCTGGTCGGCCTCATGCGGGGGGCGGCTCGAGCGGGGTTGACGAGGAGGCGATCATCGCCTCGTGCGACGAGTACATCTTCGTCGGCAACGAGCATGTCCACGCCCCCAAGCCGATCTGGTCGCTGCCCCACGAGAAGCTGACACCGCCGTGGCTCTACTCGCGTGCTGTGAACGGAAGCCGAGACTTCATCGGGATCTGGCGACGC
>JAKLLO010000209.1:0-4531 GCA_023150095.1 Zoogloea sp. | reverse complement strand
GACACCACGGGTGACATCCTTCGCGCTTTGCACCGCTGTCACGGCACTGTAGTCCCGCCTGACTTCCAGCGGCGCAAGCGCCGCCGCGCGGCCACTTGAACAGCGAGGGTCCGCTGAGAACATGAATCGTCGGCATGAGCCGGCATTCATGAAGGAGCGAACCATGGCGAACGCGATCGTCACTGTCCAAGGCGGCGTGCCCGCACTACCTACACTGCTGGGCCAGGGGCCGGCCCGCATCCCCACCGGCGGCAAGATCCGGCCGGGGATCATGGTGCTCACCAAGCGTGCGGCCGAGGTGCCTCAGGCCAAGGAAATCTACAAGCAGGGCGTGGCCGATGGCCACTCGTTCGAGCAGATCGAACGCCTCCTGAAAGAGGCGCTGCCGCAGCTGAAGTCGCCGCTGGTGCCGCGCAACCTGCCTTGGTTCACCGTGCGTGCGGCCGATTTCCCGAATCCCGAGGTCGCGCGACAGATCGTCGACGCCTACGGCGAAGACCGCGGCCAGGGGCGGCGCCTGTACCGCTTCCCCGTCGTGTTCCCGGCCGACCACTGGCAGAGCGTGATGCCGCATGAAATGGCGGCTTGGGGCACGCATGAGAAGCGCTTCTGGTCGCAGTATTCGGCCGATGGCCTGACGCGCCATTGCATGAGCCACGCGCCGATCCCGACGGACAACACGGGCCGCCGCACGATCCGCATCTTCGGCGGTCGCAAGACCATGCTGCGCGAGGAGAACGGCGGGGTCTGCGATCCCGAGTCCTGCCCGGAGTACCAGGCGCGCCAGTGCAACCTGACCGGCCGCTTCCTGTTCTTCATCCCGGGCATCCGCACGATCAACGCATTGGAGTTGCCCACCACCAGCTTCTACGCCATGTCCAATGCGATCCAGCGCTTCCAGGCCATCGGCCACATGCGCGGCGGAAGAATCTCGGGCTTCCTTGGCCGCGCACGCGAGACCTTCTATCTGACCAAGGTGCTGCGCGATGTGCCACACATCGACGAGACGGGGCGGTCTGTGCGTGTCCCTCAGTGGATCATCGAGCTGGAGGCGCCGATCGACGTCACTGCATTGCTGCGCGACGGTGAGGATGACGAGGCGGCCATCATGCAGGCCTCGATGGCCGAGCAGGTGCTGGAAGGTGCGGCATCCCGAGCCCACGCGCAAAGTGCGAGCGCGGCGGTGTCCGACGTTCAGCCGAGCCACGCCGAGGAAGAGCTGCCCATGCGTCCGGGCCATCCCACGCTGGAACAATTGCTGCATCGTGTGGAGGCCATGGGCGTAGATCGCGAGCGTTTCGAGCGCTACGCGGATGGGCGTTGGGGCCGGGGCTGGAAGATCAATCCGCATGGCCGCGGCCGAGCCTGGGATGAGGTCGAGCGTTATGCGAATGACGCAGAGGGCTACGCCGACAAGATCGACTGCGCCGTGGGGGCGCTGGCGGGGAGGGACTGAACATGCGGATCGCGCACTTTTCCGATCTGCACTACGGCGCGGCGACGCTTGAAGAAGCCGATCGGTGCTTTGGCGCGGCCATCGACCGCGCCATTGCCGAAGGGGTCGAGGCGGCCGTCATCTCGGGGGACGCCACCGACCACGGCCTGGACTTGCACGAGCCCGCCACGCGGCGGCTGTGCGCCCAG
Organism: Zoogloea sp.; assembly: GCA_023150095.1. Lineage (GTDB taxonomy): Bacteria > Pseudomonadota > Gammaproteobacteria > Burkholderiales > Rhodocyclaceae > Zoogloea. Next base: position 2,887 of record JAKLLO010000209.1, on the reverse strand, counting down.
GTGCGCCGCCTGGCCGACCATTGCCCGGTGCTGATGCTGCAAGGGACCTTCTCCCACGAACCACCGGGCACGCTGGCCGTGTTCGGCTTGCTGGGGGCGCGTCATCCGGTTTACGTGGCCGAGCGGATCGAGCAGGTGGTCTTGATGGAGGATGGCCGGTGGCTGTCCTCGACGGGCTGGCGTTTCGATCTGGTGCCGGCCGGCGCTCGCGCGCTGCTCACCTGCGTGCCGACCATCAACAAAGCCGTGGTGGCGGCGACCGTCGGCGCCGTCGAAGCGCCGCAGGCCGTGGGCGAACACCTGGCCCTGTTGCTGCGAGGCTTCGCGCTCACCAACCGACGGGCAAGGGCGCGTGGCGTGCCGACGATCGCCGTGTCACACGGGACGGTGTTCGGCAGCGTCAGCGAGCATGGTGTGCCGATGGCGGGATTCGACCACGAGTTCAGCACCGGGGTGCTGTTCAGCGCCGAGACCCAAGCCGTGATGCTGGGCCATATTCACCGGCATCAGCGCTGGGAACAAGAGGTACCGGAGGGCCGCCAGTGCATTGCGTATGCGGGCTCCATCGGGCGCTTCCATTTCGGCGAGCATGGCGACAAGGGCTTCCTGCTGTGGGAAGTGACGCCTGACGGTGCCGCGTGCGAACTGGTGCCGACGCCGGCACGCCGCACCATCGACATCGTGTTTGAGGGGCGGCCCGACCTGGAGGCGCTGCGCGAAGCTGCGGCCAGCCATGGCATCGACGGAGCACATGTACGCGTGCGCTGGACTGTGGCGGACGAAGACCGCCACGCGGTTGACCGCGCAGCGATTGCCAGGCTGCTGGCCGGCGCGGCGCATACGAAGCTGGAAGGGCGGATTGTGCCGATCGTTCGCGCTCGAGCCCCGGGCATCAGCCAGTTGACCTCGCTGGCCGACAAGGTGCAGCGCTGGGCCGATCTGACCGGGGTCGAGCCGACTTGTGTTCTCGACTGCCTGGAGGCGCTGGTGGAGCGTGCGCCGGCGGAGATCGCGGAGCAACTGCTGTCAGGGTCTGCCGAAACACATGAGCTTGAGCCTGGAGGCCCCGGGCAACAGGACGAAGTGCGGGGAAGGTAAGTCGAGTGCGTGTGAGGAGCCTGTCCAAATTTCTGTGTGCAAGGCATTGACTGTCTCCCGCGATCCTGATGCAGGAGGCGTTGAACGACATCGCCGACACCGGCGAGGCGCGGTACCGGCGCTACCATGTGCAGGTGGATCGCTTCCCGCGGTTTCAATATGCCGAGCAATCGGTCGGGGAGTGGTCGGCTGTCTTGGCTGGGCTGTTGATTCCGGCTGATCTTCTGGGTATGTTTGCTGCATACCGTGCGCGCAGCTATGCGATCGATTCGTAAGCCGCGCAACCGCTGGGAAGAGGAAGGGGACCGCTCGTTGTGGTCGAGCCAAGATCGTTCAAGGGGGTAGTGTGCAGGCAAGTCGTCCGGTACAGATTGTGTTGCTGAGGCATGGGCTGCCGATGATCGACAGGGATCGACGGGTAAACGCCAGGGATTTCGGAGTCTGGGTTTCCGAGTACGATGCCGTCGGCATCGATGCCCGGCATCGACCGCCTCAGGCGGCAATCGAGCAGGCAAGAGGTTGCGCGTTCGTCGTGTGCAGCAGCCTTCCTCGCTCGCTGGAGTCGGCCAGAGCTCTGGGCATGGAGAATATCGGCGCCTGCGAGCCACTGTTCCGGGAAATGGGCATGCCCTATGCGAACTGGCGCTTCCCGCGCCTGGGCTTGGCCGTATGGTCGGTTCTGTTCAGACTGATGTGGGCGGTCGGGTATTCGGCAAATGCCGAGCCATTCAGGGAAGCGAGGGAGCGAGCCCGTGCATGTGCCGAGCGGTTGGCTGAACTGGCATCCTTGCATGGTACGGTTCTCCTTGTCGGGCATGGTTCCCTGAACTGGTTCATCGCGAGATATTTCAAGAGCATGGGGTGGAAGGGCCCACGGAAGTCGCCTCGCAAGCACTGGGATTTCGCCGTGTATTGCCACCACCAGGCCATGTAACGATCCCGTCGCTCCCCTTGATTCGTATGGCTTGGCGGCGGGTCCGAAACACCACAGTAAGGGTTACTGACCCGTTTGCCGCGCCCAGGCGGAAAAGTCAGAGCGGGAAGGCCGCGAGCAGTTGGCTGAACGTGTGTTCGGCGGGCAGTGCCGGCAGTTGCTGAGAGCGGTAAGGTGCCGGGACTTCGTCCGGCGCCATCTCACCCTTGCGCACGGCGCGGTTGAGCACGTTCAGGCGCTCGAACCAGATCAGCTCGTAGCGCGCGATGGCATCCCATTGCTCGGGCGTGTCACGCTCCAGGTCGAAGGCGTAGCCGGTGGCCACCGGGTCGGTGTCTTCGTAACGCACGCAGACTTCGCGGTAGCTACCGAAATCGTGGGGAAAGGTCTTCACGATCAGGCTGACCAGAGCCTCGGGCGGTACGGGGTGCAGGCGTTCGAGCGGGGACAGTTCGTCGTAGTCGGGGCGGCCCACCTGGGCCGCGTTCTCTTCGCACGGCATGGGGCCGATGTTCATGATCTGGCTGGGCATCAAGGTGTCTCCGAGAAATGGGAACACCTTGTCCGCACTGGGAAGCGTGTTCCCGGAGTTGCGGGCGCGCATGGCGCGTGTGGAAGGCAGGTGTTTGTCGGTCGCGCCGATGGTCGCGGGGAGAGGCGTCCGGGATACCGGGGCTGAGGCGCAAACCCTCTACTGCGCGCCTACCCACTGGCACCTACTCTTGTTCCTGCTCCTCGCCTTCGAACACCGCCCGCACCGCCGCGACGATCTGCGCGTGCCTGCCGTAGAAGGCCCCCTCTTCGGCGAAGACCTGAGGCAAGGTCTTGCGCAGCTTGTTGCTGACCTGCCAGCCA
>JAKLLO010000208.1 GCA_023150095.1 Zoogloea sp. | reverse complement strand
CGCATAAGAACTACGACCTGGTCTCGACGAACATGGCACCGGTACCTGAACCAGTGAGCGCGCTCCTGATGTTGGCCGGGCTGGGCGTGGTGGGCGCAGTGGTGGCAGGCCGCCGCCGGCGCGTGCCGCCGGCCGTGTGCGCCGCTGCGCGCTGACCGCCAGGACCCGCATAAACGCGAAGGGCCAGCTGCTTGCGCGGCTGGCCCTTGCTTCATGAACTGGTGCCGGTGAAGAGACGCATTACGAAGCCCAAAATCTTGCTGGATCTCCAGCGCTTTTTTTTGACCTCAATTGACATCGCCAGGCGTCTACCAAGGAAGAGTGACGACGAGGCTGCGCGAATCCTGACGCTGCCGGGACGGTCCAGCGACCTGACGGCCAACTGAGTCAGGTTGCCATGTTCAAACGCGGAGCCGATCGTTCTGGCGACGCCGACCTTCACACTCGCCGCGCCGGCGAGCACGTGCGAGCCCTGGAGCTGGTGGCGCGCCGATTGGCGTCTTGAGACGATCATCATCTTGCTTCGCCAATATCCGACTACTCGTCGGATGGCCACTTGTCCAGCTCAAGCCCAAAGACCTGCCCAGTCTTCTTCCGCTTGCGGTGACGCGCCTGCAGGACGACGACTCTCTTGGGCCAGACGAAATCGTCGTAGACCCGACGCAGCACCTCCCGCTCACCGAGCGTGCCCGGGATCCTCACCTTCGGCTGCCTTCCCGCAGACGGAGGAACACCCTGACGCTTGCCAGGAGGCAGGGAGATGACGGCCTCGTCGCGACCGAGGTGGAGGATTCGACATTCGACGGGGATCACCTCTTCAGAAACCGTCTCGCCGTCTGATCCCTGAAGGGACAGGACGAGCGTGCCGTCTCGGGTCGTGAGCTTCATGGTTTGCTGCGGCTCGTGTTGCAGAGCGGAAATTACCAAGCCTTCGGTGTCGCCGAGACGGCGAATCTGCTGCTCGGCCTGTTGCACCGTGGCGAGGTTGACCGCCTGCTGCTCCGCCATGAACCTGCGAATCTCCGCCACCGCATGTCCGGTGACGCGGCGCCCCGCATCCTCGGCTGGGACCGGCGAGTCCGACGACGCCTCGAACAGCCTCAGGGTCTCGTAGATCTTGGTTTCCGCATCTACGTTCACGATCCATGTCTTGTCCTGGACGTCATGGGTGAGTTCCAGACTACCAGTCAAGCCGGCGGACAGAAGCATGTTGCCCACCGACGTGGCAACCTGATCGGTGCGTGCCCTGAGTTGCCGGTCCCGGATGCCTTTGACGTTCAGCACGCCGACATTGACCGAAAAGAGTCGCTCCATGGGCATTGAGATCATGCTTCTGTCTCCCTATCTTCAGGCGCCGCGTCGATCAACTTCAGTCGGATGCAGGCAACGGTCATGAGGCTGCAAAAGCCCCCCATGTGAACGGCCGAACTCTCGACAGCCTTCTTCGGCCCGGGGTCCAGGCTGCTCAGCTGCAGATAGGCCCGTGGCCGCTTGTGGCCACCCGGGACGCCTTCGATGTGCGGCTTGATCAGTGCCGCCGCCGCGAATCGGTTCTCCATGTCTGCCACGTCGTTTGGCAACGGGGCGACCATCCGGACGACGATGCGTGTCAGGGGCGTACCCGAAGACTTCAGCAAGTCCAGCCAGATCAACAGGTCCTCATGCTTGGCAATGTCGATGTAGCCGTCGAATTCGCCTCGCGTGAAGGCCTGGCACGCGCGCCGTACCATCTGGCTCGTCCCATGGTTCGTCAGATAGCGCGCCAGCGGTTGAAGCTTGTCCTGATCCATGTTGACCTGAAGGACGGCCGACTTGTGGGGGCCAAGCAGATCCCGGCGCAACGAGGCGATCGTGCGTTCGAAGTCATTGAGCGGCCCGGTGCAGCCTTCTTCCCGCCACCACGCTCGATGCGCGTCGACAAATGCCGTGGCGGTCATGACATCGGAGAACTTGACCTCCGCACGACGCAACGAGACGGCGGCCTCCGGCTGGCAGGGGAAGGCCTCCCCGATCGCCCTGAAGCGGGAGCAGTCGAGCCCGTCGCGAATGGCGTGCACCAGAGGCGTTTCGAATCGTCCGGGTGCACGTGACACCCGCTTGTAGATGGCATCGATGCTCAGAGCCGTCCAGCGGCTTGCCGTCTTGGCATCCAGCAGCGACTCGAGTGCCAGATCCGCATTTGCCCGGACAGCCGACAGCGGGAGGTGGAAGTACCAGACGATGGCGGTCGTCGGGTCCAGATGCCCGCCATCGCGGGCGATGCGATGGACGCGGCCCGGGTCCTGCGCGGCGGCTTCGGGCTGGAGCGCCTCCTCCAGTTGCACGCTGAACCAGGTGTGCCGGAACGCGTAGATGCTGGCTCGTGGGTCGCCTGTCCAGGCCTTGGCGAGCTGATTGACCAGTGACCAGCCGTCGAGGAAGTTGCGCCGGGACTCCTCCCAGGTCTCTCCCCAGAACGGATCGCTCCACGATCGCCCTTTGCCGCACACCTCGTTGTAATAGGCGATCGTCAAGGGAATCTCGCAGCGTGCGTCCTTGAATTCGAGAGGGTGCTCTGCGGCCTCGGTCTTGTGCCCGGGCTGCCCACGATGGCGCCGAATGTCGAAGACGACGTGATCGTCGGAATAGAAGTGCAGGTCGATCAGCGTGGCGTGCATGAGATCGCTGGGCCGCATCGACCTGATCGCCATGAGCTCCACAAGAACCTTCGCCACCCAGGCCTGGGTCGGGGTGCGTGCCGCACGATCGATGCTGGTCGCGATGGAGCGCGATTCATGCGTCCAGAGGATCTGCGCGTCAGCCATGGCGTGAAACTCCCAGCGCGAGGACTTCACCAGCGCAGGTTCCACGTCGTAGTGAATCACCAGGTACATGTCCAGCGCGCTGAGCGCGGCGCTCATGTCGCCGGGCTCTTTCGCGGTGTCGATCAGGCGTTGGAACAGTCGGCCGCGCTCAGCACCCGACAGCGACGTCACCGTCTGCGGAAAGTTCGGTGAAGTCGACACCACGGCGTCGATCGCATTGAAATACCGCCCCAGTATCGACACACTGGGCGTTTCGGTCCTGACGGTGCCAATGGTCAACAGGCCGGCCGCGAAGAAGCACAGGAACAGACCGTCAAGATCGTTCTCCCAGCGCTCGACATACGCGGCAATGTCCTCCAACTGCTTCCGCCGGTGCTTGCCCGCGCCGCCCACCTGCGTGCGCGAAAGGATCGATCGGATGAGGTCGGCCGAGGCAAGTTGCTGCCTCTCGGTCGCCAGGTTCATCAGCTGTGCGGCACGTGCCTGAATCCCGTCGAGGGTCGGGTCTGTTGTGGCGATACGCTGCAGCGGCCTCTTCGATGCCCGCCGGGCAAGTGCCGGCAGCGGCAGGGGCGCAATGCTGATCGCCGCGACTGTGTCGTTGAACAGCGCTCCGGGCAGATGCTTCATCCAGAAGGCGAGGGCCGCGGACTCCAGGAGTTCGAGTGGCGAGTTATCGAGAGCAGCGATATCGGTCGAGAGCGCCGGCAGATGGCCCTTGACCCATTGCTCGAGGTCTGCCGACGCATCGGTCTCGAGGCATTTCAGGTCTTGAACCTCACCCAGCAGTCTGAGCGTCACGGGCGAGAGCTGAACGCAGCGAGGGCGCTTGAAGACGCCGTCGAACGCGACGTAGACGACAGCCCCATCGCTGACCGCGGTGTGAAGTGCTTTCACCAGCGCTTGAGCTTCCTGGAGCAGGCCTATGCCTTCGGTCGCCAGCGCTGCTAAGACCAACCGTGCGGCTGGATTGCACAATCCAAGCGGATCGACGAGGAAGTCGCGTACCAGACCGCCGAAGACGTTTTCCAATTCCGCATTCACGGCGGCCGGGTGGAGGCGGATGCGGCTCGACCGTGCACGGACGGCCTGCAGTACGGCGACGGGGATGTGCTTGAGCTTCATTGCGACGCTCCCTGGAGCGTGATCACCAAGCCGGCTACGGCCCGTGCCTGGAGGGACCCCAGCATGCGGTCCTGCGCAGCGCCGGCGTCGGCCTCCCACTCCCGCATCGACACGGCACACGCGCTGGAAAAGAGCTCGAAGCCATTGCCGGCATGCCGGAGCATGAGTTCGATCATTGCCGCGGAGGACCCGACTTCACGATGGGCGTCCGTCGCGAAGTGGCGCAAGGCATCGGCGCTGAAGTTCCAGTCGAGGGGGAGCCCGGCGCCAAGATCACGGGCACCCGCGACGCGAATCGAGTTGTCCTCGACCAGCCACAAGAGCGCGTCGGGCCCAACGCCTTGTCCTGACGCTTGTATCGCCATTACGAGCGCCTCGCGCTCGGTCCTGCCCTCGGTCCGCTTGGCCAGTCGTTTGATCAGGACCGGAAGGTGAACACGCAGGTAGTCGAGTTGCAGCCGCAGGATGGACCCGCAGGTCAAAGGCGCGGGAGCGCAGGTGGCATGCGGCACCTCCTTGTCCCGAAAACCGAGCGCCTTGAAGAGTTGCATCAGGCTGTTGGGCAAATGATGTTCTGCATTTCCGCGCAGCAGCCACGCGAGGGTGCACAGCACCAGGATGTAGCGAATGAAGTGGTTGTGAAACTCGACCAGCCTGTCCCAACCGGCGTTCGGCCCGGGACGAGACGCCTCCACGGCCTTTCGACGCGCCGAGAGAAGTTCGATCACGGCCGAACGCAGGGGAGTCTTCCTCGAGCCGACACATTCGTCGTCGTCGACAGCGACCTCGCAAATCTGGCCCCAATTCAGCTTGGTGGCGCGCAGTTCCAGGACATCGCGGATCTCCGAGAAGGTGACGGCCGGATAGTTGTAGGCCGACTTCTCGGCCAACCTGAACGCCAGCAGGCCGATGGCGATCACGTGCTGATGGCGGTCCTCGAAGACGGGGGCAACACGGGAATCGATGAACCGACGGACAGTTGCACGGTCTTGATGCGCTGCGTCAAGCTCCGGGATTCGATTCATTGCCTTGGCCAGCGTGAGGTCGGTCAGGTCCGCCAGTGACTGAGCCGTCGGGTTGGCCATCCGATAGGCGCGCAGCCACTGCGCGATCCACATTGGCAAGGGGATGCGCAGCAACATCGTGCTGGGCTTGCATCCCGGACCCCCGGCCCTGGCTAGATCGTCGAAGACGCCCGTGAGATCGACGATGACGTGAGTCGAGTCGTCAGCGACACGAACCAGTCCGCCGACGTTGGGCTTGAACAGCTGGATCTGCATCAATTCCCACAGCCACAGCCCAATCCAGTGCGCGATGGCAATCAGGTAGGACAGCACGTTCCCGCGTTCGGCCGAACTGCGCACTTGAATCGCGACATGGATGACTTCAGTGGCGGTCAGTTCGAATCCACCGCCGATCTGACGTTGAGGGTTGGGGAAGGCGCGCTCGCCCTTCCACCTGCGCTCGATTCGCTGCTCGGCCAGATCGGCAGCCGCGGATCGATGGGAGTGTGTTCGCGGGGTCATTTTCCCGAGGACCTTCGTCCACGCTCGGTTGGTGGTCTGCTCCACCACGACCAGGGCGGCAAGGGCGCTCGACGTGCCGAGTGCGTCGAGATAGGCCAGCACGGCACGTAGCGCCGTGGGCGATGGCTTGCCGAAAGAGGTGGCGGCCTCCAGGTAGATGGCACCGATGCGCAGCAGGAGCCGGTCGTCAACCGTCGACAGGTCGACGCGACGCAGGATGGACCACAGGGTGGGCTCGCTGCGGACGATGGGCGAGTTCGGGTCGGGCAGTGCCGACGGCAGGGCCTCGGCGACCGCCACCGCACGCGCTACGGTCTGCGAGACGACCGGGGCTGGAGAGGCTAAGCCTGCTTGCACCTTGCCCACCGCGGCCGCGATGACCTTCGCCACGTGACTGCCGCCTTCGAGGGAGACGTCGTGCGCGGTGGGTTGAAAGAGATGCGTAGCCTCGGCCTGGATGCCGGGGTCGAGGGCGCCGGCGTTGTCACCGAGAAAGATGGATGCGGACCGAAGCGGAGTTGGCATATGGAGGGCCTCTTGGTGGAGGGCCTCCCATGATCTGGCGCCTTGGGGTCCCAGTTGTTCCTGCAAAAGCGGCTCATCGCCGGACTTTGGCCGCCAAACTCGAGTCGACTTCCAAAAATCTTGCTGGTATTCGGTTCGACTGAGCGCAATTGCGACTGAGCAACCGTGTTCAAAGTCAAGCCTCCGCCGTCACTGAGCATGCTGCTCTGGGGGCTGCCAGTGCTGGCCGGTCTTGAGCATGGTGTTCATGATGGACAGCAGCTTGTGCATGCAAGCGACGATGACGACCTTGG
>JAKLLO010000207.1 GCA_023150095.1 Zoogloea sp. | reverse complement strand
TGTGTTGAGGATATCGGTAGAACCCCTAGGCACCCTGGCATCCGACACTCCCTGCGGGAAAGCCCTTCGTGACCCAAATCGCCACCCCCATTTACATCCACATCTATGTTGAAGAATAATGCGGCCATGGCCATGGAATCAGACGCACCTCGTTCAGTCGCACCGGCTTGGCAGGAAGCCGCTGGCGTGGTGGCCAGCTGCGTCCTGGGCATCGCGGCCAACCTCACCTACATGGCCCTGCCGGTCATGCTCGGGGTCGCGGCGGATGCCGCGCACTTGGACGAGTCACAGGTGGGCTGGCTCGGCTCTGTCGAAGTCTCAGGCATGCTGGTCGGTGCGCTGACGTTCCTGCTGCTGGTCCGTTCCCACCGGCTGCGGGCATTGGGACTGGTGGCATTGATCGCAGTGGCCGTTGGGGCCCTGGCCCTGTTGCTCGCGAGCGGGTTCACGGGGTTCGCGGTCGCACGCGCAGTCGGAGGCTTTGGAGCGGGCCTCGGAAACTCGCTGGCTGTCGTGTGCATGGGATACACGCTGTCCGCGGCCCGCAACCAGGGTCGACTCAACGCCTCGATCATCTTCTGCGGCGCCCTGTGCCTGGCGACGTTCGGATGGAGCGGAGAAAGATGGGGTCTGGCCGGAGTGGTGTGGCCGATCATGCTTCTCGCCGTGATCGGCGTTATCGGCATCCCGTTCCTGCCCGTACCTGCCGAGAAGGCGACGATTGAAACGACCGACGCTCCTGCGCCGATCTCCCCCTCTCCGGCATCGACAAGCGCCGCCCTGCTGGGAACTTGGCTGCTCGCCGCAACGCTGAGCCAACTGGCCCCCGCAGCGGGTTGGGCGTATGCCGAACGGGTGGGCGTCGAAGTGGGTCTGTCGACGGGGCACGTTGGAGTCTTGCTGACCGCAGCAACATTGCTCAGTGCGGCATGCTGCCTGGGCGCGCATCGTGCGTCCGCCCGCTGGGGATCCTTGCCTTGCACGGCCCTGTGCGTGGGTTGCCTGCTGATCGGCTTCGCCAGCTGGGCGATCCCCAACGCGGGTGCCGTGGGCTACGGTGCGCGCCTGGCGGCAATCACCACGTTCTGGGCGTTGCTCACGGTGTTCCAGATCACCGGCATGGCCGAGCTCGCGCGAAGCGCGAAATGGATGTCCTCCGTGCCGCTCGCCCAGAACCTCGGCGCCGCCATCGGTCCCGGCATCGGCGCAGTGCTGAGTGGCGGAAATCGGACGCTCCAGGACAGTTTGTCCGGCTGCTCGCTGCTGCTCGCGTTGCCCTTGTTGATCGTCACGGCCATCGCGATCGGCCGCAGGAATTCCCTCCTTTCCAAACCCCTCACTGAGGACAGTCATGAACATCCGTAGTGCAAACATCCGCCATGCATTTATTGCCGCCCTTGTCGGCGTGATCGGATCGCAGGTTTCGGCCGAGGAGGTCACGCCGCAGATCGACCCGGACACTGGCGCACCGGCGCTGGCCTTGTTCCAGCTGCCTGAGACGGCCGTGGAGCCCTTCTGGGCGAAGCGGCTCACAGGCTATCTCACGACACGCCAGGGCACGAAGTTGCGCTACAGCGTCCTGCTGCCAAAGACCTCCGGGCCGGTGCCGGTCATCGTGAGCCTCAATGGCTACGACGCAGGTTCCATTGGCGGATCGAGCTACCTGAAGCACCTGACGGCCATGTCTCCCGAGCTTGACCGGCGCCTGGTCGAGGCAGGCTATGCGGTGATGGGCGTGAATGCTGCCGGCACGGGCTGCTCACAGGGTCAGTTCGCATTCCTCCAGAAGGAGTTGGGCGAGAACGGGGCCGACGCCGTCAAGTTCGCCGGGACGCAACGCTGGTCGAACGGCAACGTGGGCATGGTGAACTGGTCGTACGGCGGTACATCCCAGATCGCCACCGCGGTGGAGCAGCCGGCGCACCTGCGAGCTATCGTGCCCGGCGCAGTTCTGCTGGATCTGCGCCCAGACATCCTGGCACCGGGTGGCGTGCCGCAGCAGGGATTCCAGACGCCGTGGCGAACCATTCTTCGCATGTATTGGAATCTTGCGGCCAATTCGGCGAAGGACGAGGGCGACTCTGACTGCGTTGCCCAGATCGCGCGCAACGACAAGAACGAGCACGCGACCTCCCTCACGAAGCTGCAATACGGGCATCCGTGGCGCGACGCCATGATGGATCGCCACACGTATGCGTTCCGGCACGTGGAGCGCGTCAAGGTGCCTGTCCTGTCGCTGGAGCAATTCCAAGACGAGGCGACCGGACCGCGCGGGGGTCACTATCGGGACAGGCTGAATCAGGACCTGATCTGGCTCATCCAGACCAATGGAATGCATGACCTGTACTTCTCGACTGTCTATCAGAAGACTGTCGTGCGCTTCCTTGATCGATTCGTCAAGGGCGAGCGCAACGGCTTCGACACCGATACCCCGAGAACCACCGTCTGGATGGAAACGGGCTCGAAGGCCGAGGATTTCGTTGGTCAGTTCACGGAGGCGGCTCCGCGCTGGACGGTGCAGCGCCCGCGCCTCATCAAGCCTTCGGACCTCAACACGCTCGAACTCCATCTCACCGAAGGCTCAAGGTTGACGGAAAGGACCGGCAGCGGCAATGCTGACGGATTCGACTATCCCGGTGCTGGCGTTGGCATCAACAAGCTCTACGACGGCGGCGTACCCGGCTGGCGTGCCCTGCCTGCTGATTGGAAGCAAACCAGCGTGGCGTACACGAGCGCGCCCTTTGCCAGCGACACGATGATCTATGGCGGCGGGAGCGCCGACCTCTGGTTCACATCGACAAATGGCGACGCGGATGTTCAGGTGACCGTCACCGAAGTTCGCCCCGACGGCCAGGAAATGTATGTGCAGCGCGGCTGGCTGCGACTGTCGAATCGCGCCCTCGACAAGTCGCGCTCAACGCCGCTGCGCCCCGTCCTGTTGGATACGGCTGCGACGGTGCAGCCGCTCTATCCGGCAGTTCCCGTGCTCGGCCGGATCGAGATCAACAAGATGGGCCACTACGTGCGCCAGGGCTCACGCCTGCGCCTGTGGGTGGAGACCCCGTCCGACACCGGCGAATGGTCCTTCGACGTGTTCGGGTTGAAGCAGCGACTGCATGTGCTGCACAACGCCAAGTACGACTCCGTCGTTCGGTTCGGCGTACTGCCCGGCGTGCAAGGTCCGTCGGAGTTCCCGCGCTGCGGTTCCGTCCTGATGCAGCCGTGTCGGCCTGACCCGCTCGCCTCGAAGTAGTTCGCCCTGACATCCTTCGCTGCGGCGGTTGCCTGTTGCCATGCCGTCTCAGCCAGAAGGTGCCACAGGATCGATGGGGCTGCTCGACAGCGGTCTCAAGTGGCACAGCAAGGAGATGCCGTTGAAGCATAGAAGCAAGCGCGGCCGCTGCCTTCCTCTCCGCGGAGGCAGGGCATGAGCTTCGTCCAGCCCAGCGGTGGCATCGGTCGCCGCAATGCGGCCATCGCCATGGCGGTGGTCATCCATCTCGCGCTGGCGTGGGCGTTGATGAACGGCCTCGGCCGCGCGGTGCTGAAAGTCGTCAATGAGCCGATCGAGACCCGGCTGATCGAGGAGGTCAAGCCGCCGCCGCCCAAGGTGATCGAGATACCGCCACCGCCCGAACTGGTGCCGCCGCCGCCAGCCTTCGTGCCACCTCCGGAAGTACAGGTGCAGACGCCGCCGCCGTCCCAGCCGACGATCACCGCCACCGTGGCAGAAGCCCCCCCCGCGCCGCCACCGATCGCGCCGAGTGTCGAGGGCCCGCCCGCAGCGACCGCTCCGCCGGCGCAGCAGCTGGCCAAGGTCAATGCGGCCGTCGTCTGCTCGAACTACGGGCAGGTGATGGGCGACGCAGCATTTCCTCGCGAAGCGCAGCGCGCCGGCCTCGATCAAGGCTCCGCGCTGATTCAGTTCACGCTCGGCGCGGCCGGCGAAGTGAAGGATGTCAGAGCGTTGCAGGCCTCTCATCCGAGCTTTGCCAAGGGTGCCATGAGCCTCGTCGCCCAGTACCGCTGCGCGGGGCAGGGTCACGACGTCGTCGTGCAGGTCCCCTTCATTTTCAGATCCAGCTGATCCGCCGCCAATCGTTCACCACACGCCTGAACCCGAGAGACGATCATGAACCACTTCCTCGCCCGCATGGCCCGACGTGCGCTGCTCGCACTGGCCTTCGTCACTGCCGCGACTGCCTTCGCGCAGGACCCGGCGCCTCCCGCCGCGACTGTTGCCGTGCCCGCCGCCGAAGCCGTCAGCGTCGACAACCCATACGGCCTGAAGGCGATGATCCAGCACGGCGACGCCGTCTCCAAGAGCGTGCTCGGACTGCTGCTGATCATGTCGGTCGGTACCTGGATCATCATCGTCATGAAGACGCTGGAGCAGCGCAAGCTGCTGCGCGAGGCGCGCAGCGTCGCCGCCGGCGCCGCGTTCTGGAAGTCCGGTGACCTGACGGAGGGCGTCGGAACGCTGAATCAGGAGGGCGCGTTCCGCTACATCGCCGATACCGCGTTGGAGGCCAGCCAGAGGCACGACGGCGTGCTCGCCAAGGTCGACCTCGCCTCATGGATCAGCACGTCGCTGGAGGAGGCCGGCGAGGAAGTCGACCACCGGCTGCAAAAGGGCCTGGCCTTTCTCGCCACCGTCGGCTCGACCTCGCCTTTCATCGGCCTGTTCGGCACCGTCTGGGGCATCCTGAATGCGCTGACCGCGATCGGCGTCGCCGGTCAGGCGTCGATCGACAAGGTTGCCGGCCCGGTCGGCGAGGCGCTGATCATGACGGCCATCGGCTTGGCCGTTGCCGTACCGGCGGTGCTCGGCTACAACTGGCTGGTCGGCCGCAACACGACCGCGCTGCACTACGTGACGACCTTCGGCTCGAAGCTGCGCGCGATGCTGCTGGTCGCTCCCGCCGCGCCGGCCCGCGCCTGAGGACACCGCCATGGGCATGAGCGTCGGCGCCGGCGGCCCGGCTGGCACGCGCGTCAATTCGGAGATCAACACCACGCCGCTCGTGGATGTGATGCTGGTCCTACTGATCATCTTCCTGATCACCATTCCCGTGGCGGTCACGTCGATCAAGGTCAACCTGCCGAAGCAGAGCAACCAGCCGCGCACGAGCAAGCCGGAGAACATCGTCGTCTCGGTCAACCGCGACGGCGACATCTTCTGGAACGACCTGCAGCTCGCCAATGCCGAAGCGCTGTTCCAGCGGCTAAAGACCGAATCGGTCAAGGTGCCGCAGCCCGAGTTGCACGTGCGCGGCGACGGCGGCGGGCGCTACGAATCCGTGGGCCGCGTCGTCTTCGCCGCGCAGCGGGCGGGCATCGCGAAGGTCGCCTTCGTCACCGAACCGCCGGCGCGCAACTGAGGAGCCGCACGATGGCCGCCAAGTCGAAGAAGAATTCGCGCCCGCAGCCGATGGGCGAGATGAACACCACGCCGCTGATCGACGTGATGCTGGTGCTGCTAGTGATGCTGATCATCACCATCCCGATTCAACTGCATTCGCTGGACCTGAACCTCCCGAACGGCAAGCCACCCCCGGCCGTGACCGAGCCGGAGATCGTGCGCATCGACGTGGACTTCGATGGCTCGATCCTTTGGAACGGCGAGGTTGTCTCGGACCTGGCCGCGCTGGAAGTACACATCCGCGCAAAGGCAGCCCAGTCTGTGCAGCCCGAGATCCATCTTCGCCCCAGCAAGCTTGCGCCCTATGAACGGGTGGCAGCCGTGATGGCCGCCGTGCAACGCCTTGGTCTCAAGAAGCTCGGGCTGGTTGGCAGCGAGCAGTTCGCGCAGTGAAGCGTGCATCCCAGACGAACTGTCTCGACGCAGATTCCACCGGCTCGAAGCGCACCACCTTCGTGTCGAACTTGATGACGTCGTCCCATTGCTTCGAATGACGACCCAACAGACGCGAGGCTGCTAGTCGGGCCCGAGCCGCTACGTCCATTGCTTCAGTCGCAGGCGCTGCTTTGCGCTCGGGGATGTCCCTCGGTAGTTTGGTCAAGCGTCTCCCGATTTCGAGAGCTGCGAACGACCGCTTCACGGCTACGATCAGTCCCTGGACACTCTCAAACGGGCGTCTGACATCGGTGCAAAGCGGGCAGACCCGTCGGTAAGACCACCGACTGGCATGGGTCGGCACCGGCCGACCATCCCGGAGATCAGAAGGCCGAGAACCGGTCATAGGCGGCCAGGCCGGCGTCGACCCGCTCCGGGCGTCTTCAGTTGGCGGCGAACTCGTCGCCCAAGATCGCCGAAAGGTCCTGCCGC
>JAKLLO010000206.1 GCA_023150095.1 Zoogloea sp. | reverse complement strand
AAGGAGGCGGAGGGTGGCTGGGTGATGCGCTACGACCCGGGCATCGCCGAGCCCTTCCGCAAGTCGCCCCTCGTTGAGGACGTGGATCTGTGGCAGGTGTATGACGCCATTGCCTGCCCGACCCTGGTGGTCCGAGGTGCCGAGTCCGATCTGCTGCTTCCCGAGACGGCGGCCGAGATGAGCGCCAGGGGCCCCCGGGCGCGGCTCGTCGAGGTGCCGGAGGTGGGGCATGCCCCGGTGTTGATGGATCCGGCACAGATCGCGCCGATCCATGACTTCCTTCTGGAGGCGGGCTGATGCAGGGGGCCTGGCTGACGGCCTTTACGGCCGTGGATTGGCTTGCCCTGATCTGGTTCCTGGTGTGCTGGTTTGGCTACGGCTGGGTGGTGGAGCATGGCCCCGGCGGCACCATGCGCGGCCTGCTCGGGGCCAGCCACTGGTTTCGTGAGGAGTGGGGGCGCCAGCTGCTGCGGCGCGAGGTGCGGGTGGCGGATTCGGCCCTGATCGGCAACCTGATGCAGAACGTGTCCTTCTACGCCAACACCACGATCTACGTGATCGCCGGCCTGCTGGCCCTGCTCGGTACCATGGACAAGCTGATCGATGTGGCGTCCGACCTGCCCTTTGCCCGGCATGTGTCGCGGGAGGTGTGGGAGGTGAAGCTGATCCTCTTGCTGCTGGTCTTCGTGGTGGCCTACTTCAAGTTCACCTGGGCCCTGCGCCAGTTCAACATGCTGTCCATCCTGATCGGTGCGGCGCCGCCGCCGGGTGAAGGCACCGAGGAGGATGCCCAGCGTTTCGCCAAGGTGAACTCCCTTGCCGGTGACGAGTTCAACCGGGGGATCCGGGCTTATTACTTCGGCCTCGCGGCGGTGTTCTGGTTTGTCCAGCCGTGGGCCTTCGCGGCGGTGACCACCCTGATCGTGCTGGTGCTCTACCGCCGGGATTTCATGTCCCAGACCTACGCCGCGATGCGGCGCTAGTCATTCGTCCTGCTGGAGCTTGACCGACACCGAGTTGATGCAATAGCGCAGCCCGGTGGGGGCGGGGCCATCCTCGAAGACGTGGCCCAGGTGGGCGCCACATTCCCGGCACAGCACCTCGGTGCGCACCATGAAGTGGCTGCGGTCCTCGGCTTCTTCAACGTTCTCGGGGGCCGCTGCGCTGTGAAAGCTCGGCCAGCCGCAGCCCGAGTCGAACTTGTGGGCCGACGAGAACAGGTCGGCGCCACAGCATGTGCACACATACTTCCCAGGCTCGGAGCAATCCCAGTAGCGCCCGGTGAAAGCGCGCTCGGTGCCCTTCTGGCGGGTCACTGCGTATTCCTCGGGCGTCAGCAGGGCACGCCATTCGGCATCACTTTTCTGGATCTTGCGGGGCATGAAGGTTCTCCAGGGCGGGCGGGGCGAGCCCCGCCCGGTTGCTTCAGTGCAGGTGCTTGGGCATCTGCTCGGCCTGCTCTTCCGGCAGTTCGGCGTGCACCGCCTCGCCCTCGGGGGAGGGGTACATGGGGGCGCCGCAGTCGTCGCAGTATTCCATCGGAAACTCGTTGTCGAGGATCAGGATGTCGGTGATGCCGCAGGCCTGCAGGGTGGCTTCGATCTGGCCGAGGGTCTCGCTGCTTTCGTCCTCGGCGCCCAGCAGGGGCCACACCACGCCATGCACCACGTCGCTCTGGCCGCTCAGGGTGAAGCCGATGCGGAACTCCTCCACCTGGCGCTCGAAGAAGGGCGCCACCACGGCCCGGACCCCGGCAGCGGGGGTATCGAGGGTGGTGCTCAGGAAGGCCACCGAGGCCTGGATCGAGTAGGGGCGGGAGGCCTTGTCGGCTTCGCGGCTGGCCGCAAAGTAGGCGTTGGGCAGCACCACTTCAAAGGCGCAGCCGGTGAGCAGCGGGGCCACGCAGGCGCCGCCCTGGGCGCGCCACTGTTCCAGGGCCTGGTCACGGCTGCAGTCTTCTTCCTGCCAGCGGAAGATGGGGGCGCCCTTGGGCACCATCACCGCGCCCAGCAGGTAACGGTTGTCGGAGAGGAACTGGGCGGTTTCCGGCAGGTTGTCGGTCTTGATGTGCAGGTCGGTGTCGGCTTCGGCGGCCTTGCCCAGGTGGGTGGCGAAGTCGGCCGTGGCGCAGTAGCCCTGGGGCAGCTGATCCGGGCTGAACAGGAAGTCGGCGAGGGCCAGCTTGACCCCGGTGGCCAGTACGTGGGCCTTGAGATGGACCCGCAGGTTGGCCATCACGGCGGCGGCGATGGGGGCGGCCGGAATGCGGTAGCGCGACCAGGCCATCACCGGTGCGGCGATCAGCAGCACGTCGTGCTGATCGTCCGACTTGAGGGCGCCTTCGGCCCGCGACTCGATCATGTCGGCGAGTTCGTCGTAGGCGTGGACGCTGGAAGTAGCCGAGCTGAGGTGGTCGAGGGCGGTGGTGAGGGCTTCTTCATCCTCGGCCCGCAGCAGGCCATCCACGGCGTCGGCCAGGCGCTGGTCCCAGAAGTGATCTTCGGCGCGGCTGCTGGAGTCGGCCAGGCCATTGGCGAGCCACAGGAGTTGTTCGGCGTCGCGCGGCAGTCCGCCGCGGCGCCCGAGTCGGTTGCGTTTCATCGGGGCTCTCCTTGTTATATGAATTGGACAGGGCAGGGAGGATGGTGATTCCGTACTTCAGTACGAGGCGGGATCGAGCCGCACTTCCTGCAGGATGATGGTGGAGATCTCTTCGATGGACTTGGCGGTGGAGTCCAGCCACTTGATGCCTTCGCGCTTCATCATGCGCTGGGCGGCCTCGATTTCGTGCAGGCAGTTGTCGATGGAGGCGTAGCGGCTGTTGGGGCGGCGTTCCTGGCGGATCTGGGACAGGCGGTCGGGGCCGATGGTGAGGCCGAAGAGCTTGCTGCGGTGACGGGTCAGCTCGACTGGCAGCTTGTTGCGCTCGAAGTCTTCGGGGATCAGCGGGTAGTTGGCGGCCTTGATGCCGAACTGCATGGCCAGGTACAGGCTGGTCGGGGTCTTGCCGGAGCGGCTCACGCCCACCAGGATCACGTCGGCCTCTTCGAGGTCGGCGTGGGAGACGCCGTCATCGTGGGCCAGGGTGAAGTTGATGGCCTCGATGCGCCGCTTGTAGTCCTGGCTTTCGGCAATGCCGTGGAAGCGCCCGGCGGTGTGGGTGGAGCGCTGGCCCAGCTCACTCTCCAGGGGTTCGATGAACTTCTCGAACAGATCGAGGAAGAGCGCGTCCGCCTCGCGCAGGGCGGCTACCGCCAGCGGGTCGACAAGGGTATTGAAGACGATCGGCCGGATGCCGCTCTCGATGGCCGCGTCCTTGATGCGCAGGGCGCAATCGTGGGCCTTTTCGGGGGTGTCCACGAAGGGCAGGCGGTGGTGGCGGAAGCGGGTTTCCGGAAACTGGGCGAGAAGACTGTGACCAAGGGTCTCGGCGGTGATGCCTGTGCCGTCGGAGATGAAGAAAACGGGGCGGGTCTGGGTCATGGAAGTGCCAACAGGGGAAAGGACATGAGCGCCGGACCCATCCAGCAGGGCCGACGCCGCATCTTATCCCATTCCGGCGATCCGGCCGCCAACAGGCTGACCCGACCGGAAAAACCGGCTCGCGTGGCGCTTCGTGATCGAGTCGGCAGGGCCGGAAAGCCCCGGCGCGTTAGGATAAACCCTGCATGCGGCAGGGCAGCAAATCGCTTTACAATGCGCTCCAACAAAAATATTCACATGCCGCTTTCGACCCTTTTTTCCCTTTTCTCCCAGGAAGATCCCCATGTCCCGTAACGTCATTCCCTTCCAAGAACTCCGCATGACCGATGTGGAGCAGGTTGGTGGAAAGAACGCCTCGCTCGGCGAGATGACCAGCCAGCTGCCCGCCAGCGTGCGCGTGCCCGGCGGCTTTGCCACCACGGCCGATGCCTACCGCGAGTTCCTCGCCTATCAAGGCCTGGCCGAGCGCATCAGCGGCGCCCTCGAGAGCCTGGATGTGGATGACGTGGTGGCCCTGGCCCGCACCGGCGCCCAGATCCGCCAGTGGATCGTGGACACCCCCTTCCCGCCGGCCCTCGAAGCCGAGATCAAGACTGCCTACGAGAAGCTCACCGCCGAAGGCGAAGGCAGCTTCGCCGTGCGCTCCTCCGCCACCGCCGAAGATCTGCCCGACGCTTCCTTCGCCGGCCAGCAGGAATCCTTCCTGAACATCCATGGCTACGAGAACATCCTCCACGCCATCAAGGAAGTGTTCGCATCCCTGTACAACGACCGCGCCATCGCCTACCGCGTGCACAAGGGCTTCACCCACGCTGAAGTCGCCCTGTCCGCCGGCGTGCAGCGCATGGTCCGCTCCGACATCGGCGCCTCCGGCGTGATGTTCACCATGGACACCGAGTCCGGCTTCGACGGCGTGGTCTTCATCACCGCCTCCTACGGCCTCGGCGAGACCGTGGTGCAGGGCGCGGTGAACCCCGACGAGTTCTACGTCCACAAGGCCACCCTGGCCCAGGGCAAGCCCGCCGTGATCCGCCGCAACCTCGGCTCCAAGCTCATCAAGATGGTCTTCGCCGAGAAGAAGGAAGCCGGCAAGTCCACCCGCACCATCGACGTGGCCGAAGCCGAGCGCAATGTTTACTCCCTGACCGACGCCGACGTGCTCGAGCTGGGCCGCTACGCCATGATCATCGAGCAGCACTACGGCCGCCCGATGGACATCGAGTGGGGCAAGAGCGGCGACGACGGCAAGCTCTACATCCTCCAGGCCCGCCCGGAAACCGTGAAGAGCCAGCAGTCCGGCCACGTGATGGAGAAGTACCGCCTCAAGCAGTACGGCAAGTCCCTCACCCACGGTCGCGCCATCGGCCAGAAGATCGGCGCCGGCCACGTCCGCATCGTCAAGGACGCCTCCGAGATGGACCGCGTGAAGGCCGGCGACGTGCTCGTCACCGACATGACCGATCCGAACTGGGAGCCGGTGATGAAGCGCGCCTCCGCCATCGTCACCAACCGCGGCGGCCGTACCTGCCACGCGGCGATTATCGCCCGTGAGCTGGGCATCCCGGCCATCGTCGGCTGCGGCAACGCCACCGAAGTGCTCGACGAGAACGACGAAGTCACCGTCTCCTGCGCCGAAGGCGACACCGGCTACGTGTATCGCGGCAAGCTGGATTTCGAAGTGGTCACCACCGACACCGGCAACCTGCCCGACATCCCCGTCAAGATCATGATGAACGTCGGCAACCCGGAGCTGGCCTTCGAGTTCGCCCAGATCCCGAACGGCGGCGTCGGCCTGGCCCGCCTCGAGTTCGTCATCAACAACATGATCGGCATCCACCCGAAGGCGATCCTCGAGATCAACCAGGTGCCGGCCAGCCTGCGCAACGAGATCCTGCGCCGCTCCCGCGGCTACGCCACGCCCAAGCAGTTCTTCATCGAGAAGCTGGTCGAGGGCGTCGCCACCATCGCCGCGGCCTTCTACCCGAAGCCCGTCATCGTCCGCCTGTCCGACTTCAAGTCCAACGAGTACCGCAAGCTGCTCGGCGGCGAGATCTACGAGCCGGAAGAAGAAAACCCCATGCTGGGCTTCCGCGGTGCGTCCCGCTACATCGCCCACAGCTTCCGCGACTGCTTCGAGATGGAATGCGCCGCGATGAAGAAGGTGCGCAACGAACTCGGCCTCACCAACGTGCAGCTGATGGTGCCCTTCGTGCGTAACGTCGAGGAAGCCCAGGGCGTCGTCGAGCTGCTGGCCGAGCACGGCCTGAAGCGCGGCGAGAACGACCTCAAGCTCATCATGATGTGCGAGATCCCGTCCAACGCGCTGCTCACCGAAGAGTTCCTGAAGCACTTCGACGGCTACTCCATCGGCTCCAACGACCTGACCCAGCTGACCCTGGGCCTCGACCGCGACTCCGGCCTGGTGGCCCACGCCTTCGACGAGCGCGATCCGGCCGTCAAGATCCTGCTGTCGATGGCCATCAAGGGCGCCAACAAGCTGGGCAAGTACGTCGGCATCTGCGGCCAGGGCCCCTCCGACCACCCCGATCTGGCCGAGTGGCTGATGGACGAAGGCATCCAGACCATCTCCCTCAACCCGGACACCGTGGTTGATACCTGGCTGAAGCTGTCGGCCCACAGCAAGGGCGCGTGATCTCGCTGCCTCGTTGAGTTGCATGCCGAGCCGGCCCGTCGCAAGACGGGCCGGTTTTGTTTTGGGAGGCGATGTCGGAGCCTGTCAGAATTTTTGTGTTTGAGGCATAACGTAATCCCCGAAAGGAAGAGTTATGCCAAGGAAGAAACAGAAATTCCCGCTGCC
>JAKLLO010000205.1 GCA_023150095.1 Zoogloea sp. | reverse complement strand
GCGCCGGTGGCGACGACCGGGATGCCGGCGGTGGCTGCGGCGTCGGCGATCCAGGCCCGCCGGGCAGCATCGTCGGGCCCGAGGAGAAGCGGCGCGGCGAGCCAGGCGTTGCCGGGAAAGCGTGCCGCCAGCCAGCGGGCCTCGTCGGCGAGGGCCGGGCCGTGCCGGGTGTCGTCTGGCGGCACCAGCAGGGCCAGGCAGCCGGGCAGGCCGGGGTCGAGATCGGCGCGGGTGAGGTGGTAGCTGCCTTTGTCGGCGGCCCGACGGCCGCGGGTGATGAGGCTGGAGAGACGCCCGTAGGCGACCCGGTCGGTGGCGAGGAGGACGAGATCGGGCCCGTCGGCCAGGCGGATGAATGTGCCGATGATCAGCTGAAGACTGCCCGGTGGGTGAGCCTGCAACGCAACCCAGGCCCGCACGATGCCGGCCATCGAGCATTCGTCCGTCACTGCCAGAGCGGCATAACCCAGAGAAATCGCACGGTCGACCATTTCTTTGGGGTGAGATGCGCCTGTCAGAAAACTAAAATTTGTGTGGCAGAACAGCTCGGCGAAGGGCTCAGGCGCGATGGGCTGCATGAGGTGACTGTAAAAAAATACAGTCTTTGCGTCAAGCACCGTGCAGCGCCTTTCATCACCGGCTGCCGGCATTTCATTCCAGACAGGATTTTCAAGGAGGCGCTACCCATGAATCGTGTTGTCCGCACCTGCATCGCTGCAGCCCTTGTCGCCGTACAGACCGTGCCCGTGGTCCGGGCGGCTGAGGGCGGCGCCCTCGAGATCAAGGCTGAAGACCTTGCCGCCCTGAAGAAGTACCCGAAGGTGGCCCTCGTCGGGTACGGGATCGAGCAGCAGACTTTCCTGGTCAAGATGTCGTCGAGCTGGGGAAGCACCTCATCCAGCACGGCTGAAGTGACGCTTAATGGAGTCTCGTCCGCTGCGATGCAGGCTGCGACGGACCGTCTCTACGCCGATCTGGTCCGCAAGCTCGTCGCCGCCGGGCTCGAGGTGGTGAAGCTGGAAGACCTGCGCAGTGATCCCCTGTATGTGGATCTGAAGGGCGACAAGCCGTTGGCCTCACCCTTCGAGACGAGTTTCGTCTTTGACAAGTCGAAGGGCTTCAAGAACAGCAAGGCCCTGGTGTTCTCCCCGACCGGTCTGCCATGGCACATCCCCTCGGCCAACGAGGAGGCCGCGCGGTTTGGTGCTGGCGACAAGATGTCGGCCAACCTCTCCCGGGCGTTCTCGGGCAAGAAGCCGGTGGCCGACGTGGAGGAGGAGCTCGCCAAGAGCCGTGGCATCACCCTGCTGAAGGCCTACTACGTAGTGGGTTTTGGCAAGGCTGGCGGGCGTGTTTCGGAGATGACGTCCTTCAACTACGCGACTAACCGGAGCGAGAAGACAATTTCCAGCGCCGCCAACGCTGCGGCCGAGCTCTACCTGGACAAGACCGACACCCGTCTGGCCTTGCGGGTACCGGGTGAGACGTCGATGTTCCGGCTGCGCAACAACAACTCGCCGGCTGCGGATGGCAGTGGCTTTGTGCGGCTCGACAAGAAGCTGAGCGCCGGCGCCGACTTCGCCATTGATGAGCCCAAGAACACGAACTCCACCGAAACCACAGTGGGCAACGCCGTGTCGGCGACGCTCGCGGTCGTGGGCAGCCTTGCCGGCATCCGTGGGGTCGGTAGCGCGAGCACCCAGGAATTTACGGTGACGGCCGATGAAAAACGCTACATCGATACCGTCGAAGCCATGATCCAGACGGTGCAGTCGGAGTTCGTGGACAGGCTGAAGGCGGCGGCGAACTGATTCAGCCGCCGTTGTGCCGGTTGCGCTGGGCTGCAAAAGCCAGCAGGCCAAGGCCGATGAGACTGGAGAGATCGAGTGCGCCGCCACCACCGCCGCCGGACTTGGGTGCGGCATCCAGCACGCTGAGGGTGACGTCCTGGACACCGGTACGGCCGGCGCTGTCGGTGATTGCGAGGCGCAGTAGGTAGTCACCGGCAAGCGGTGCGGTGAAGGTGGTGCTGGGGGTGTCGGAGCCGAAGCTGCCGGTGGCCGGCCCGGCGAGCTGGCTCCAGTGCCAGCCGACCAGGCTCGCGCCCGCCGCGGCACTGCTGCTGCCCGAGCCCAGGCTGAGGGTTGTGTTCTTGACGGGTGAATCGGGCAGGCTGATGACCACGCCGGGATTGAGGGCGTTGCCGTCGATGGCGGCGGCGACGGCTGCGGCGGTGTTCAGCATGCCGGTGCCGCAGGTGGCGGTGGTGCAGTTGCATTGGCCGTCGGTGGTGACGGTGGGGCAGGCGGAGAGGCTGCTGTCGGTGGGGAACAGATTGGACGTCCGCTTGATGCGGCGGGCCAGTTCGGCTTCGCCGAGGGCCGGGTTGGCGGCCAGCATTAGGGCGGCCGCGCCGGACACCAGCGGAACGGCAAAGCTGGTGCCGGTGGTGACGGCGTTGATCCCGGTGTAGCCGTTGGTGGTGGGGCTGGTGCTGCCGAAGTTGATGGTGTTGATGAAGGGGTACAGGCAGGGCTGGCCGACGCCCACGTTCACGCAGTTGCCGGCCGGGGCGCTGATGCCGACCTCGGGGCCGTAGCTGGAGTAGCCGACCTTGGTGCCGGCGTGGCGGATGCCGGCCACGGCGAGCACGCCGGCACAGTTGGCCGGTTCGTCCACGGCGCCGGTCTCGTTGCCCGCCGCGGCGACGATCAGCACGCCGGCCGCGCGGATCTCGGCGATGGCGTCGGCGTAGGCGGCGCTGCAGCTGCCGTTGCCGGCGAGGCTCAGGTTGATGACCTTGGCGGGGTTGGGGTTGGCGGGCACGCCGGAAACCGAAAGGCCGGCGGCCCAGCGCATCCCGGCGATGATGTCCGAGTCGTAGCCGCCGCACTTGCCCAGGGCCCGCACAGGCAGGATGCGGGTGGCGCCGCCGATGCCGGCGATGCCGCGGCTGTTGTTGGTTTCGGCCCCGATGATGCCCGCCACCTGGGTGCCATGCCACGAACTGGCGTGGGTGCTGGTGGGGTTGCCGCACAGAGTGCGCAGGGCGGTGTTGGTCAGATCGGCCGACGAGAGGTAGTCGCCGGGATCGTTGGCGTCGGCGTCGCGGCCGGTGTCGCTGTCGCCCGAGAGCAGATCGCTGGCGATGAAGTCGTAGCCGGGCAACAGCTTGGCGGCGAGGTCTTCGTGGTCGAAGCGCACGCCGGTATCCACCACGGCCACCACGACGCTGGCCGAGCCTGGGGTCAGGCTCCAGGCATTCTGGGCGCCGGTGGCGGCGGGCTGGGTGCTGCTGGCGGCCTGCAGATACCACTGGTGGCTGAACAGCGGGTCGTTGGGCAGGGCGCGGATGGTCTTGATGCGGTCGGGCACCGCGTAGGCCACGTCGGATTCCTGGGCCAGCCGGGTGGCGAGCGCTTCGGAGCTGATGCCGCTGGCGCGCATCACCTGGGTGTCGGGCGTGGGCTGGTTGATCAGCTGGGCGGCGATGCCGATCCGCTGGCCGAGGGTCTGGACGCGTCCGGCGGCCTGGATCTGCTTGAGGGGCGAGGCGTTCTTCAGCTTGACGATCACGCGGGCTTCGGGCGTTTCGGCTGCCTTGGCCGGTGCGGCGATCAGGGCGGCGAGGGCGAGGAGGGCAGCGCCCAGGCGGAGCGTGGCTTTCATCGGGAATCCTTCATCCGGTCGGGTTCCAGGTAGCGGACGGCGGGGTGCGCCCGGAGGGCCGCGATGGCCTTTTCGCAGGCCGGGTCGGCGGGTGGGCAGTCAAGCCGGTAGGCCGCGCTGCGGGGCGAGATCGCGGCCACGAAGCTCACCGCCACCTGGCTGGTGCGCGCGAGGCTCGCCAGGGTGGCGGGGGCGGCGGTGTCGGTGGTTGCATCGAATCCGATGATCACCTGACGCGGGCTGGCGGTGCCCGGCACGGGAGCGGCGCAGGCCGTGGCGGCGGCGCACAGGGCCATCCACACAAGGCGTCTCACGGCGGACCTCACCGGCCTGGCCCCCGGGCGGGATCAACGACGGGGCGGGCCGGGGCGGCGCTTGGCCGGTTCGGCCGGAGCGACGGGCTTGCTGTATTGCTTGAACACGCGCTTGGCGTCCTGCTCGGCGCGCAGCTGGGTGCAGATGGAGGGATCGTCGTCATGGCCGCTGAAATAGCCGTCGGCCTGGGCGCGCATGACCAGCTTGATGGCTGCGTCTTCGCTGAGGCCGAAGCGTTCAAAGATGAGGGTGGTGACTTCGTCCAGGTGTTCTTCGTACGTCATTGTGGATCCGGGGGCAATTTGCGCCATGCGCGAAGTCGCAAGGATAATGGCTTTTCAGCGCTTCATCCCGTCTGCCGTGTCCTTCGAGGTTTCCCCATGAGCACATCCCCCGTTTTGTCTGCCCTTTACCGCTATCCCGTCAAGTCGATGCGGGGCCAGCGGCTCGATGCGAGCCCGGTTGGCCCGCAGGGCCTGCCCTTTGATCGGAGCTGGATGGTCGCCGATCCGAACGGGAAGTTCGTGACCGGCCGCACCTATCCGCAACTGGTGCTGGTGGGGGCTGAGCCTTCGGACGAGGGTGTGACGCTCTCGGCGCCCGGCCGGGCTGATCTGTTCGTGCCCAACAGCGCGTTTGACACGCCCATCGAGAGCACCGTCTGGGGTGACCAGTTTCAGGCCTGGCAGGGCGCGGCCGAGGCGGATGCGTGGCTGTCGGCGTTCATCGGAGCGCCGCTGCGGTTTTTGTGGACGGGCGCCGAGACGGCCCGTCGGGTGAAGGTGGCCCCGGCCGTACCGTTGTCGTTTGCCGATGGTTACCCGCTGCTCCTGATCGGCCAGTCGTCCCTTGACGATCTGTCGGCGCGCATCGGTGAACCGGTATCCATGTCGAGGTTCCGTCCCAACCTGGTGGTGGCCGGTGCCGATGCTTTTGCCGAGGACGGGTGGAAGCGCATCCGCATCGGCGAGGTGGTGTTCCGGATCGAGAAGCCCTGTGAGCGCTGCGTGTTCACCACGGTGGACCCGGAGACCGGTACCAAGAGCCTGAACCAGGAGCCACTGCGTACCCTGGCGACCTACCGCAGGACGCCGGCCGGGGTGATCTTCGGGCAGAACGTGATCGCCGAGGATGAAGGGGAACTGGTGCCCGGAATGTCTATAAGTGTTCTCGAATAGAGGCTCCGGATACCGTTGTGGCGATGCAACAAAACGATGAAACGGGGCGCCAATCCTTGATCTTCATCAACAGACAATCAGTTTTGGGTTTTGAAGGTTTTTGTCCAAAAAATGTAAGCAGATAATTCGCCGGGTTCGTTGTTCAAGGAGTCGACGTGTTCGGCAAGCTCAAGAAAAAACTATGGAGTGCAGCGGTGTTGCTGGCTTTTCTCGCAACACCGGCCGCCTTCGCCGAGGATTCCCCCCCGACACCCGAGGAACTGGTCAAGATCCGCGCCGCCAATGATGCGTGCCTGACCTGCCACTCCGAAGCAGGGCTTAAGAAGCCGCCCAAGGAAGGGCTGGACCTCAAGAAGCTCCCATCTGGTCGACCTGGGTACCTACACCACATCCGACCACGGCCAGATGGCCTGTTCCAAGTGCCACGGCGACGGCTACGACGATCATCCCCATGCCCCCAAGGCCAAGGAGGATCTCGCCGAATGCCAGGACTGCCATGCCCGCAAGGCCATGCGCATCGAACGCCAGTTCGACAAGTCGGTGCACGCTGAGAACCTCAGCGACAAGTTCACCTGCGCCACCTGCCACGACCCCCACGTGATGACCCTGGCGGCCAACCTGCGCGACCCCCACAAGATCGTCGCCCAGGACAACAAGATCTGCCTCGACTGCCACGATTCGGACATCGCCTTTGCCAAGATGGCGCCGGAAAAGAAGAAGCGTCCGGCCATCGACGACATCCACAGCTGGCTGCCCAACACCCGCCTGCACTGGAAGGCCGTGCGCTGCATCGAATGCCACACGCCCACCGAAGAAAAGCTGTCCCTGTCCCACGAAATCCAGAACAAGGACAAGGCCGAGAAGAAGTGCGCCACCTGCCACAGCGCCAATAGCTCGCTGAATGCGCGCCTCTACCGGCACCTGGCGAAGGAAGAGCAGAACAAGTACGGCTTCCTCAACAGCGTGATGCTGAGCAGTTCCTACGTGGTGGGTGCAACCCGCAATCCCACCCTCGACATGATCCTGATCGGCCTGTTTGCGGCGACGGTGGTGGGCGTGATTGGTCACGGCCTCGTGCGCGCCCTGATGAACAGCCTGCGCCGGAGGAAGAACCATGACTAACCGCATTTTCATGCTGCCGCTGTGGATCCGTCTGTGGCACTGGAGCAACGCGCTGGCGATCATCCTGCTGTCGATCACCGGCATCAGCCTGCACTTCTCCGATCCGAACCTGCCGCTGGTGGAGTTCTCGCTGGCCGCGCGCATCCACAACGTGGCGGGCGTGTGCCTGGCCGGGCTGTGGGTGGTGTTCGTGATCGGCAACATCGTCACCGGCAACTGGTGGCAGTACGTGCCCAAGCCGCCAGGCATCATCGGGCGCTGCATCACGCAGATGAAGTACTACGGCGGCGGCATCTTCAAGGGTGAGCCGGAGCCTTTCCCGCCAACGCCAGAAGTCAATTTCAACGCCCTCCAGGCGATCACCTACTGGTCGATCATGTATCTGGTGCTGCCGATGGTGATCGCGACGGGGCTGGTGTTCCTGTACCCGCAGTTCGCGCCCGACACCCTCTTCGGTCTTGATGGCCTGCTTCCCGTCGCCCTGCTGCATTACCTCGGGGCGGCGGTGATCCTGCTGTTCATGATCAGCCACATCTACCTCGGCACCATGGGGCCGAAGGTGTCCAGCCTGTTCAAGATGATGATCACCGGCTGGTACGAGCACTGAGTTTCACGAAGAAACCAACAAGTCATCCTCAAGGAGAAACCCACATGAAGATCCGCACCTTTGCCGCCTCGCTTTCCGGCCTCTGCGCCGCTGGCCTGTTCCTGTCTGCCGATGCACTGGCGTTCGACGCCGATGCCGCCCAGGCGCTGGCCAAGAAAGAGGGTTGTACCAAGTGCCACGCCGTGGACAAGAAGAAGGAAGCCAAGTCCCTCACCGAGATTTCCAAGTCGCTGAAGGGCAAGTCGGACGCCGAAGCCAAGCTGCTCCACCACCTGACCTCCGGCGAGATGGTCAAGTTTGAAGACGGCAAGGAAGAGGAGCACAAGGTGCTCAAGACCAAGGACAAGGCCGAGATCAAGAATCTGACCGACTGGATCCTGTCCCTCGGCAAGTAGGTGTGACGAAAGGGCGCGCTTGCTTGCGCCCTTTCCTGCAACAGCAGTATCAGGGAGATAAAAAATGAAGTTCTTGCGACAGTTGTTTGCCTCGTGCGTCCTGCTCGGGGCCCTGGCCGGTACCACGGGCGCCGTGGCGGCCGATACGCCGGTGGTCACCAAGGCGGCGGCCAAGGATCTGGTCCTGAAGGGCGACGCCAAGTGCACGTCGTGCCACGACGAATCGGACGAGCCGAAGCTCCTGCACATCGGCAAGACCAAGCATGGTTCGCTTGCCGACGGCCGCACGCCGAGCTGCACCAACTGTCACGGCGAGAGCGATCTCCATACCAACAACCCGGCCAAGCTCAAGCAGCGTCCGCCCACCGATCGCAGCTTCGGCAAGAACGCGAAGGTCACGGCCGACGAGAAGAACGCAGCCTGCACGAGCTGTCACCAGGGCGGCAAGCACATCAACTGGAACACCAGCGCCCACGCGACGCGTGACGTTTCGTGCACCAATTGTCACCAGATCCATGCGGCCAAGGACAAGGTCCGCGACAAGCGTGCCCAGGCAGAGGTCTGTTACACCTGCCACAAGCAGCAGCGCGCCGAGGCCAACAAGCCGTCGCATCACCCGATCCCCGAAGGCAAGATGACCTGCTCAGACTGTCACAACGCCCACGGCTCGGCGGGGCAGAAGATGCTGGTGAAGGACACCACCAACGCCACCTGCTTCACCTGCCACGCCGAGAAGCGCGGTCCCTTCGTGCATAACCACCAGCCGGTCGTCGAGGATTGCGGCAACTGCCACAACCCCCACGGCACCACGGCCGAAGGCATGCTCAAGGCCCGGCAGCCCTTCCTCTGTCAGCAGTGCCACGGCGACAACTCCCACCCGGGCAACGTGCCTGCCGTGCGAGCCAACATGCCGGGTTCCATCAGCACCAACGTCGGCGTCGGCATGGCGCAGGCCCGCGGGTGCATGAACTGCCACACCAACATTCACGGTAGCAACAGCCCGAGCAGCGCGACGTCCAGCGGCCCGGCCCGGTTCTTCCGCTGACCGAGGAGATCGAAAATGAGCATGCGTAACACTTTCCGGCGGACCGCGATCCATCTGGCGCTGGTGGCGATCTTCCCGGTGTCCGGCGCCTGGGCTGACGATGAAGTGGCTGAGCTGATCAGCCCCAACGTCCGCGAGGTCACCGTCAGTCTGCCGTTCTACACCAACGTCAATCCGCTCTATCGCCAGTACGACGGTGTGAGCCACGACGGCTTCAATCCGAACGCCAGCGTGAACATCGTCAATCGTTCCGACGATGCGCTCTGGTTCAAGCTCAACGCCCGCAATCTCGGCCTGCGCACCCAGGAAATGGGCGTGTCCTACGAGAAGCAGGGCGACTGGGCGATCGGCCTGCAGTACGACCAGATCCCCCGCTACAGCCCGTACGACGTGCGGACGGCGGTGGGCGGCGTGGGCAGCAATACCATCACGCAGCCGAACATCGCCAACACCGCCGCAGCGGCGAGCAACCCGAACCTCTACGACGTCACCCTCAAGACCGAACGCGACATCACCACGCTCACCGCCAGCAAGTTCATCACCAAGGACGTGAGGCTCGGCTTCTCGTTCAAGAACGAGGACAAGACCGGTATCCGCATGGATGGCGTGCGGGGCGTGGCCGGTACCGGCGTGGCCAACCTGTACAGCGGCTTCCTGTTTGCACCTGAGCCCATCGATCAGAACCACAAGCAGTTCGAGGCCATGGTCGATTACGTCGGCAAGAACTACCAGCTCACCGCGGGTTACTACGGCAGCTTCCTGAGCACCAAGTACAAGTCGCTCGGCATCGTCGGGGGGACCAACACGGCAACCGTCAATGCCACCCTGTCGCCGATCTCGCTGTCGCCTGACAACTCGATGCAGCAGTTCTACGTGAACGGTGCCTACAACTTCTCGCCGGATACTCGCGGCAACCTGAAGTTTGCTTACTCCGAGGCGCAGCAGGACGACGCCTACCTGACCGGTCAGCCCACCTTGGCGGGCATCGGTTCGAACCTGGCCGGCAAGGTGCAGACCACCGAGCTGTATTCGTCGGTCACCTCGCGCGTCACCCGGGATCTCAAGCTGCTGGCCTCGTGGCGCTACGAGGATCGCCGGGACAAGACCCCGGTCGTGACCTTCTACTCCTCGGGCGTCACCAACAACCCCGAATCCCACGTGGCCAACTGGGGCAAGGTCGAGGCGGACTACCGGCTCGGCGCCGGCTACAGCCTGACCGCCGGTGCTGACTACACCAACAAGAGCAGCCTCCAGTGGGAACGCCACAAGGTGACCGAAACCACGACCCGCGCCGCCATCCGCAAGACGATGAGCGAGACGGTGAATGGCACGCTGTCGGTGTCCCACGCCGAACGCACCGGCTCCGAGTGGATCAGCGCCACCACGCTGCCCCAGTTTCCGGTCTACATGGCCGATCGCACCCGCAACAAGTTCCGTGCGATGGTCGATTGGGCCGTCACCGAAAGCCTGAACCTGCAGGCCGCCTACGAAGCCTACTTCGACGACTACCGTCGCAGCACCTACGGCCTCGACAGTGGGCAGGGGCAGGTGGCGTCGCTGGACGGCAACTATCTGCTCAACGACAACTGGAAGCTCAACGCCTGGTACTCCAAGCAGGTGGGTGAATCGAAGCAGTTCATGCGCGGCCAGTATTGCACGTCTGCCGTGCCAACCTGCGCCACGCGTCCCGCCGCAGTGCCCTGGAATGCCAACCTCACGCTCAACAGCGATCAGATCGGCTTCGGGGTGACGGGCAAGTATCAGGTCTTTGACCTGGGGGCCCACTACCTCTTCAGCCAGGATCGCAACAAGCAGGAGATGAGTGCGCTGCCGAGCGGGGCCCACCCGGGGATCGGCGTGCTGCCGGACACCAAGTACACCCAGAGCTCCCTGCGCCTGAACGGCATCTACCCGGTGAGCAAGGCCACCAAGGTCCGTCTCGACTATATCTACGACGTGCGCAAGATGGACGACTACACCTGGGCCAACTGGGTGTACGCCGACGGCACCCGGGTGTACGTGAAGCCCGAGCAGACCGTTCAGGTCATCGGCCTCTCGCTGACCCACGCGTTCTGATGCGCTGTCCGCGCGGCCCGCGCCGCGCGTCAAGCCAGGCCCCCGCAGCCCGAAAGGGTGCGGGGGCATTTTCATTCGTGATCGTCCTGCGTCACCCGTAAAAACGCCCCGGCGCCGTGAGGCTGCCGGGGCGTGGTGCGCTGTGCCGCCGCGTCGGGTTCAGCGGGCGATCGGCTTGTAGCGGATACGCTTGGGCTTGGCGCCTTCCTCGCCCAGACGCTTCCGCTTGTCTTCTTCGTATTCCTGGTAGTTGCCGGCGAAGAAGGTCCACTGGGAATCGCCTTCGGCCGCCAGGATGTGGGTACAGATCCGGTCGAGGAACCAGCGGTCGTGGGAGATGATCAGCGCGCAGCCGGCGAATTCCAGCAGCGCGTCTTCCAGGGCGCGGAGGGTTTCCACGTCCAAGTCGTTCGACGGTTCATCGAGGAGCAGCGCGTTGCCGCCGGCCATCAGGGTCTTGGCCAGGTGCAGCCGGCCGCGCTCGCCGCCGGAGAGGTTGCCGACGAGCTTCTGCTGGTCGCCGCCCTTGAAGTTGAAGCGGCCGATGTAGGCGCGGCTGGGCATCTCGAACTTGCCGATGGTGAGGATGTCGGCACCGCCGGCCAGCTCGTCGAACACCGTCTTGGTGCCGTCCAGGCAGTCGCGGGATTGATCGACGTAGGCGATCTTGACCGTGGGTCCGATCACCACATCGCCGGAATCCGGCTTGTCCTGGCCGGTGATCATCTTGAACAGGGTCGATTTACCGGCACCGTTCGGGCCGATGATGCCGACGATGGCGCCCGGCGGAATGCTGAAGTTCACCTTGTCCATCAGCAGCTTGTCGCCAAAACCCTTGGAGACGTCGGTGAATTCGATGACCTTGTCGCCCAGACGCTCGCCCACCGGAATGAAGATTTCCTGGGTTTCGTTGCGCTTCTGGTATTCGACGCTGGACATTTCCTCGTAGCGGGCCAGACGGGCCTTGCTCTTGGCCTGGCGCGCCTTGGGGTTGGAGCGCACCCATTCGAGTTCCTGCTTCATGGCCTTCATGCGGGCGCCTTCCTGCTTGGACTCCGTCTCGAGGCGCTGCTCCTTCTGCTCGAGCCAGCTGGAGTAGTTGCCCTTCCAGGGGATGCCGTGGCCGCGGTCGAGTTCGAGGATCCACTCGGCGGCGTTGTCGAGGAAGTAGCGGTCGTGGGTGACGGCCACCACGGTGCCCGGGAAGCGGCACAGGAACTGTTCGAGCCACTCGACGGATTCGGCGTCGAGGTGGTTGGTGGGTTCGTCCAGCAGCAGCATGTCGGGGCGCGACAGCAGCAGCTTGCACAGGGCCACGCGGCGCTTCTCACCGCCGGACAGGGGGCCGATCTTGGCGTCCCAGGGCGGCAGGCGCAGGGCGTCGGCGGCGATCTCGAGCTGGGTTTCCACGTCAGCACCGCTGGTGGCGATGATGTTCTCGTACTTGGCTTGGAGCTCGGCCAGCTTGTCGAAATC
>JAKLLO010000204.1 GCA_023150095.1 Zoogloea sp. | reverse complement strand
GGTGCTCATGCTATCCCAAGTCATCCATGCTTTCAGCGTAACGGAAACAATATCCCAGACGGCGAGAGACTGTCTTGAATCCAAAATTGCGTCGTGAGTGTCCGCTTCAGGAAGAAAGCCTCAAAGCCCGCTTCTGGCCGACCTGAGACAGCCGGCTCGCCGGATTGCTTGCCCCAAACCAGCCGCTCAGATCTGATCTTGAACGTCAGCAAAGTGGCGTCGATTTCGCCCACTTGGGCACCCGCCACCGGCCATTATGAGAAGACCTCGGTTATGACAAGTTCTGGCCTGTCGTAGGCCGGAAGGCCGCGCCAGCTCTCGCGATCCGAGGTGCGACGGGCCCACCGCACTGGACATAAGTTCGCTGTCCGTGCAGCACTGACGGCTCCACCACCGGAGACCGTCATGCCCAAGATCCCTGCGCTCAACCCCTTGCTTCAAGCCTGGTTGCTTGAAGGCCCGCTGTCTGCCCAAGTCCCGGCTTACGTCGAGCGACTGCGACGCGGCCGTTACGCGGCCCACACCTCCAACCGTTGTCTCAACGGCGTGGCGCACTTCGCGCACTGGATGTCGATGTGCCATCTGCCGGCGCGCATGCTCGATGAGGGCTGCATCGACCAGTTCATGCGCTATCACCTGCCGCGCTGCGACTGCCTGGGTGGTGCGCTGCGCACGCCGACGGAGCTGCATGCCGCGCTGACACCGGTGCTGGAGATCCTGCGGACCCAAGGCGTCATTGCCTGCGCGCCAGCGCCGACGGGCCCCATCGCTGAAGAGCTGAGCCGTTACGACGCGCACATGAGCAGCGCTCGGGGTCTGGCTGCCGGCACCCGGCGCAGCCGCCTGCGCATCGTCGAGCGGCTGCTGCTGTCGAAGTTTGCCGGGCGGCCCGTCGCGGTGAATTCGCTGCTGCCAGAGGACGTGCGCCAGTTCATCGTCGATCAGTTGCAGGCGCTGGGCACTACCAGCAACGCCATCACGATCGCATCCACGCTGCGTGATTACCTGCGCTATCGCGCGACCTGCGGCGACGCGGTGCAGCCGCTGCTGGCCGTCATCGCGTCGCCTGCGCACTGGAGCATGGCGTCGCTGCCCCGAGCGCTGAAGCCCGAGGAGGTCGAGCGACTGTTGAACTCCTTTACCGATGCGCTGCCTTCGCCCAAACGCGGCTATGCCGTCGTCCGCCTGGCGCTCGATCTGGGCCTGCGCGGCATCGAGATCAGCCGGCTGCAACTGGCCGACATCGACTGGCGTCTCGGAACGGTGACGCTCAAGCGCACGAAGTCCCGTCGCCAGGATCTGCTGCCTTTGCCTGTGACGACCGGTCGCGCCCTGGAAGCCTACCTGCGGCACGAGCGACCCAAGACCAGCGACCCGGCCGTGTTCGTGCGCCGCTTGGCGCCGCATGACGAACCCATTGGCGTGGACGCCATCCGACGCATCGTCCGCGATGCCTTCCGGCGCGTAGGCATCCAGCATGGTCGCGGCCATGCACTGCGCCACACCGTCGCCTGTCGGATCGTCAACCAGGGCGGCTCGATCAAGGAGGTGGCCGACGTGCTACGGCACCGGTCGTTGAACACCTCGATGATCTACGCCAAGGTTGACCATGGAGCGCTGTCTGGCGTCGCGCTGCCGTGGCCCGGGAGCGCGGCATGAGCGCCCGTGCGAGCCTGCAGGCCAGGGTCGATCAGTACCTGGCCGAGCGACGTCTGCTGGGCTTCAAGCTCGACAACATGGCTCGCCGACTGGCGAGCTTCGCGCGCCATGTGGCCAACGCCGGCCATGTCGGACCGCTCACCGTCGAGCTGATGGCGGACTGGGCGCGCCAGGCCAAGGCCGGCCACGGCGACCGCGCCACCTTGGCGCGTCGGCTGAAGATGCTGCGGCCGTTCACGGCCTGGTTGCGCCAGTTCGACCCTGCCACCGAGGTGCCCGACGAAGCCGTCTTCGGTCGAGTGCCAGGGCGGATGACGCCGCACGTCTACCGTGAACCCGAGATCGTCGAGTTGCTGGCTGCGGCCAGGCAACTCGGGCCACAGGGTGGACTGCGCCCGGCGGTGATGGAGACGCTGTTCGGGCTGGTCGCCTGCACGGGGCTGCGCATCTCCGAGGCGCTGGGTCTGCTCGATGCCGATGTCGACCTGCGTGTCGGCGTGCTGACGATCCGGCAGAGCAAGTTCGGCAAGACACGGTTGGTGCCGCTGCATCCAAGCGCCGTCCAGGCATTGGAGCGCTACCGAGATCAACGCGCCCGCCATGTGCGCACAACGCCTGAGCTGCCGTTCTTCGTCGCCAGCCGCGGGCAGTTACTGGGGCAGCCCGTCGGAGATCGCCAGGTCCACCGCGTCTTCGGCGATCTTCGTCGCCAACTCGGCTGGGTCGACCGGGGCAGCCATGGCACGCCGCGCATCCACGACTTGCGCCACAGCTTCGCCGTGCGCCGGCTGGTGTTGTGGCACGAGCGGGGCGAGGACATCAACCAGCGCATGCTGGCGCTGTCGACTTACCTCGGTCACGTCAAGGTCTCCAGCACCTACTGGTATCTGAGCGGCGTGCCGGAACTGATGGGCCTGCTCGGTCAGGCGTTCGAGCGCTATGCCAGCCCTTGGGAGGACGGCGATGAGTAAGCCGACCACTCCGCGTTCGCCGCCGAGCTTCGCCGCGCTGGTGCAGTCCTTCTTCACCGAGCACCTCACGCAGCAGCGCGCGATGAGCCCGCGCACGGTGGCGACCTACCGCGATGGCTTCGTGCTGTTCCTGGACTTCGCAACCGCGAACCTGCACAAGCAGCCCACGGCGATGAAGCTGCAGGACATCACGCCGGCGCTGATCCTGGCCTTCCTCGACCACTTGGAACTGAGCCGCGGCAACGCTGTGCGCACCCGCAATGCAAGGCTGGCGGCGCTGCGCGCGTTCTTGAAGTTCGCCGGGCACCGCGACGTCAACGCGCTGCATGTCGTCGAACAGGCCCTGGGCGTGCCAATGAAGCGCTTCGAGCGGCCGATGCTCGGCTTCCTGTCGCGTGAAGAGATGCTGGCGATCATCGGCCAACCCGGGTCAAGCTGGACCAGCCAGCGTGACCACCTGCTGCTGCACATGCTCTACAACACCGGTGCCAGGGTGTCGGAGATCATCGGCGTTCGGCTGGCAGATGTCGTGCTGGACGGTGCGGCCTGCGTGCACCTGCATGGCAAGGGCCGCAAGCAGCGCACGATGCCGCTGTGGCGCTCGACGGTGAAGGCACTTCGGTCCTGGCTGAGGTTCAACCCAGCCCTGCTGCCAGCCTCGCCGCTGCTGCCCAACCGGGACGGGCACACGATGACGAGGACCAACGTCGCGCAGCGCCTGGCGCTGGCAGTGACGGCGGCGACTCCGGCGATACCGAGCTTGCGTGATCGGCACATCTCCCCGCACACCATCCGCCACACGACAGCCATGCATCTGCTGCAGTCCGGCGAGCCGATCGACGGCATTGCCCTGTGGCTCGGCCATGAGAGCCCGACGACGACACATCAGTACACAGAGGCCAATCTGGCGATGAAGGAGAAGGCCCTGGCTCGGATGCAGGACCCCGACACCGCGAGCCGGCGCTTCCGCGCCACGGACTCGCTCCTCGAGTTCCTGAAGGGCCTGTGATTATGTGAAGTGCGCGAGTGCCTGGGGACACCTGCCCACGAGGTGATCCCCGTGCTCGTCTTCCACGGTCTTGTCATAACCGAGGACTTCTCATAATGGCCGTTATGCAAGTCTTGCCATAACGGCCATCTTCCGTCGTTCGCGGCCGACCGCTTACCGGCGGGTCAATCACATCGGCAGCGCGCCCGGATTGCGCCGACAATTCGGTTCGCGCTTGGTTGATATCCCAGGGAGTGGTGTAAGTCTTTCGCCGCGCGCCATGCCGCTTCGGGCTTTGCCCTGCGCGCCTTGCCTCGACGAAAGACTTACACCACTTTTGCGGACCTCAGTTGCAACTCGACCCAAACCTCTTCGTAGCCAGCCAACGGACAGCCATTGCGGGCAGCGCCTGGCCAACCGATGCACCGCACGCCTTTCACCTGCTGGCCAAGCCCAGCGGGTCGACTTGCAATATCGACTGCAGCTACTGCTTCTTCCTGTCCAAGGAGGCGCTGTACCCGGACCAGCGCCAGCACATGTCGGACGGCACCCTGGAGACCTACATCCGCCAATTGCTGGAGTCCCACCAGGCACCGAAAGTACAGGTCGCATGGCAGGGGGGTGAGCCGACGTTGATGCAACTTGCTTTCTTCCAGCGCGCGGTCGAACTGGTTGAAAGGCACCGCCGGCCGGGCCAGATCGTTGAACACAGCATCCAGACCAACGGCACCCTGCTCGACGACGACTGGTGCCGCTTCTTCAAGCAGCATCGGTTCCTGGTCGGACTCAGCGTGGATGGGCCGCGTCAGCTGCATGACCACTACCGGGTCGACCGCCTTGGCCGCGGCACGTTCTCACGCGTGTTGCAAGGTTGGCGGCACCTGCGCCAGCATGGCGTCGAATTCAACATCCTTTGCACCGTTCACGCCGCCAACCAGCAACACGGCCGCGCCGTCTACCGTTTTCTGCGCGATGAACTCGACGCGCGCTGGATACAGTTCATTCCGATCGTCGAGCGCATCGACACTCGAGTGATGTCGACGGACGACCAGGACCAGCACCTGCCATCGACGAAGACGCGACCGCTGTATACCCAAAGCGGCAACCTTGTCACGCGGCGTTCGGTCGACCCAGCCCAGTACGGACAGTTTCTGGTGGATGTGTTCGAAGAATGGGTCCGCAACGACGTGGGTCGAGTGTTCGTGCAGCAATTCGACGTGGCGCTGGAGGCCTGCTTCGGCAGACATCTACTGTGTGTCCACGCTCCCGAGTGCGGTTATGGGCCCGCGCTCGAGTACAACGGGGACCTTTACTGCTGCGACCACTATGTCGAGCCGAACTACCTGCTGGGCAACATCCCAATCCACCGAACTTAAGCGTTCTCGGCTAGAATTTGCTCTGTAAGTTGTTGATTCGCAAAGCGTTTTTCCTTTTGACTAGGTCGCTCCACATGTCGACCTGAGTACTGTACGAACATCCAGTGCCTGCTGCTGGATTTGGCAAGCCACATCGCCTCGCCGCAGTTCGCGCAGCGCGCGCGGCACCCCGACCATCCCCGGGCGTTCACCCGCCAGCGCCAGTTGCCGCTGCCGGCGCTGGTGGCCGCGCTGCTGTCGATGCGCGCGGGCTCGCAGCAGGCGATGCTCGACGGCTTCTTCGCTTCGCTGCTGGGTGAGCCAGGCCTGGTGCGCGCGGTCAGCGACCGCGCTTTCGCCAAGGCGCGCGCGCGGCTGCACATGCCGGCGCTGCAGTGGCTCAACGACCAGTTGCTCGCCGGGGCCGAGCGCGCGGGCCTGGTGCCACGCTGGCGTGGGCTGCGCCTGGTGGCCGCCGACGCGTCGGTGCTGATGCCCGCGCTGCGCCCGTGCCATCGCACGCTCAGCGCCGCCGGCGCCGATCAGCGCCTGTTCGCGCTGTACCTGCCCGGGGCCGAGCTCACGCTGCACGCCAGCGTGCACAGCGCTACGCGCGGCGAGCGCGCGATGCTGATGGAAGCGCTGGACGCGCTGGGCCCCGACGACGTGCTGCTGCTGGACCGCGGCTACCCGGCGGCCTGGCTGGTGCAAGCGCTCACCGAGCGCGGCATCCGTTTCGTGATGCGCTGCGATTCGGACAGCGGCTGGCCGGCCGTGCGCGCCTTCCTGCGCGGCGATCAAGCCGAAGCAACCCTGACGCTGAACGCGCCGTCGGCGCAGGACGCCGCCGACTGGGGCTGCGCGCGCAGCGCGCCCAGCGTGCGGGTGGTGCGCCACGTCGCACCCAATGGCCGCATCCGTGCGCTGGCCACTAATCTGGACGCGGCCGAGGTGCCGGCCGCGGCCTTCGGCGAGTTGTATCACCAGCGCTGGCGCATCGAGGAAGCGTTCAAGCGGCTGAAGCACCGCCTGCACCTGGAGGCGGTCTCGGGTTTGAGCCAACAGGCCCTGATCGTCGACGTGGCGGCCAAGGTGCTGGCCGACAACATCACGGCGCTGGTGTGTGCGGCCGCGCTGGCCACGCACGCGCCGCCCGGCACGACCCGCCGCTGCAACCGCAGCTACGCCGCGCAACTGATGCAGCGCGCGCTGCCGGCGATCGTGCTGTCGT
The DNA here is from genome assembly GCA_023150095.1 of Zoogloea sp. Lineage (GTDB taxonomy): Bacteria > Pseudomonadota > Gammaproteobacteria > Burkholderiales > Rhodocyclaceae > Zoogloea. Next base: position 5,397 of record JAKLLO010000204.1, on the reverse strand, counting down.
CGCCCTGCTCAGGCAACTGGCCGCCAACACGCAACGCCACCGTCCCGGACGATCCCGACCTCGGCCGCATCACCATGTCAAGCCTCATGCTCGCTATGCATACAAGGGGTGAGGATGCTTAAGTTCGGTGGATTGCCTCGCTGGCCTGGCCCTCGCCGGCATCGTCGCGACCCGTCGCCGCAAGAAGTAACCGTGCTCTCGCATGACTCGGCCTGTTTCGGCGGGCCTTGTCGGTTCTGTTGGGCAGTTGTTCAGCCAGGCCGGCGCGACGTCGTCAATCACATGGTCAGCGTACACGGACAGCCTGCAGTCCGAATTTTCGGCCAGTCGTCCGACCGTGCCGTGATCGGGCCGGGGGCACGGCCGTATCGCCGGGAAGCGGCAGCAACAGGCCTGCATGCCTGCATGCCTGCCGGCGAGAAGTACAACGCGGCGTCGGCCTCGGTGCCGTATTCGCTGGCGATGAACATGGCCACGTCCGCCGGCCTATCCGCTTCGTTGATGACCTCCAGCTGCGCCGGCACCAGCGCGAACACGTGCCCACCAGAGCCGGGCACGTTGTCGGGTGTGAGGCAGGCCCATCCTGCGATGATCATCATGGGGCACTGCCGTCAAGGGGTGGAGGTTGGACAGTAGCAGGACCCGCCGAAGCGCCGGGTATGCCTTCCAGAAGCCCTCGGGGCCGCGTAAGTCCGGCAGCCCGTTGTCTGCCCTATGCCGGACGCGCGGAGGTGAGTGGGCGCGGAGGGCGCAAGCAGGGGAAGAGCCTGGCGCACGCCGCAGTTCTCTATGGTCCAAGTAGGGGATCTTGCCGAGTGGTGCCACCGAGGCTTGCCGGTTTTCACCCCTTCCGGTTCCAGGTATGGCGCGCGCTGGACTGCTACATGTCAATGCATCAAGACCTCGCATCGGCTATCTTCGAGAATGACAGTCCGCCGGGTCAGCTGCCAAGTTACCAATGCGCTTGCAAGTGTCCAGAGAATGCCTTTGCCTCGATCTCTGCTACCAATGCCCTTGTTCCTGTGCCTGATCGCCCTGGTAGCCGCGCTCGGCTGGTCAACCGCCAGTGCCATAGAATTTGTCGACCAGAAGCCGGCCCCGAGTTGGCGCAACATCCAGACGCCGAGCTCAATGGCTTGCGAGATGTCGACAGCTGGCGGGCGGCAGCTCTATGTTGGCCAGTGCCAAAACGCGCTGCCGCACGGCCGGGGTTTACTGATCACGCATGCCAAGGGTATCGAGGGAGCCAAGATGGACAAGGGCACCGCCTACCAGCTCAGCAAACCCGAATTGCTGCAGGACACGCAACAGTATGCCGCTCGGGCCGTCTATCTGTATGGCTTCCACCGCATCAACTGGACCGAAGATCGTTTCAATCGCATGCCCGCACCGATGGACTCAGCGCAGATCCCAGTTGCGCAACAGTTCATCAGCATCCACGCCGCTAGCGACACCGACGGACTAGTCGAACAGGCTCGGCAGGCGATCCGCCAAGCCACGGCTCGGGCCCATGTCAGGGCCTGGCGCTATGTGGAGGCGGCCGCCAGTTCAGCTGAAGTTGCATCCTACATCCGCGACTGGAACGGCCAGCCTGACGCCGGCGACATGGGCCCCGCCGAGGCTATACGTCGACAGCGCTTTCGCGCCGAATACGACCAGGCCTTCCGTCACATCGGCGACATTCGCTCAGCCCACGCCTTCATCGACACCTATGCGGGCAACGACCCCGATGGCCGCCTTCCAGACGCTCGCGCCAAGCTTGTCGCGTTCGAGGCAGAGGCTCGACGAGTCGCCGAGATGAAGGCCAGGGAGAGGGCAGCCTTTGAAGCCCGCGAGGCTGCCAACCCTGTGTGCGTGGCGCAGCGCAAGACCTGCGTGGCGCAATGCCAAGTCTGGGGCGATTCCGCCCGTTGGCGCTGCGAGGCGGCTTGCGAGCGCATCCGATGCGACTAATCTGCATGCGAGTCAGCGGCCGCACGGCCGGGGCCACCAACGCCTCAGGTCACTTCTATGACTTCAAACAAGGACTGCTGTGCACGTTAGACCTTTGTTGACCTTTCAGGCGATCACGCTTGTCCTGGCTTCTAGCCTGAGTTCCTGCATTGCCACCGCCCCCAAGAGCGCCGATCGCGAGAACACTTCGCCCACCGCAATGACCCCTGCGGCACCCGCTGCACCAAGCGGCACAGCGGCCAATTTGGCCAAGACGTCGACATACCAGTTGCAGGACTGTAAGCCTGAGCAGGGCTGGGCAATCGTGGGCGGAAGGTGCGACAGCTACGGCATCTTCCAAGGTGCAGGCACTGGTGTGCGGGGAGCTCTATTGTTCACTGGCACGTTCGTGGCAGGTCTGCCGCATGGAAAAGGGAGGCTATGCCTGCGCGTGCCTGAGAAAGATCAAGACCACGGCTTGCCTGCCGATTGCGGTAACAGTTTAGCCTGCGAGGTCGAGTTCAGCTCTGGCCGACTTTCGGCCAAGGAAATGGTATGCCAAAAGGCTGGTGGCCAGAGCGCCTGGGGCGCAAGAGCTGGCCTGCAAATCAAGCTGCGTTCACCCGCAGGCTTTTTCATCGACGATGCGGTGTCCAAGCAGAAGGATACTCTGTTCCACGGCAAGGTCAGCACCATTACGACCGACCTGGCCGAGGTCGAAATCAATGGCCAGATCAGTTTCGAGCCGTTGAACATCGCCGATAGCTTGACCAGCGCCAGCGCCGTAGGTGAGCTGCGACAGGTCTCCCTCAGCGCTGCGGAGGTAACCTTCGACAGGTTCAGTGGGCAGCTTGTGATTCCCAGCCGAAATGTGCGTGGCGGTGGCGGCGTGCTGCGGGTCAAAGGCGTGTTCAATGGCCAAATAACAAGGGCAAGCGTGCGATTTTCGCCCCACCCGACCACTATCACCAACAATGGTGCCATCGCCCGCGAGTCGATTGTTGATCTGGCAGTGAGTGGCAAACACTACCAATTGGTCTATGCGCCCCGCCCAGGCAAGATTCACCCGGGAGAGGTGCTGTACTTCAAGGATGACGAGGGCGTGGAGTTCGATGGCACCTACCCCGGATGCGCAGAGAGGAACCGCCGGTTCGGCTTTGCACAGTTGGAGAAGGTGACGGAATCGAGCACCTTCCTGGCATACAAGTTGAAGCCTATGTGTGGCAAGATCACCACGCCAAGTGGCAGCTACGCGGGCCAGTTCCGAAATGGACGGCCAGTTGGTCCGCGATGAGCTGTACCCAGGCTATCACCACACAAAGTGCGATTGCAGCGTAAGGTCAGCGACTTGGGTCATCACAATCGATAGCGACTTGTGTCCCTTTCGGCTACGTTGCGCCCGGGCCCGTCGCGTTTTTTGGCCCGTAAGCCATTTGGCAATGATGCAGCACCAACTGCATGGAAAACCCGGATCGTTATTCGGCGGATCCAATCAGGATACCACCGGGGCACCACCATTTTCGGCACCTGCGGAACTCACCTGAGAGTGTCCTGACTCGGACGTGTTTTCCAAGTTGGTGCGTTTCAGGAAGCAACATCAGCTAGGGCTCGATGTCGTCGGAAGCTGCGCCAGCACTGACGAGAAGACGGCAGTGCGGTTGAACGACTGCGCGCATAGGAATTTCAAACGGTCTGTGGAAAGCCCGGAAAGCCCGAATCAGCCCTGGGTGGGCGGCCGATGCCTGCCTGGATGGGCCGATGCCTGCCTGGATGGTTTGGAACTGGCGCCTGGGCCGTTGCCTTGTCCGGATTCGGCCCGCCCCGACGGTTCGCCTCGCGCTCGTTGGGCCTTGATTTCGGGGTTGACCCTGAGTTCTCCGCCATCCAGTCCGCATGCGGGCGCAGCGCCACCGGCGGCTGGCGCCAGGCTGCGCAGCCCGTGGTGATGTGTGCGGTGTCCGGGACGGTCGACGCGGCTCAGGCGGCTTCAGTCTTGCCACGCCTCGCGCGCTCGGCCCCTGGGCGGCGGCTGCGGATCCAGTCCCAGGTGGGTCAGGATCTTCTCGATCACCGGTCGCTCGAGGATGGCCGCGATGATCTTGAGCTCCCCCGCGCGGCAGTTCGGGCAGTGCTGCATGTCGATGTCGAAGACCCGCTTGAGCAACCGCGCCCAGCCGATGCGGTGCAGCCCGGCCTGGACAGTCTCGACTTCGCGCTCGGCGGCGGCTGCAGCCTCGGTGGCCGCCTGTGCTTGCGCCGGTGGGCCTTGCGGCACCACCAGAGGCCGCAGCTTGGCGTTGGGCGCCAGCACGCCATGGAACCGGATGAGATGCAGCCGCGGCCGCGGAACCAGCGCCGCAAGCCGCTGCATGAACTCCAGCGGGCTCATCACCAGGTGCGTGGTTCCGTCGCGCCACGGTGTCTTGAGCTTCAACTCCACCTGCCCTGCATCGTTGAGCTGCACGCGTTGGTCAGAAAGCGCCGGCCGGGTGATGTAGCGGCACAGCTGCTCCAGCCGCTTGCGGTCGTGTGCTTCGACCCGGACCGCGGCGTGCAGGCTGAATCCGTCGATGTCCGCGCACAGCGGCTGGCGCGCGGTGGCCTCGCGCGGCATCGCGCCTCGCAGGGTCAGCACCTTCTGCCCGGCGCGCGGGCCCAAGGCGATGCGGTAAGTGATGGCCGCGGCCTGCAGCGGGCGCAGCGTGCGCGCGTCCTCGCCGTCGGCATCCGGCTCGGCCAGGTAGGTCTGCCCCATGTCCTCGACCAGCACACCCCGGCGCGTGAGCATCTTCATGAGCCGGGCGATGATGGTCTGTAACAGCGCATGCACGTCGTCGTCGGTGGGAAAACCCACTTCGACGAACTCCGGCACGCCATCCGCACCACACCGGTACACCCCATCCAGCAGCAGGCCGTGAAGATGTATGTTGAGGTTGGCCGCGGAGCCGAAGCGTTGTATCAGCGTGACCGCCCCGCCGTGGCCTTCGTCGGCCCTGCAGGCCGCGCCGGGCCGGCGGCCCGGCCCTTCGCCAGGCACAAACAGTCCACTGGACTGTTTGTGTCCGGGCTCAGCCTCGAGCCCGACAGCATCCAGCAGGTGGCGCGTAATCACACGCTGCACCACCTGCAGCACCGGCGTGACCAGCTCGGGCTGCGCGGCCAGCAGCACGCGCAGCGGGATCGGCAGCGACAGCACCCATTGCCGCACCGGCACGTGCGGGATGACGTGGTCGACCAGGTGCGCCGCCGTCTGCGACATCCTCCGCGCACCGCATGAGGGGCAGAACCCTCGCCGCTTGCAGCTGAACGCCAGCAGCTTGTCGTGGCCGCACTCGCCGCACCGAAGCCTCAGGAAGCCGTGGGCCAGGATGCCGCATTCCAGGAAGGCGTCGAACTCGTCCTTGATGAACCGGGGCAACTCGGCGCCGGTGCTGGCCTCGGTGTGGGCGATGAAGCTGGCGGCGT
>JAKLLO010000203.1 GCA_023150095.1 Zoogloea sp. | reverse complement strand
GGGAGAGCTCGACATCCGGGTAGTCGGCCGACAGCTCGATCATCACGTCACGCCACAGCTGGGTGGTTTCGAGGACGTTCATCTTGTCCACCGAGCACAGCTTCTTGTCGCGCTTGCGGGCAGCCTCGAAGGCCACCTTGCCGATCCGGCGGATCTCGGATTCGGAGTAGATCATGGTGTTGAAACCGACGCGCTCGCCGTTTTCTTCACGGATGCCGCGGGGCTGGCCGAAGTAGATGTCGCCGGTGAGCTCGCGGACGATCAGGATGTCGAGGCCGGAGACGATCTCGGGCTTGAGCGACGAGGCGTTGGCGAGCTCAGGGTACAGGATCGCCGGACGCAGGTTGGCGAACAGTTCGAGCTGCTTGCGGATACCCAGCAGGCCGCGCTCCGGGCGCTGGTCGCGGGGGTAGTTGTCCCACTTGGGGCCGCCGACCGCGCCCAGCAGCAGCGCATCGGCCTCATCGGCCAGCTTGACGGTGGCTTCGGGCAGCGGGGTGCCGGTGGCATCGACAGCGGCGCCGCCGACAAGGGCGAATTCCGCTTCAAAGTTGACGCCATCGCCGCGCAGCGCTTCGAGCACGCGCAGGGTCTGGTCCATGATTTCGGGACCGATGCCGTCACCCGGCAGAACACAGATCTTCATTGTTGATTTCCGTTTTTTCGTTGGTGAGTACCGGCAGCCCGCAGGCCGCCGGCACGATCAGGCAAACAGCCAGGGCTGGTCGATGCGGCGACGGGCTTCGAAGTCGCGGATCTTATCGGCGTGACGCAGGGTCAGGCCGATGTCGTCCCAACCGTTGAGCAGGCATTCGCGGCGGAACGGATCCACGTCGAAGGGGATCACCTTGCCGTCGGGGCGAGTGATCGTCTTGGCGTCGAGGTCGACGTTGAGCCGGTAGCCGGTGGTGGCGTGACACTGGGCGAACAGCGCATCCACTTCATCAGCCGCCAGCTTGATCGGCAGCAGGCCGTTCTTGAAGCAGTTGTTGAAGAAGATGTCGGCAAAGCTCGGGCCGATGAGCACACGGAAGCCGAAGTCTTCCAGCGCCCACGGGGCGTGCTCGCGGGAGCTGCCGCAGCCGAAGTTGTCGCGGGTGAGCAGCACCTGGGCGCCCTGGTAGCGGGGCTGATTGAGGACGAAGTCCGGGTTCTTCGGACGGCCGGTGTTGTCCTGGCCCGGCTGGCCCACGTCCATGTAGCGCCACTCGTCGAACAGGTTGGGACCGAAGCCGCTACGCTTGATCGACTTGAGGAACTGCTTCGGGATGATCGCGTCGGTATCCACGTTGGCGCGATCCATCGGCGCCACGAGACCGTCGAGTCTGATGAAAGGCTTCATGTTACTTGGCTACCTTCTGGATGGCCTCGCCACCCTTTTCGAGATCCTTGCCGAGGCCCTGCACGGTGTTGCAACCGGCCAGCAGCAAGGCAAAAACGGCAATCAGTGCGGTAAGTTTGCGCATGGTCGTCTCCTTCCTCGTCAGGCCAGCTCGCGCACGTCGGCGAAGTGGCCGGCGATCGCGGCAGCGGCGGCCATCGCGGGGCTCACCAGATGGGTGCGACCACCGGCGCCCTGACGGCCTTCGAAGTTGCGGTTGGAGGTGGACGCACAGCGCTCACCCGGCTCCAGGCGGTCGGCGTTCATGGCGAGGCACATGGAACAGCCCGGCTCGCGCCATTCGAAACCGGCGGCGACGAAGACCTTGTCGAGCCCTTCGGCTTCGGCCTGGCGCTTGACGAGGCCGGAGCCCGGCACCACCAGCACCAGCTTGACGTTGTCAGCCTTGCGACGGCCTTTGGCCACGGCAGCGGCGGCACGCAGGTCTTCGATGCGCGAGTTGGTGCACGAACCGATGAACACCTTGTCGATGGCGATCTTGTTGATCGGCGTGCGCGGCGTGAGGCCCATGTACTGCAGGGCGCGCTCCATGCCTTCGCGCTTGACCGGGTCCTTCTCGAGGGCCGGATCGGGCACTGCGCCGTCGATCGCGGCAACCATCTCGGGCGAGGTGCCCCAGGTGACCTGCGGCTTGATCTGGGCGGCGTCAAGCTCGACCACGGCGTCGAAGACCGCGCCGTCGTCGGAGTGGAGGGTGCGCCAGTATTCGACGGCGCGATCCCAGTTCTCGCCACGGGGCGAGAACGGACGATCCTTGAGGTAAGCGATGGTCTGGTCATCCACAGCCACGAGACCGGCGCGGGCACCCGCCTCGATGGCCATGTTGCAGATGGTCATGCGGCCTTCCATCGACAGGCTGCGGATCGCGCTGCCGCCGAATTCCATGGCGTAGCCGGTGCCGCCGGCGGTGCCGATCCTGCCGATGATGGCGAGCACGACGTCCTTGGCGGTCACGCCGGCGCCGAGCTTGCCGTCCACGCGGATCAGCATGGTCTTGGATTTCTTCTGGAGCAGGCACTGGGTCGCCATCACGTGCTCGACCTCGGAGGTGCCGATGCCGTGCGCAAGGCAGGCGAAAGCGCCGTGAGTGGACGTGTGGGAGTCGCCGCAGACGACGGTCATGCCCGGCAGGGTGGCGCCGTTTTCGGGTCCGATCACGTGGACGATGCCCTGACGCGCGTCCTTGAACGGGAAGTAGGCCAGCGCGCCGACCTCACGGATGTTCGAATCCAGGGTTTCCACCTGCTGGCGGGAAACCGGATCCTGGATGCCCTTATCCCAGTGGTCGGTCGGGGTGTTGTGGTCGGCCGTGGCAACGATGGAGTCCACACGCCAGGGCTTGCGCCCAGCCAGCTTGAGACCTTCGAAGGCCTGCGGGCTGGTGACTTCGTGGACCAGGTGGCGGTCGATGTAGATCAACGCGGTGCCGTCGTCCTCGACGTGCACCACATGGCTCGACCACAGTTTTTCGTAAAGCGTCTGCGCTTGCATGGGCGATTGTTCGGTCAGGGTTGAAACCGGAGTGGGCGGAAAAACTTTTATTATTTCACAGGCCTAGTGTGCTGAGTAGCTTGCTCGTAGAGCGGCATCACGCGCTCGGCGTATACCCGTAGATCCTGCTGGCGTGTTTCATTGGACGGGTGAGTCGAAAGCCACTGGGGCGGCGCGCCCTCCGAGGCCTTGGCCATCTTCTGCCACAGCACGATGGCGGCACGGGGATCGTAGCCCGCGCGGGCGGCGAGTTCGACGCCGATACGGTCGGCCTCGGTCTCGTGCTCCCGGCTGTTGGGCAGCTCGAAACTCACCTTGGCGACCGAGCCGAGCAGATCGGAGCCGACCTGCCCCACGCCAAGCGCGGCACCGACGATCGCCACGCCCACATTCGTCACCATCGCCCGGGAAGCCCGCTCCCGCGCATGTTCGCGCAGGGCGTGAGCGATCTCGTGACCCATGATCGCGGCGATCTCATCGTCGGTCAGCTCAAGGCGCTCGATGATCCCGGAGTAAAACGCAATCTTGCCGCCAGCCATGCACCATGCGTTGAGCTCGTTGGAGGTGAGCACATTGACCTCCCACTTCCAGCCCGGCGCATCCGGCCGGAACGCGCCCGTCGCGGGGATCAGCCGACGCGCCACGGCCCTCACGCGCTCCACCTGCTCCTTGTTGCGGTTGAGGGCATTCTTCTGGCCGGCCTGCTGAAGGATCTGGTGGTAGCTCTGGCTTGCCGCCTGATCCATCTCCTTGGCGGACACCATCATCGACTGCCGACGCTCGATGCCCACGGCGCCGCCCTGGGTGGTCTGCACCGTCTGGCAGGCCGTCACCACGCCGGCAGCCAGCACCACCGGCAGCACGCCGCGGGCCCATTCGAATCGCTTGCTCATGTCTCTCCTGTTTCGCCTTGCCGTTCAGATCAGGCTGCGGACGGCCGCACGCGCCATCCTGCCGCCAGCACGACCAACCCCGCCAGCGCGAACACCGAACCGGCCGTGTACGTCCAGGCGGGGCCTATCCATTCCCAAGTGTAGCCGCTAATCAGACCACCGATCATCCCACCGGCACCGAACGAGATGCTGCCGTAAAAGGCCTGCCCCTGGGCCTGATGACGTACGCCGAACCAGTTGTTCACCGCCGCCACCGCTGCCGCGTGGTACGACCCGAAAGTCGCGCCATGCAGGATCTGGGCGAACAGCAGCAGCATCAGCGAATCCGCCCCCCAGCCGATCAGCACGAAACGCAGCACGGCCACCGCAAAGCTGAACATCAGGATCGTGCGTAGCGAATACACCCTGACGAGCCGCGGCATGCCCATGAAGACGAGGATCTCGGCGACCACACCCAGCGCCCACATCCAGCCCACCACCGACTTGCTGTAGCCGTGTTCGACCAGATGCACCGAGTAAAAGACATACAGCGCCCCGTGGGCGGCAGACATGAAGAAGCACGCGGCCAGCAGCGCCCGCACCTCGGGACGGCGCAGCACCGTGCGCAGCGGCACGTGCTCCTCGTGGGCCAGCGGACGCCGGGCCTCGGGGATCGTCAATGCGCACAGCAGGATGCCGCCGAGGGTCGCCAACGCGATCCACAGCACCGCCCGGATCGGCAGATCGTCGAGCAGATAGCCCAGCCCCAGCACCGCGACGACGAAGCCCACCGAGCCCCACACGCGGATATTGCCGTAGCTCCCGGCCTTGCCCGCCAGATGGCTGAAGGTGAGCGTCTCGACCAGCGGCAGCGCGGCGCTCCAGAAGAACGCCAGAAAGGCCATGCTGACAAACTGCGCGCCGTAGGCATCGCTGACCAGAAAGCCGCCGAACCCGGCCACCGACAACGCCGCCGACAGCCGCACGATGGGCGTGCGCACACCGACCCGATCCGCCAGCCAGCCCCACAGGGTGGGCGCGAGCATCCGCATCACCGACATCAGTGACATCAACACCGCGATCTGCCCGGCACTGCGGCCAACCGACTGGAGGTAGAGGCTGAAATACGGGGAAAAGGCGCCGATGAAGGCAAAGTAGAAGAAGTAGTAGCCCGACAGGCGCCAGTAAGGAATCATCGCCGCGATTGTACCGCCCATAAAAAAAGAGCGCCCGAAAGCGCTCTTGCTGGCAGAAGCACGCAGTCGATCAGTTGACGGACTGGCCTTTCAGCATTTCGTAGAGCTCATCCTTCAGCCTGAGGCGGCGCTTCTTCAGGTCTTCGAGTTCGAAGTCCGTTGCCAGCTCGGCATTCACCTCCACGCGCACCACGTGACGATTGACGTCGTGGTACTCATCGAAGAGTCGGGCAAAGTGTCCGTTGGACACCTTGAGTGCGTGAATCTGGTCCCGATACTCGGGGAATTCGTGGTGAAGATCGTGTTGCTCCATGCGCTACCTCCCGGTCAATGGTCAATCTTGTATGTCTCGTGGGATTGACTCTACGCCCGCGATGCGCGCAAAAAGTTGACGACGATCAATCCTTGCGGAGCGGCGACGGGACGCACTGCACACCGTCCGGCGCCAGGCCGGCAATTTTTGGCGTGGCGCACGCGACGTCGGCGTTCTGGGCCCGGTGACGCAGGGCGTGATCCATCAGGACCAGCGCCAGCATGGCTTCGGCGATGGGCGTGGCCCGGATGCCGACGCACGGATCATGGCGGCCGTGGGTGTTCACGACCACCGCTTCACCGGCCTTGTTGATGGAGCGCCGGTCCAGGCGCGTGCTGGCCGTGGGCTTGATGGCGATGCTGACGAGCACGTCCTGGCCCGACGAAATGCCGCCAACCACGCCACCGGCGTTGTTGGACAGAAAGCCCTCCGGTGTCATCTCGTCGTTGTGCTCGGTACCGAGTTGCGCCACGCTGGCAAAGCCGGCGCCGATCTCGACGCCCTTCACGGCGTTGATGCCCATCATGGCGTAGGCGATGTCGGCGTCGAGGCGATCATAGACCGGCTCGCCCCAACCAACCGGCACGCCGGTGGCCACCACGTTGATGCGCGCGCCGACCGAATCACCGGACTTGCGCAGTTCGTCCATGTAGGCCTCGAGCTGCGGAACGATGGCCTGGTTGGGCGCGAAGAAGGCGTTGCCGTCGATCTCGTCCCACGACACAAAGGGAATCTCGACCGGACCGAGCTGCGCCATGTAGCCGCGGATCACGATACCGAAGCGCTGCTCGAGCCACTTGCGGGCGATCGCCCCGGCCGCCACGCGCACCGCCGTCTCGCGCGCCGACGAGCGGCCGCCACCACGGTAATCGCGGATGCCGTACTTCTGCCAGTAGGCGTAATCGGCATGCCCCGGGCGGAACTGCTCGGCGATGTTGCCGTAATCCTTAGAGCGCTGATCCTGGTTGCGGATCAAGAGCGCGATCGGCGTGCCGGTGGTCACGCCCTCGAAGACGCCCGAGAGTATCTCGACCGTATCGGGCTCACGCCGCTGGGTGACGTGGCGCGAGGTGCCCGGCTTACGCCGGTCGAGTTCGATCTGGATGTCGGCTTCGCTGATCGCCAGCCCCGGCGGACAGCCATCAACCACACAGCCGATGCCCGGCCCGTGGGATTCGCCAAAGGAAGTGACGGTAAACAGCGTGCCGAAGGTATTACCAGACATGAAGCACTCTCGAATGGAACGATAAACCGCCGGAGTCTAGCACGCTGCCGGCACCGGGC
>JAKLLO010000005.1 GCA_023150095.1 Zoogloea sp. | reverse complement strand
GATGCAGTCGTCCGAGTACCTCAAGCGGAAGTACTCGCGGCCGATATATGGGGCGATGGGCGGCATCCAGAGCCTGAACTTCGTTGATCATGTGTGGTGGCAGGAGGTGGGCGGCGCTGTTGTCGATCCCTATCGATTGCTGCCGCCGGTGTTCACCGACCTACCGCGCGAGGTGGTCGACGCACTGGAGGTCGATGACGATCTGCAGATCGCGCAGGGTGGCGCCGCGACGACGGCCTATGCGCGTCTGCAGTTCGAAGACATCGCGCCACAGGAGCGGCGATCGATCGAGGCGGCGCTGTTGCGGTATTGCGAGCTGGATACGTTGGCGATGGTGATGGTCGCTCAAGCCTGGAACTCCTGGTACCGCACAAATGCATAGGCGTCAAAACCCAAACGAATGTCCACATGAACCGAGGAAAGCTACGTGACTCCTGAAAAGCTGCGCTACTACCACGCACAAGCTGCCAAGCTGGATCTCCGTCGCAAGTGGCAGTGGATGGCCACTTGGCCGCTTGTGTACCGATACGGCGGGACCGTGGAGATGGTGTTCGAGTATCCGTGCCTCGACTACCGTGTTGACATCTACATACCCGCCATTCATGTTGCAGTTGAGATCGATGAGCCGTATCACGCGCGGCAGGTGATGGCAGATACTGAACGGCAGGTCCGCATCGAATCGCAACTCGACTGCACTTTCACAAGGCTCAAGGTCGAGGACGATGAGCGCTCCCTATACAAACAGATCGAAGGACTGTTCGAAACGCTTGATCCAATCATTAGTGGTCGTGTTCCGTGGCAGCTTCCAGTGCGACGGGTACGCGTCGCCCGAACTTCGACGGGTGCGTATGCCAGTGAGAAGCGACGCCGCCTTGAAGAAGCAGGGACTCCGGCCTTGGTGGAGTCCATGATTGCCGACCTGTCAGCGCTGTCCATTGACACGACCGAAGAGCTTGGGCCAGTCTCGCCATCAGGTGGCGAACTGGGCTTCACGGTCATTCTCCCCGGCATTCGCTTTGTCGTGAGCGTCAGGGCCAACGGCACCGTGAAGACGCTTGTCACGCAGTTCGAACCAGGTACTCCTGACCGACTCGGCCTAACCCTCGACGGCCCAAAGCATGGCGCCTGCGACTACTGGGCAATTTCGGAGATGAGGCGAGGTGCGCTCACCGTCGACCAGACGCTTGCCGCGCTTGTTCGGTACAACGATCTGCTGACCAGGGGACAAGGCAATTGAGCATTTGTGCAGACCAGGCGGCAGTTCATGCCGCCGCGCCAGAAGCGATGCAGAGTCACCGCGTAGACCCCAATCAGTCTGCATCGGTCGGTCCTCTCGACTGTTACGCGGTTGAACTGATGATCGTTGCCGAAGCAGAGTTGTCAGGAGCGACAACGAGGGTCGAGACATCTCAGCTGCGAAGTCGCCCACGAGCCTGACCGGACAGCCCTCTGGCGACTAGGCAAAGTCCGGCAAGGCCCGGTGGCGAGCGCGTCACCACATTAGGCAAGGCGCACGGTTTGGCTGAAACCGAGGCCTAACTTGTCAGCAACGCGAATCAACTCTGCCATCACATAGGCCGGGGTGTACTCGTCCTGCAGATGCTCGTGTTGGGATGGGACGAACTGGCGATTGCACCGTGGAAATACCCTGTCCAGAAGGGCCTTCTCCACCGCGGAGACCGCCTCGTCGGCGCGCGCCTGCTCGTTGAACCCGGCCAGCCTGAAGAGGTGAAATGAGAAACCGTCAAAGATTGACGCACTCTGCGCCGAACCAAAGACAGCCCAGTGCTTGGCCGCAAAGGCGACACGGTTGACTGTCGTGTTGACCCCAGTGTCCCTGAAGCGGCCTCGGTCCACTTCGAGCCTCTCAGTGAGCAAAGTTCTCAAACTGGGCTCTTGCACACCCTCAAGAAGCCGAGCCAGACGCCGCTCCGGGTTGCTGAGTCCTCCGAGGCCCACCGCACTGCCACGAAGTGTGACGGTCTGCAGGTGCCGAAACCAGCGATCCTCAACGACGGATCCTGCGATTGGCCGGTACTTGCCAGCGTAGACAACCCGCGAGCCAAAGACGAGCAAGTAGATGCTGGGCCCGGTCAGGGCCGAGCTCAGGTCCGGCGGCAATGGTCGACTCTTGATGTCGAGGTCGAATGGAAAGCGCCCTTCGGTCTGAATGGCCTGAACGACGGAGGAAAGACGTGCGTCGGTGTGCGGCACGTTCGCAATGACGTGACGCGGCGGGATTGGGGGCCCTCTCTGTGCATCCCGGTCGGGATGCATGTCGGTCTCGGCGGCAGGACCAGGAAGAGCGGGCGGACAGCATTGAGTTGCTTCGACGGGCTTGCCAAGCGGCTGGACGCGCTCCATGCGTTCAACGCAGGCCGACACTACCCGAAGTGCCGCGAGTGCCTCGGCGTCACGGCTGAGCACGGTCGAAATTCTTTCGAGTGCGAGCCTGGCGAAGCGGAGGTCGTCAATCATGGTGTGGGACCGACTCGGTGCTGGATGGTGGTTTGCAACAAAGCGACGCCGGGTTATCGGCATCGAACGAGTGGTGCTTATGGATCCAGACGAGCCCGCCGTCGTTGCCGGTTGGTTGCGTGTCGCCATCGCGTTGTCCAGTTCGTTCGGTTCGCTCAAGTGTTGAGTCTGTTCTTGCCTTCTATGTCGCAGGCGACGATGCCCGTGCGCCGGGCGCCCTGTCCGCCGCATAAAGCCCCGCCATGTCGGTGACCCACTGCCGCACCCGCTCGCGGACCGCAGGCGGACCCATCACCTCCACCCACGGCCCCATGCTGACCAGGAAGGGCACGAGTTGGGTCGTGACAGGCACGTGGGCCTTCACCAGATACCAGCCAGCTTCGTACTCGGTGTGCGTCCCGCTCTGCTCCGCCGTGAGCGGCCGCTCTCTGAAGTGGTAGATGGCATCCTTGTGCACGCGCAGCACCAGCTCGACCGGAGGGGCGCCGGCTTGTTCGGGGTGGCTGAACTGGTGTGTTCGGTCGATGAAGTCATCAAGGTTGAATTTCGGGCGTTGCACAGCCGGCTCGTGCCGGCACGCGACCTGGGACATCCGATGCAGCGCGTACGGCTTGGGTTCGTCACTCAGACCCTGCACACCCACGACATAGACCTGTCCGTCCTTGCCCACCAACCCCAGCGGGCTGACCTGCAGTCGCACGATTCTGCCGTCCGGATTCCGGTGGTCAACCTTGTAGTGAAACTCGAGCTGTCGCCCTTGCGAGAGCGCCTTCATCGCCTCCACGCGCGCTTCACGATCGAAGTGCGCCGCCAAGCGGCCCACGCCCCCGTGCGGAAGTATGCGAACGCCGGTCAAGAGCCTTTGAGCCTCCTTCGACTCCGTTAGCACTTGCCTTGCCGCACCCAGCATCTCGGCACCTTCAGGCGACAAAGCGGGGTCGAGAACCTGGTCGAAGACCCGTCGCGCCAGGGAGAGTTCGCTGGCCACCTCCTGCGTGATCAGGCGACCGGCGACCTGGGGCAAGGCGAGGTAGTACTTCGACGGCTGCTTGACCGTCTTGCCGCGCTCGACGGCCGTTCCATCGATCTTGTGCACCAGCGGTGGACGATCCTTGCGATCCGTAGCTGACAAATACTCCAGGTCACCTTGGACCGAGCGCAGGCTCGGCGGCTTGCCGAACAGCGTGTCCCAGCGCTGTTGAACTTCGCCCGTAGTCATCGCCTCGTCCGGCTTGGTGCTGAGGACCTTCGAGTACCGAACCAGCTTCTCGAGGCCGATGTCCTGTCGACGATCCATGGACTTGTGCTCCGTTTCGATGTCCGTCCAGTGTGCGCGCCAATTGGCGCCAGGAACTGGCGGCGGTGAGTGGAAGACTGCACGCAATGTCCATGACCGCATCGGAGTCGAGTGAAGCTATCAGCAAATCCCGGCATCGCCCCGTTCGCGCGCCCCGTCGCTCATCAACGCAAGCTGGACTCACAGTCCATTGCCCTGTTCAGCGAAGGCTTCGAAGTTCAGCTGAACCCGAACCAGACGTGGCTGGAACAGGCGGTGGAGCGGGTCCAGGCGCGTGCGCGGACGAACCGCCTTACCCGCCAGGAGGCCGCGGAAACCCTACGCCGTGTCACGATCGGCGGTGAGACCAGCGCCTGTGCGGGCCTGAAGAACTGCCCCGCGTCCTTTCGCTTCCCAATCACGACCACGCTGCTCGTCGTGGCACGGCTGGACGACGACCTGATCGCATGCTCCGTCGGCAGGCGGGAGGTGATGCCTGGGGCAGCGTTCCTGCCGCCAGTGTGCGCCGACCCGATCGAAGAGCCCATGCAGTGGCTGAAGGAGGTGGTGACAGCGTTCTGGACGCGCCTGGACGACCGGCGCATCGAGCGTTTGCGTCGCAAGGCCGTCGCCAGGGCCCTGGCGATCTCGGCAGCCAACGTCGGACAGGACTGGTGCGAACGCGCCCGAGGCCGTGCGACCGCCAAGCGCCGGCTGCAGGTCGAGCACCTGTTTCGCAGCGTTGAGCCGGTCTACGTCACGGAGCTCGAGGAGTCGTTGCGACGCATCACCGGCGATTTGCTGGATTCCGGCATCAACGAGGTCCCCTGGCGCGCCTTCCAGCAGCGCTGGCCCTCCATCGCCACCCGCTACCGGCGCGACCTGCAGCAGGTGTTCCGGCAGGGGTCGGCAACCGTCCAGACCCTGCGGTCGATGTCGCCCGATCCTGGAACGTACTGGCTGAGCTTCGACACCTGGTGCGGGTCGCAGACGATCTTCGACGGGACGCAGCTGGTCGTCCAGGTCTGCAGCACCTTGCTGGCGAACCATGAGGCGGCGGGTCAGCACCCGAGTGCCGCCCTGGTCAGGCAACTGCGCGAGAAGGCGATGGCGACCCCTCACCCCGCCAGCGCCGAGACGGTGGGCTGGCTGCGCGTGCACCTCGACGACCAGCATCGGCTCGCCTTCATCGACGAAGTGCAGTCTGACGTGGTCGAACGCCTGCGCGAGGCAGCCCGCCCTGGCGGCGACCCGGGCGCCAGGCCGTTGCAGGATGCCCTGGGCGACTGGCACCTGCACGGCTTCAGCACGATCGCCCGCTGGGCGTCCGCGATCGGCTATCGGGTGGCGATGCACAGCGAGGCATCGGCCGCGACCATTCCGGGCAAGACGCGTAGCGTGCGCAAGTGGAACGTGTACTACTCCCCGCTCATCAAGCGGCAAGGCATGCAGCTCGCATCGTTCGAGGGGTACCCTGCGCCGATCTGGGTTGAGCCCGACCCGGCGAACGTTCAGCACCGCGCATGACAGCCCAGATCAACGACCCGCTGGTCTTCGAGGGTCGTCGCTACTGGCTCGACTGCGAGCCGCTGGCGCCCTGGCTAGCGCGCAAGCGCAACCGCGGCCTGCGCTTCAGGCGCACGAGCACGGCGTGCGCCCGCGGCTACCGATCGAGCTGGGAGGTGCGCAACGGCAGGTTGTTTCTGACGGCTTTCGCTGCCCGACTGGCGAATGGGCGATTTGCCGGCATCCCGACCTTGTTCCAGGCCTACACGCCACAGTTCATCGAGTCCAGCGGACTGCGCCAGCACGTCAGCGGCTCGCGAGAGGTGTTCGCATTCTGGTGCGCCGGCGTGGTCCAGTGTCACTTCGGTCCGTGCCGGGAGTACGTCCATTGCGGCTATGCGAGCCGCCATGCCGGCGCGATTCATCTGCACTTCGAGGGCGGGCTGCTCGTGGGCCAACACATCGTCCATCACGATCCACCTCAGCCGCCGCGCAGACTGACGCTCGCCGAGCTCTTCACTCCTGCCGAGATCGAGGAACTGGATGACGAGCGCGCGCTCCTGGAGCGCCGGGCGTCGTCGGCGTCGCGTGACGGCCTACAGCGTCGCGAGACGCCATGACGCCTACGCCGTGCCGCCGATGCGTGCCGCAAGCCCACGAGTATCCCGCGCCGACAGATGCTGCCCGGTGGCCTCCAGGCATGCGGCCCAGTCGCGCAGCAGGCCGGCTGTTGCGGATGAGTCATCCGGGCCCAGCCTGAGCTGGGCACGTGCGAGGGACTGGAAGAACTCGCATGCCGCCTGAGGGCGCTTCAGATGCCACAGCGCGAGGGCATGCTGCCTCAGGTCCTCCATCGTGTCGGCGTCGAGCGAGGTCCCCCGCAACAGCACGTCGTCAAGCCACTGCTGCATCGCCCGCGCGCCCGTGTCGACACGCCCCCGCGCCAGCAGGCGGCGGGCCACCGTGCGCAGGCGCCGCTGACGAAACGACTCTTCCACGGCTCGCCCGCTGCGGGCGTTGCGCACCAGCAAGGCGATGGGCCCGCACAGCGCGGCGGTGGCACTGCGGTGACGCAGTCCATCCATGCATCGTCGGATCTGTTCCTCTGCAATGGCGACAAGGGCGCTGTCGAGCCGTGGATCCAGCAGGTGCAGCAGGCGCCGGTAGTCATGAAGGGCGAGGGCCAACTGGCCATCGTTGAAGCGGCAGCGTGCCAGATCGTTCAGGGCTTCGACAAGGACGAAGTCATCGAGCGTCGGCAGCGACTCGATGATGGCCAGTACCTTCGAAAACAAGGGCTCTGCGTGATGGTGCGCGCCCAGCATGTCCAGGCGCAGGGCCTGGCTCCTGAGAGCAAGCACGTGCGGTGGAAGCGACGAGGTCGTCATGTGGTGCGCTCCTGCGAACGAAGTGTCCAGGGGCTGTATGAAATACAGGTACGGCGCCAAGAACTGGCGGCGGTCACTGAGACCATCACGCTCTTCCTACCGCACGCGCCCCGAGGCGCCAGGAGAGTTCGATGAGCGATGCCGAGTTCTGGGCCACCTTCGCGCTTCTCGGCATAGCCGGGGTCTTCGTCCTGCTGCTGCTCGCGGCGATCTGCAAAACGGTCGAGTGGCTGTTCAGAGCCAGAGACATGCTGCGCGAGCGCTACTTCGGCGAACGTGTCGAAGTCAACGCGATGGACCTCATCTTGGTCCCGGTGTGGTTCGTCGTCGAGATCACTGCCTTGGTTGTCGGGCTGGTGATCATCATCCTGCTGGCATGGGCTGCCCAAGATGCCGCTCGCGGCTTCCGGGACTGGTGGCACGCTGGAGACAGGAGCCGATGAGTGTCGCCATGGGCGCGGCAAGTGCGTGGTGCCATGCGCGACTCTGAAAGCCCAATGTCTGGGTGGAGTGCGAACCCCGGGGCCGCTCAGAATCGTCGAGCATGCCATTCGCGTGGCCCTGCAAGCCGCTTCGAGTTTGCTGCGGCCGGCGCTCGCGGACACGGCGCACTGGCGGACCGCACAATCCGGACCGTGCGTGTGACACCTTGACGCTCAGGCGTGTACGATCGTGAGATGCCTGAGTCCGTAATCGAAGTGCCCCCTTCCGCGATGCGGTTCGCGCACCAGGCCAAGTGGCTCGGCCGCGTCAGCACTGTGCTCGCGCTGGCATGCTCAGGCTTCACATCGAACGCGTACGAAACGCTGGTCTGGCTGTCCATTGCCGCGTTCTCGCTGTGGGAAAGCCTTGCCATGGAGGCGCTGGCAATTCATAGGAACGG
Organism: Zoogloea sp.; assembly: GCA_023150095.1. Classification (GTDB taxonomy): domain Bacteria; phylum Pseudomonadota; class Gammaproteobacteria; order Burkholderiales; family Rhodocyclaceae; genus Zoogloea. The sequence goes on along the minus strand of JAKLLO010000005.1, from coordinate 54,450 downwards.
TATCCCGCCATCGAAGCGACTGCTGGTGCCACGCCTTTTCGAAGAGAGTTTCCGCAAGCACTTCGTTTACACGGACGAGCGCTGCGCCAAGCGCACTCGCGCCAACGTCTGGTATCAGGCGGCGGCCGCGGGCGTCGCCTGCTTCGGCATCACGATGGCGCACGGACGGTACCTGGCTGTGTGTGTCGCCGTTGCGGTGTTGATCGCGGTCGCCGGCATACGCGCGCCGCGTTGACCCGCGGCGTCGCCGCCGCGAACCAGCAGCTGGACGTCGCATGACAGCTGGTCGACAAACGACAGCTGGAGCAGCGGCGGTTGCGGTGGCGGCCACGACTGGTAGGCTGCGGGGGCTTCGGGCCTACCGCTCCATCGGTGGGCCCGTCACCACCACAACCACAATGGCGCGACCATGCCCACCTTCGTCCATGCCGCCGACCTTCACCTCGACTCCCCGCTGCGTGGCCTCGATCGCAAGGAGGGCGCTCCTGCGTTGCGCATCCGGGCGGCGTCGCGCGTGGCACTCCAGCGCATGGTGGACGCCGCCATCGAGCGCGAGGTGTCGTTCGTGGTGCTGGCCGGTGATCTATACGACACGCAGCCGGCCTTCGAGACCTATCTGGCCTTCCATGCGCAAATGGCGCGCCTGTCTCGCGCCGGGATTCCGGTGGCCATCGTGCTCGGCAATCACGATCACGGCGGAGTCGCGCCGCGCGCCGAGCGCCTGCCCGAGCGCGTGCATGTGTTCCCGCACGAGCGCCCGGGCTCGCTGCAGATCGTGCCCGGCGCTTGGGTGCATGGGCAAAGCTATCCCACGCGGGACGTGGCCGGCGACCTCACGGCCAACTACCCTGCGGCCATGCCAGGGGCATTGAACATCGGCCTGCTGCACACGGCGCTCGATGGTCACAGCGGGGATCATGCCCGCTACGCACCCTCGGACACCGCGCGCCTGGCGGCCCACGGCTACACCTATTGGGCGCTGGGGCATGTGCACTCGCACCTCGCGCTGCATGAGCGCGGTACGCACATCGTCTACCCGGGCAACCTGCAGGGGCGCCACGCGCGCGAGACCGGGCCCAAGGGCGCGGTGTTCGTGGACTACGACGCGACGGGTATACGCGCTGTCGAGCACCGGGACTTCGACGACGTGCGCTGGCACTGCATCGAAATCGATGTCGCCACCGTGCCGGGCGACGTTTCGGCGCTGCACGCCGTGACGTCCCAGGTGCGGCAACGCACCAGTGCGTGCCGTGCGGCGGGCCGGCTCGCAGCCGTCCGTCTGGTGCTGCGGGGCCGGGCACCGAAGGAGCTGCTGGCTCTGGGCGAGGACGAGATCCGGGAGTCGCTGCGCGCGCAGTTCCATGCCGACGACGACTTGTTCCTGGAGCGCATCGAGCTGCAATGGCGGCCGGCTGCACAAGACGAGCACGAAGTGGACCACTACCTGGGCAAGCTGCGGCAGCAGTTGTCGGCCTCGCCGCAATTGGACGACGAGTCGTCCAGAGCCGATCTTCACATCGAACGCGAGTTGCGCAGCGCCGGTGGCCCCGAGCTGCTGGAAGCCTATCGCGAGGCCCTTGCCATCCAGGCCAAAGCGCACGGTCCGCAGGCGGCGCTGGACTCGGCGCTGTCGCTGGTCCGCGAGGCCCTGATGAACGCGAGCGGAGACTGACGATGCGGCTGCTGCGTCTGGAGGGGCGTCAACTCGGTCACTGGCATGTGCCGCTGTCGCTGGAGCTGTCGCGGCACGTCACCGTCGTGCTCGGAGACAACGAGGCCGGCAAGTCGACGCTGCGACGGGCGATCCAAGCCTTGCTGTTCGGTCCGAACCAGCAGTTGGTGGCGCCACTGACGGTGGCGGCCTTCGACGTGACGGCGCAAATCGAATGCGATGCGCAGTTGCATACGCTGCACCGGCGAGGCCGGGGCCTGCAGGGTGGGCCGGAACCGGTAGCCGCACGCTTGCTCGATGCCGGCCATGCCGCTCGCTTTGCCGCACTGTTCTGCCTGTCGCACGACACCCTGCTGCCGCACGATCCGCAGGGCTTTCTGCGCGCGGATGGCCTGCTGGGCAGCTTGATGTTCGGGGCACGTACCGGATTGTCGCCCACCCGACTGCACAGCGCCCGTACCGCGATCGACAAAGCGCTCACGGCGTTCGAGTCCCGGGCGCACAAGGGCGAGGGATTTCCGCTGCTGCGGGCGCGCTACCTCGACCAGCGCGAACGACGGGAGGGTGTGGCCCGCTTCGATGCCAGCGACGATGCGCATGACCGTGCAGCCAGACTGAATGAGGACGTGACCGGTCTGGAAGCGGCGCTGGCCGCCATCGAGGCCGAGGAGCAGCACCTGCAGCGCATGCTCGACGGCGTGGCCGATCTGGCGCAACTGGAGCAGTTGCGTGGCCAGCTGTCCGCCTGCCAGGGCGAGGCCACACCGCCGACGGCAGACCAGGTGCAGGAGCTCAAGCTGCAGTTCCAGCGCCTGCACGACCAGCAGAAGGCGGCCGCCGACCTGCACGCCCAAGCGGCCCAGGCGCGCCTGGCATTCGAGGACGCCGAGCCCCCGGGGCCTTTGCACGCGCTCGAGGCCGAGTGTGTGGCGCTGCGCGGGTTAGCGGCTGCCTGTGGTGCGGATGTGCAGGCACTGGCCCAGGAAGAGCGTGAGGTGGGGCGCAGGCGCGAAGCGCTGCTCGAGGTGCTCGATCAACTGGGCGTGTCCGGCGGCGAAGATGCCGAGACTGCTGCGTCGACCCTGTTGAGGCCCGCACCGCTGCTGGCGAACCTGCGCCACCTGCTGCTGCAGCACGAGCGGCTGAGTGCCGAGCGCGAGAAGCGCGCCGCATTGGCGCAGGTCGCGCACGCAGAGCTCGAGGCCCTCCCCGCCTCGGAAGTGGCCGTTGCGCCCGAGACCGATCTGCTGGAATCGGTGCGCCCGCGGCTGGCAGTGGCCTGCCAGATCGAGGAAGCGCTCGATCGCCTGCGCGCGGTGCATCACGGCGCCGAGCAGCGGTTGCGGGAGGGCATGCGTGCCCTGGAGCTGGCCGACCCGCAGGCGCCGCTGCTGTCGCTCGAGCCGCCTGCGCGCGAGCGCGCTGCCGCCGCCGAAACTTCGCTGGCGCAGGCGCGCCGCGAACTGGACGTGCGCCAACGCGCCGCGGTCGAGCGGGCCGAGGCACACAAGCGCCAGGTCGAGCGCGTGGAGGTGCAGCGGCAGGAGTCGCCCAGCGTGCCCTCGGCCGACGACCTCGGCACCGCGCGGTCGCTGCGCGACGCCACGGTCGATGCTCTGATGTGCCTGTGCGATGGCAGCCCGCTGGGGGCCGGGCACGTCGAGGCGCTGAAGCGCGAGTCGGGCCGGCTGCGCCCATTGGTGCGGCAGGCCGACCTGCTGGCCGATCAGCGGATGCAGGCCGGCACTGCACTCGGGCAGCTCGCAGCAGCGGAGCAGGAACTGCGGAGGTTGCAGATCGAGGCACGCGACGCTGAAGCACGCGTGGCCGACGCACATGCGGCAGTGACGCGCGCCGAGTCGGCGACGGCTGGTCTGTGGAGCTGCCTGCGACGCGTCCCCGAGTCGTGCGATCTGTGGTTCAAGGGCCACCAGGCATGCCTGGATGCGTGGACCGAATGCCAGAACGCCACGGCGCAGCTGCGTGCGCAGCAGGCGCTGCTTCGCGATGCACGGCAGGACATCGTGGCGGCAGCCCAGTCCACCCTGCCCGCATTGGCCGCGATGGCCACCGCGCACATGATGCGCGAGGCGGTGGAGCGGGAACTGCAGAAGCGGCAGGCGCAAGGCCATCGCATCGCCGCAGCTGTCGAGCGCCGCGATGCGGCGCTGCGCAAGAACGATGAGGCGCAGCAGGCGCTCAACGGGGCCGATGGGGCTTTGGCGCAGTGGCGCTTGGGGTGGTTGCGCGCTGCGGCCGACGTGCCCGAGACCGTCGGGCGCGAACCGGTCGCCGTCGGCGAGTGGATGCGGCTCGTGGAGCGCTTGCGCACGGTTCGAGACGAGCTGGCACAGGCCCGTGGGTCCGTTGAGGCGCGCCAACGGGCGATCGACCATGGGCGCAGTCGGATCGAGGCGTTGGTCCGGGCCGCGCAGGCACTCGACCAGGCGCTGGTCGTGCCCAGCGGCGCCGGCCCCGCAGAAGTGTTCGCGTGGGTGGACAGCGCCGTCGCGCAGTCGACGAAGCGCCACGCCGAGCGTGAGCGGCTGGTGCAGGAGGCGCAGCGCGCCGGGCGTGCGTGGGCGCAGGCGAGCGAGTCCGCGACCGCCGCTTCGGAACGACTGGATGCGCAATGGAGGGCCGCTGGCGGAGCCGGCCCATGCACCGAGGACGGTGTGGCCGGGCTCGCCAAGGCTTCGGCGCAAGTGGGCGAGTTGAGCTCCGGAATCGCGCAGCTCGAGGCAGCACAGCAAGGCCGCTGGGGTGCGCAGGCCCAGTCGATCGCCGCGGAGGTTGCCGCCACCGGCGAGGCCACGCTCACGGCGCGCCTGGAGGACGCACGCCAGCGCAAGAACAGCGTTGCCGCCGCGCTGCGCGCCAGGCAGGACGAGCGTCGCGACGCGGTTCGCGCCCTCGAGGAGCTGCGGCAGCAGCACGACGCAGTGGCCATCGAACAGGATCTGGCAGACGCACGCGAGGCCCTGCTCGAAAAGGCCATGAGCGGAAGGCGCTTGCGTCTGGCCCGATTCATCCTCGAGTGCATCCACCGTGAGGCCAGCGATGGCGGGCACACCGTCCAGGAGCGGGCGAGCGAGTACTTCGCCCTGCTGACCGGCGGTGCGTACGTCGGCGTGCGAATCGACGACGAAAGACCCGACGCGCCCGAGCTGCGCGCCGTGGAGTCCGCACACAACGAGAAGACGCTCGACACCCTGTCGGCCGGGACGCGCGACCAGTTGTGGCTTGCCCTGCGGCTGGCTGCCATCGTCGCGGCTGCGCAGGAGACGCCGTTCCCGCTGCTGCTGGACGATACGCTGGTGCAGTTCGACGACAGCCGGACGCGCGCGGCCCTGCGGCTGCTGCACAACGTGTCCGAGCATGTGCAGGTGATCCTCTTCACGCACCACGACCACCTGGCCGATCTGGCCGAGGCCGAGATTGCGAAAGAGGACTGTGCGGTGGTGACGCTTCCGCAGGTCAACGGTGCGATGCGCCAGCGCGCATCGGGCAGCAATGGGGCGGGGCGTCGAGCACGGCCCATGCTGCCTGATGCGGCCGAGCCGGCTCAGCGCCCCGCCACAGATGGCCCCGACGACAGGCAACAGGCCAAGGACGTCATTCTTCAGGTCCTGTCGGGGGCCGGCACCCCGTTGGGCAAGGACGCCGTGCTCAACCAGGCGCAGCAGTCGGGCATCGATCTCGCTGGTTGCTGGACCCAGGCCATCAAGGAACTGCTGGATGAACGGCGTGTCGCGAAGGAAGGCGAGAAGCGCGGTGCGCGGTATCGGCTGGCGGCGTGAGCCTTTGGCCGGTTACTGAGCGGCCTGCGTCCGATCTGCTCCAGAGTCGGTCAAGCGCGCTGAGTTTCGATGCGGTGTCTCGCAGCCACTGGTGATCGGGTGCGCGACTCGACGCGCGCCCATCGGCACACATCTCCGGCACGGAGGAACGTCTAGGTCGAGCTCTGCACGTACTGAAGCCGGAGCAGCCATGACATCGACCACCCTCCATGCCTCGCCCGGCTACGTGCCGAGTGTCGACCTGAGCGACACGCGGCTGGGCTACCACCTGCATTTCGTCAGCGTGGTGCCGACCGCGCGTCAACCCCGCGAGCACGTGACGTTCTCGACCACGTTGTCTCGAGTCGGGCTGCGCGCGTTGCGCGAGGCCATCGATCGCGCACTGGAGTCGAGTGCTTCCTAAACCGCGAAAAAGACGGCTGGGCGTCTGACGGAGACCCCGCGTTGCTGGCCCGCCCGACGCCGCGAGGCGCCGGCCTGCTCAGCGACAAGCAGCGCAAGGCGATGACAGAGGAGATCGAGGCCGAGCTGGCCACGAGGGTCCGCAACCAGGTGCAGGCGCAGGCGTGGCCCGGCCGGCTGCACACCTGGCGCGTCGGTGCCGAGGGCCGCGTGTTCGCTGCGGTGCAGACGGTGCAGGCACTGGTCTGGCTCGATGCCGGGCCGGCGCCGGCGATCGATCCCGACGACCCGCGTGTGCGGTGCCTGCTGGCCGACCACGCGGCCCGCCGCCGGTCGCGGCGAGTGCGTTGACCCATGGCCCCGGGGGGCTCCCCTGGGGCCTGCGCCGGTGAAGCCCGGTCGGCCTTGGCCACCGGCCCCAGAGCCCTCGCGCCGAACCACGTCACCACCGCAAACCATGACCCAGGAGATGCCATGTCAAACCCACTGGACCGCGTTCCCGTCTTCTTCCGCGCCGAGATGAATGCCCCGACCAACTCCTACGCACCGTCGAGCGGCAAGCCGCGTGCGGTGGTCGAGGACTGGATCGACCGCGATCTGCACATCCGCATCGAGAGCTTCGAGCCCTTGCTGGCGATCCATCGACGCACGCCGCTGGCCTGCGCCAGGGCGTGCCTCGCGACGAGGGGGCTGCAATGACCGCCACGGACATCGCCACGATGCAGTGCCCGCTCGCCGGCGCCTCCGGTCGGGCGCAGGGGCGGCGCGTGGGGCCGTGGATCGACGAGCACGAGTTCCGGCCCCGGCCGCATCGCTCTGCGTGACAGCGTGCACAGGTCGGCTGCTCGCACGCGTCACAACTTGACGTCTTGCCATGCACACTTCCGACCATTCCCTGACGCCACGTGGAGAGCCAACGTGCATGATGCGCCCAGCCTGACCAATGCGGACTGTGCGACCCGCAACGCGCCGCGGGTCCGCACGAAGCGCCGGCCGATACTGGAACTCTGGTTGCTGCGCCTGCTCGTACCCTTGAACGGTCAACGCGGCGCGATCGGCGACAGCGGCTTTCGGGACAGCAGTCTGGCTGAGCGGTTGGGCATGGCCCGGTGGTGCGACTGCTACGAGCCGCACGAGATTCGGAAGGTACGGTCGGAGCTGAGGCAGATGCACGCCGCGGCGGAAGGTGCCGCCGGTTCATTCGAAGTTCCCGCGCGACTGAGATCCAACATTGCCCGCCTGGCCCGACTCGTTGGACTGGACGACGTCGATTGCCGCATTCTCGAGTTCACGACGACGTTGCACAACGAGCGCGTCCTCGACGACGCTGCCGACCACCTGGGCACGCTCAACTCGGCGCGGGTGATCGCCGCACTGGCTGTCATCCTCGGCATCGCGGTACCGGACGTGCGCCGGGCGCTGGACGCGCGAGGCATGCTCGCCGGCAGCGGACTGATCTCGCTCGAGCGGCGCGGCACCGGCATGTTGCGCTGCAAGCTCGGGTTGCTTTCGGAACGCTTCGCCGATGTAGTCGAGTACTGCGAGACCGACCCCGTGGAGCTGCTGCGCGACGCGTTCTCGCCGGCACTGCCGGGTCATCTGACGATCGCCGACTTCGCGCATCTGCAGCGGCCATTGTCGGTGCTGATGCCCTACCTGCGCAAGGCGCTGAGCTGCCGCAGGGCGGGCGTCAATATCCTGCTTCACGGCTTGCCTGGCACAGGCAAGACGCAGTTGGTGAAGGCCTTGGCCGCCGAGCTGCGGGCTCCGCTGTACGAAGTTGCCAGCGAGGACAGCGACGGCGATCCCGTCAGCGGCAACAGGCGCCTTCGCTCGCTGCGCGCTGCCCAGTGCACGCTGCGCCACGGCAATGCCTTTCTCTTGTTCGATGAGACGCAGGATGTCTTTGGAGTCGATGAGGCACAGGAAGCCGCAGTGGACGACCACAAGGCATGGCTCAACCGTACGCTCGAGCACAACCCCGTGCCGACGTTCTGGCTCACCAACTCGATCGGCTCGATCGACGCGGCGTTCCTGCGCCGCTTCGACATGGTCATCGAGTGCGCCGTGCCGCCGCGGCCTCAGCGGCTGAGGATCATCGGTGATCTGTGTGCAGGTCTGCTTGACGAGGCCTCGATGTCACGTCTGGCGGATTGCGACGATCTTCCGCCGGCCATCACGGCGCGCGCGGCCTCGGTGGTGCGGTTCGTGGGCGGTGAACTCGGTCCGATCAGCGCCAACGATGCCGTGCTGAGCCTGGTCGAGCACAGCCTCCGGGCCTGCGGCCACGCCACACCCGTCGTGTCGGCCGACGCGGCACAGGTGCTCCCGCACGACATCTCGCTGCTCAATGCCGACGCCGACCTTGCCGCCCTCACCCGAGGCATCCAGCAGTCTGGACGGGCGCGGTTGTGTCTGTATGGTCCACCTGGAACCGGCAAGACCGCTTGGGCGCAGTGCCTGGCCAGGTCCATCGGTCGCCGATTGATCCTTCGGCGTGCCAGCGATCTTCTGAGCAGGTACGTCGGCGACTCGGAAAAGCGGATCGCATCGGCCTTTCAGCATGCCGAGGCCGAAGGCGCTGTGCTCCTGATCGACGAGGTCGATTCCTTCTTGCGCGACCGAGGTACGGTCAGCCACGGCTGGGAAGTCACGCTGGTCAACGAGATGCTGACGCGGATGGAATCGCACGATGGGGTCTTCATTGCCACCACCAATGCAACCGAACGGCTCGATCCCGCGGCGATGCGCCGGTTCGACCTGAAGATCAGCTTCGGCTATCTGCGCGGGGGCCAGATCCTCGAGCTCACCGCGCGGCTGCTGGAACAGGCGGGCATGAACTCCGACCACTCGAGCATCGAAACGCAACTGCGCACGTTGCCGGACCTCGCCGTTGGCGACTTCGCCTCCGTCGCGCGTCGGCATCGGCTGACGCCGCTTCGCTGCGCGCAGGATGTCGTCGATGCCTTGAGGAATGAAGCCCGATTGCAGCGCCGTACCCGCGCTTGTCCGATCGGCTTCACGGCGGCGGCCTGAAAGCCCAGTCGCAGGCGAACCCGCTCGAGATGCAGGGCACGCGATGAAGTCACGCACCAAGACACTGGACACGGTCAGGCTGTGCCTGGAACTGCTGCGCCGGATACCGCGCGGCAACAAGGTCACCGCTGGCGAGCTGCACGCGCAGCTCAGGGCGGCAGGTTTCGACCGCGGGCTGCGCACCGTGCAGCGTCAGCTGGACGAGCTCAGCCAGTACTACGACATCGAACGTGACGAGCGTAGCCGACCGTTCGGCTATCGATGGCGCGAGAACGCCCGCGTCTACTCGTTGCCGGAGATGGCAGCGCACGACGCGCTGCTGCTGTCGCTGGCCGAGCAACACCTGGGTCGGGTGCTTCCACCGGCTGTGCAAGCGGCCATGGATGGCCTGTTCCGGCGCATGCGGCTTGCAGTCGATGCCGGAGCCCGCCGCAATTGCCCCCCGGACTGGCACGACCGCGTCCTGGTCGTGTCGCAGCCGGCCCTGCCACCGCCCCCCCACATCCGCACGGGCGTGCTCGAGCAAATCAGCCTGGCGCTGCGCGACAGCGTGATGCTGCGACTCGACCACCGCAAGGGCACCGGCCGCAGGACCACAGAAGTCGTCGCACCGGTGGCACTGCTGCAGCGGGCGACGGGGCTGCACCTCGTCTGCCGCCAGGCCACGGCGCGACACCACGCCTGCTACGCGCTGCAGCGCGTGTTTGCGGCTGCCGCAACCACGGACCGCTTCGACCGTCCGCTCACCCACGACCTGGAGGCGCTTGCGCAGACGGCATTGCCGAAAGTCGAGGAGCCCACGCGGGTGCGCCTGCACTTCGACATCCTCAAGCCTGCAGGCACCTTCTTGCTCTCCACTGGCCTGGCACCTGACCAGACCATCGAAGAGCACCCACGGTCGTACGAAGTACGCGCCACTGCTGAAGACACGCCGCAGCTGTGGCAGTGGCTGGCCGCCTTTGGCGCGGACGTCACGCTGCACAGTGCACGCCAGATCCGTGCACGACCGGCCCAAGCACGCTCTGCTGTGAGCCGAAACCCTGCCCGAAGGACCGCACCATGACACTCCCTGTCGTTGCCTGCGTCGTGTTCTTTCGCTGGTTCCCACTGCTGAAGCTCTATGTGGAGTTGGTCGGAATTCGCCTCGAGCTCATCTGTCAAACGGGGTAAAGATGCAACGCCTCCGCCGACCTCCCACCAGTGCAATTTCGGCTGATCGCTGCAACTTCGCTGGAATCATCATTCCTTTGAAGTTGCAAAACTCCGGTTTATCGCACTGAAGTTGCAAAATGCGAGTGGTTGAGACTGCGGGCGCCTCCACCAGTCACGGCTCCGATTCACTTCAAGCCCGCCGACATCGCCGCCTAACCTACTTGCCAAATCACACCAAGTAGGTTATCTTGGCGCATGGAGAAGGGCACGCCCCATTGCAAGCTCCCGGTCGTCAAGCGGCTGGTCGACGAGGGCAAGGTCCGTATGACTCGGACCGCGCTGATCGGAGCCGCGGACATGGGGTTCGATGCTCTGGCCATCATCGAGGTCGTCAAGGCGCTGAGTCCGAAGGACTTCTACAAGAGCATGACCGTGCACGAGGACCACCGGGTCTGGCAGGACGTGTACCGGCCCCACACGTCGGCCGGCGAGGCCTATCTGAAGCTGACCGTTATCGAAGACGTGCTGATCGTTTCGTTCAAGGAGCTATGAGCATGAAGTGCCCTCAATGCGGTCGCGCCAAGCTGGTTCACGACATCCGCGACATGCCCTACACCTACAAGGGCGAGTCCACCGTCATTCCGGCTGTCACCGGCGAGTTCTGCCCGGCATGTGACGAGGCCGTGCTCGACATGGCCGAGTCGACTCGCACGAGCGCCTTGATGCTCGCGTTCAATCGGCAAGTCAACGCAGCCATCGTCGACCCGGAGTTCATCGCCGGCGTGCGCAAGAAGCTTGCCCTCGATCAGCGCGAGGCTGCAGAGATCTTCGGCGGCGGCGTCAACGCGTTCTCGCGCTACGAGAACGGCAAGACCAAGCCGTCGCTTGCTCTAGTGAAGCTGCTCAGAGTTCTGGACAAGCACCCCGATCTCCTGGACGAAGTGCGCGCTGCGTAGGGTTGTCCAGACGCATCCCATCCGCGCCAAGGCACCGCCTGCGAGCAACTCGCATGACCGAGCCTATCGCCCTGCCCGTCCAGCGCCGTCCCGGGCAGACATTGCATCACGTCTGGGCGCCCAAGCTGGGCCGCACGCTCCTGTTCACGCGAGCGGAGCAACTCCACCTGTGGGTCATGATCGAGGCGCATCCGGGCGTCACCCGATACTGTGAGAGGCCTTCGTCGGGCAAGCCCGGCAGGCCTTGCCCGCAGGCCGATTTCTGGGCCTTGCGAGAAGGCGCGCCAGTGTGGCTGCGCCTCGTCGATACGTCTCAGGACTGCGAGGGCGTGGCCGACCCGCTCGTGCAGGTGATATCCACTGGGGAACTCCAGCGGCACCGCCACTGGATCACCAACTGGCTATCGCTGCTGCCGTACCTGAGCTCGGCGAGTCCCTTGAGCCTCAAGCCGCTGCAGGCCGAGGTGCTCGATTTCGTGGGCCCTCAGGCGCGCCTCGTCGATGTCGAGCACCAGTTTGCCCGCACCGACCCGATACTGGTGCGGACCTCCGTGATCGCCTGCCTGCACGAGGGAAGCCTCGTCAGCCCGGATCTGCAGAGTGCACCCTGGCATCTCGGCATCGAGCTACGTCGAGGTCCCCGTGGCCCGCGGGGCTGGACTCATGCGCCGCAGTGAGGTGCCAGAGGCACTGGCCGACCCGCGCACCTGGCCGGGTGTGGATGTCGCAGCCCTGTCCGACGAGCGACGGGACACCTTCGAGCGCCGCGAGCGCGCCATCTATGCCTACCTTGGCGGCAGCAGCCTGGCCTCTGTCGAGCGTGAGACCGGCATCCATCGCGCCTCGGTCATGCGGCTGGTCGCGCGCTGCCTGGCTCCTCACGCCGACGGCCGCATCCAGGGCCTGCGGGCACTGATCCCACACAGCCGCACAGGCCAGTACACGCGTCGCTCCCCGGCGCGGCGGCGTGCGACTCGCGGCGGGTTGTCCGGTGCCCTGGGGCAACTGTTCGAGCGGTTCCCCGAATTGCCGCGCATCATCGAGCGCGAGATCGCCGGCGACCGCCTGGGCATGACCAAGAACGGTCGCCTATTCGGACTGCGCGACGTCCAGTTCAAGCTGCTGGCAACATTGCGCGAGGCTGGGCTCAAGACCGATGAGTACCCGCTCAACTACGACGAGATGGGATACCGAGCGTTGTCGGTATGGGTCCACAGGCGACTGGAGCAACGCGTGCCGCTGCGCCAGGTCGGCAGCGCCGCCGGGGCCTGGGACGCAACCTCACGACCCTACAGCGTCGTCGAACTCGACGGCCACAAGCTCGATCTGCGCGTGCGGGTCCGCTACATCGACAACACCGGCGTCAGCGTCGACATCGAGAGCGAGCGCCTGTTCGTCGTCACGCTCATCGACGTGGCCACCCGGGTAGTGCTGGGCTGGCAGCTTGTGCCCGCTCCCGAGTACGACCACCACGACGTGCTCTCGGCGCTGCAGGACGCGCTGCGGCCGAAGCTGCGCCGGCGCGACTTCATCATCCCCGGCATCGGCTACCACCGCGGCGCGGGTTTCGTGGCCGACGTGATGCCCGAGCTGAACTACGCGTGCTGGGACACCCTCAAGGTCGACAACGCCGCCTCCCACCTGAGCGAGGACACGTTCGAGCCCATCTGCCGTTTCGTCGGCTGCCGGCTCGAGGCCGGGCCGGTGGGTTCTCCGACGGTACGACCGTTCATTGAACGGTTCTTCGGCTCGCTCACCGAGAGAATGTCGCGCAAGGTGCATGGCACCACCGGCCGCCATCCGGACGATCCGCTGGGCAAGCGCGGGCGCGCGGTTCCGGTCGCACTGCTGATCACCCTGGCCGAGCTCGAGGAGCTCCTGGACGTGTGCATCGCCAACTACCACGCCACGCCGCACGACGGCCTGAACGGGCGCACGCCGCTTGAGGCGATGCAACTGGCCGTCGATCACCATCGCACGCCAGTCAGAACACTGCCACTGGCGCTGCGCTCGCGGCTGCACCAGCTGCAATCGGTTCACCTGGCGACCGTGCGTGGCAACGTCGCGCGCAGCGTCGCCCACTACGTCAGCCTCTACGGCGCGCGCTACACCAACGAAGTGCTGCAGCGCACCAGCGGGCTCAGCCGGCAGCGCATCCGCGTCTACATCAATCCCAACGACGTGCGCGAGGCCTGGGCCTACCTGCCCAACGGCGCCGATCTGGGCCGCTTGTACGTGCAGGACGGCTGGCGCTACAGCCGCCACACGCTTCGCCTGCGGCGCAAGATTCTGCGCGAGCGCCGCGTCGGCAAGCTCCGGTTCGCCGGTGAGCAGGATCCGGTCCAGATCTTTGCCGAGTCCCAGCGCCGACAAGGCAAGCGCGGCCGCAAGCACGGCACGCTCGAGCTCCAGCTCCAAGCGGCTTCGCAGCCCGCACCCCTGGAGCCCCAGCCAAGGTCGTCCGAGCCGGCGCGGCCCGCAGCCGCACCACTGCTGGACCTGAGCGACCTGAAGATCCAGAACTGCTGAACCGAGACAGGCCCATGACCGAAGACATCCTGCGCCCGCGCTCAATCGACGAGCACCCGCTGAAGCGGCGGATCTACCGGGTGCCCACACCGTCGATCAAGGCCTTGATCTCTCTGGTCGACGAGTGCTTGTTCATGTTCATCGGCGGCGCGCTCATCCACGGCCGGCCGCGCATCGGCAAGACTTGCGCCATCGACTTTGTGATGACCGATCTGCAGCGCCGCGAGCCGAAACTGTCGCTCTACAAGATGCGCTGCATGCGGCCCATGGCGCCCTCGGAGAACAGCTTCTTCGCCGAGCTCCTCTCGACCGTGCGACATCCCGCCGAGCCAGCGGCACCGAAGGCGTCCTTGCGTGCCCGTTTGGTCCACAAGCTGCGCCAAGTCACCGACAGCCGCGGCGACAACAAGGTCGTGCTTTTCATCGACGAGGCGCAGCACCTGCGAGAGATCGAATACGAATGGCTGCGCGACCTGCACGACGACCTCGAGATCAACGACGTACGACTGTTCACGTTTCTGCTCGGGCAGCATCAGCTGCTCGCGCAGAAGGCGGCCCTGCAGGCCCAGGACAAGGAGCAGATCGTCGCGCGCTTCATGATCGAGGAGCTGCCGTTCAAGGGCATCGCCTCCGAAGCCGAGTGCACCCTGGTGATGACAGCCTACGACGCCTTGAGCGAGTATCCGCTCGGTTCAGGATGGTCCTACACGCGCTTCTTCGTCCCGCGCGCATACTCCGCCGGGCTGCGCCTGGCCTCCTCGGGCCCGCAGCTATGGCGCGCCTTCGAGGACGCGCACTACACGGCCCAGCTCGACGGTCCGCCCGAGATCCCGATGAAGTACTTCACCGCCGCGATCGAGGCCGCCCTGCTGAGCAGCTCGTCCAACAACGCCGACACGCCCACGCTGCAGTTCACCCAGCAGTTCTGGGGTGGCATGGTCGAACGCAGCCGCTACGTGCTGGCACGCCGGGCCGGCCGCACCAGCTTCGGTCAGATCCGCCTGCCCTGAGCCCTGCATTGACGGTGTTCAGCGCAGGCGGCCCGGCGGCGAACTCGATCGTCGAGTGCGACCCCAGGCTTCAGGCCCTGCCGGAGATCGGCTGGCGCTACACGGCCCGGCCCGAGTGGTCCAGCCCTGGCGAGTCGATCTGGATGCGACTGTCGAAGTTCTCGTTCTGCAACCGCATGAGCGTGGCTGAGATCGCCCGGCTGTTCGCGGCCGACGACGGCACGGCTGGCACGGCCACAATGGATCTTCGCATCGCCGTGCGCTGGGATCTGGCGGCCCTGGCCAAGTTCATGGAGACCTCGCCGCGCGACGTGCTCGACGCATTCTGCGTGTCGTTGCCCGGCGCGAATGTGTCGCAGGCCGCCACCGAGCTACGGTATTGCCCAAGCTGTCTGGCGTCGGGGTTTCATGGAACGTGGTTTCAGTGGCATCACGTCGAGCGCTGCCCGGTCCACGACCTGGCCCTTCGAGGCGGTTGCTCGCAGTGCGACCACCCCATCGCCTACGCCTTGGGCCGGCCCCTGGCGTTGAGTCCGCTGTGTTGTGTGCACTGTCGACGTGATTGGGTGCCCTCGCTGGCCCGGCCCGCCGGCCGCTGTGAGCCGCTGTCCGCCCAAGCCGCAGCGCTCATGCGCAGGTGGGCGGCCTTCGCGCGCGATGTCGTCAAGGCGCCGGGATCCCGCAACCGGCACTGGAGCACCGGGCGATACGCCGCCAGCCAGCAGGCGCGTCCGCCCGCACGGCCGCACTTGCTGACGATGGTCAATCGGCTTTTCGACTCGCCGTTGCCGCCATTGCGTGTCCTGACTGGGCAGGCGTCCGGTCGCCGTTGCCCGGCCTTGCCGCGGGTTCCGGTGCTGATGAGCGAGGCCGCCGGTCAGAGCGTCGGCGACCACCGGCCGAGCTGGCCCCACTTCACTCCGTCCTTCTTCAGGCATGAGCAGACCCTTCGCGCGGCTCGTTCGTGGCTGTTTGCGTATTTCAGCCCATCGTGGACGGCATTTCAGGCTGATCGTGGACGGGGTTTCAGCGTGATCGTGGACGGCGTTTCAGTTTGATCGTGGACGCCGTTTCAGCGGGATCGTGGACGACGGGGGTGGCGCGCAAGTGATTTTCTGACCGGCCTCAGGCTCACGGCTTTTTTGCTGTCCGAGCCGATGCCAACCAACAGAGTCACGATGCGACAAATCCGAGAGACATTGCGCCTGCACCTGCAGGCCGGGCTGAGCTACAACGAGGTCGGCCGCGCGCTGAAGATCTCCAAGAGCGTGGTGGGCAAGTACGTGTCGCTGGCCCGCGTGGCCGGCCTCGACTGGGACACTGCTCAGACCCTGAGCGACGACGACCTGGAGGCCCGTCTGTACCGCCCGGCGGTGCCGCGCTCCAGCCACCAACTGGCTCCGGACTTCGGCGTTGTGCACCAGGAACTCAAGCGCGCGGGCGTCACGCTGATGCTGCTGTGGGAGGAGTACGCCCAGGGCAACCCGCTGGCCTACAAGTACACCAGCTTTTGCATCAAGTACCGCGAGTTCGCCAAGAACCAGCAGCGCTCGATGCGCCAGATCCACATCGCCGGCGAGAAGCTGTTCGTCGACTACGCCGGCTCCACCGTGCCCATCGTCGACGCCGCCACCGGCGAGATCACGCAGGCCCAGATCTTCGTGGCCACGCTCGGGGCATCGAGCTACACCTATGCCTGCGCCACGCCGCGCCAGACCACCGCCGACTGGATCGGCGCGCAGGTGCAGGCGCTGGAGTTCATCGGCGGCGTGCCTCGGCTGATCGTGCCCGACCAGACCCGCTCGCTCATTAAGACTCCCGACCGCTACGACCCCGAACCCAACCGCACCTACGAGGAATTCGCCCGTCACTACGGCTGCGCGGTACTGGCTGCGCGCCCGGCGCACCCCCGCGACAAGGCGTTGACTTCATAGTGCACCTTGTGCGGTTGGTGGAACAGGAATTAGCTGAGGCGGCCGTCCACCGTAGCGGCTGCCCGCACCCTTGATGAAGGTGACATCGCCTGGCGGCTCGTACAGGTAGCGGTGGTCGCTATCGTACGCGTGCCGCTTGAGGATGCCTTGCTGCCCCAGGTGGTTCACCGTTGTCGGGCACACGCCGAAGCGCTGGGCAAGTTCGCCGCTGGTGAGCATGCCGCGCTCGCGCAGCCTCTGGAAGCGGCTCTTCAGGCCATAGGTAATGCGCACGAGCCGGACCTTCTTGTGGGTGAAGGAGTCGCCGCGCCAGTTGCGATGGCCGAGCTGGTTTAGCCGCTTGGCGACCTCGACGTCGGTGCACGTCTGCAGTAGTTCGTCGATCAACTGCACGACCTGCGGCAGCGTCTTGCGCACGAGAGCAATCGGCCTGGGCTTGTCGACGGTGAACGACTGCTTGTGGCCGCCGCGCCAGCGGATGTGCACCGCCACCTGCGCGCCGCTGACCAGCGTGACGTCCTCGATCATCAACGCGAGCATCTTCTTGCGCTGCAAGGCGCTGGTCCTGGGATCGTTCCACACGCGAGGGAAGTCCTGCGCGAGATCGACGACGCGCTGGCGCGACGGCTCGTCCAGCAGTGTCTGGTCGGCCTGCTGCTGCCGCTCGTGCTCGCGCTGCAGGGCATCGAGCTGACGCAGCCGCTCGTTCCATTCGGCCTCCAGCGCGTCGGCGACCAGCCGGTTGTCGGGATCGACCTTCACGTAGCGGCGCCGGGCAAGCTCGGCCTCGTAGCGGCAGCGCTGCAGTTGTGTCCTTCGCAACGCGGCAGCCTGCTCGACGCGCTGTGCGATCTCTTGCTGCACGGCCAGCGCCACGTCGATGGCTGCCGGCGCCACCGTCTGCAGCAGCAACGCGCTGATCGCGGCATCGATCTCGGTGCCCTGAACCCACTGGCAGTTCCTGCTCTCGGCGCGCCGCACAGAGCCTTCGTTGCAGCAGTAGTAGGGGCGCTGCTGCCGCCCCTCTTGATGGTCGTAGCGCACGCGCATGCGCGAACCACAGCGCCCGCACAGCACGCGACCTTGCAGCAAGGCGATGCCCTCGCGCGGCGCGCCACCGCGCAGGCTCGTCGAGAAGCCCACGGCGTTGCGCTGCAACGCGAGCTCGGTGCGCTCGAACTCCTCCCACGAGATGTATCCCGGGTGGGCGTCTCGGATCAGCACTTGCCAGTTCTCGCGCTTGAGCTGCAATTGCACCTGCTTGAGGTTGGCGTTGTAGGAGGTCCGCCTGCGCCCGTAGACGAAGGCACCGGCGTAGCGCGGGTTGTGCAGAACCTCCAGCACCCGAGAGTGGTCCAGCTCACCCCACAAGACCTCGCCCTTGCCGATGCCGCGGGCGATGCGCCGAGGGAACAGGATGTGCTGCGCGCGCATGCGCCGCACCACGGCACACGCCGAGCCGGTCTCGCGGAACGTGTCGAACACCAGTCGCACGGTGTCCTGGATTTGCCGGTCGGGATCGAGGCACACGCGCCCGTCGGGGCCGTACACCAGCCCCACCGGCAGAGCGATCTCGAGCTCGCCACGCCGGGCCTTGTTGAGGATGCCGCCTTGCAGCCGCGACTTCAGCACATGCAGCTCGGCCTCGCTCATCGTGCCCTTCAGGCCCAGCAGCAACCGGTCGTTGAAGTGTGCCGGGTCGTACACACCGTCTTCGTCGCAGATCAGCGTGTGCGACAGCGCCGCCAGCTCCAACAACCGATGCCAGTCGGCGTTGTTGCGAGCCAGCCGCGAGACCTCCAGGCCGAGCACGATGCCGGCGTGCCCCATCGCGACCTCGGTAACCAGGTGCTGGAAGCCGTCGCGGCCCTCGGCCTGCGCGCCCGACAGTCCCAAGTCGCTGTCGATGACGTGGATGCGCTCGATTGGCCAACCCAGGGCCACCGCACGGTCGCGCAGCGCGTACTGGCGCTTGGTGCTCTCGGTGTTCTCGAACACCTGGCGCAGCGACGACTGGCGCACATACAGGAACGCATCGCGGCGCAGGTGGTCCGCGCCGATCTTCATGGCGAGATCAGTAGGCATATTCCTCCTTCGACTGCGTCAGCAGCACCATGTTGGCGAGCAGGCGCACGAGCTGTGGATCGTGCGTCACCGGGGATGGCGGGCGTGCGGCGCTCGCCGAGGACAATGGTGTCGTTGGCGGCGTCTGCAGCAGCACGCTCAGGCCGCACCACATGCCATGGAACACGATGGCACCCAGCCCGTCGGGTCGCGCCTGTTCGCGCACGACCTGCTCGCGCAACTCTTCGTAGGCCTGAAGTGCGTGCGCCGGCAGCGAGGGCACCGTGTGCCGTTGCGTCAGCGTTTTTTTTTGCGCGCAAGCGCGCGTTCGATGCTGCGCGGGTGCACGGTGACGCCCAGCCGCTGCTGCACCAGTTGCGCCAGCGTTCGTGCCTGGATCGGCTCGCCCTCGCTGTAGTGCTTGTCGATCAGGCTCATTACCTCGGGAGTGAGCTTGTGCGCTGACTTCGGGCCGCGCGGACGCGGCAGCAGCCCCGCCAGGCCGCCTTGCTCGAAGGCGGCTTCGGCCTGGTAGAAGGTCGGCCGCGACACGCCGAATAGCTCGGCGGCCTCGGCCTTGGTGACGCCGTCCTCGCGGGCGTGGCGCAGCATCTCGTACTTCACCTGCAGCAGGTCGTTGGCGTCGAAGAAGCCCGCCGCCTCGAACCACGGTGCGCGCACGCGCTCGGGCTGCGGGTTGAGCATGCCCATCTCGCGCAGTCGATCGATCTTGGTCGGGCGTTTGGCCATGGGTAATGAGGCGGTCTGCGTGTAAAGCACAATATGCCGCACATCGAATCATGTCAAGCGCCAACCGGCCATGAGCAGGAAGAGCACCTCTAGTCTTTCGCAAACCAACCAGACGACGCACGCTTGCGATGAGCTGATGTGCGGCGTCTATAAGCTTACACATGCGGCGTAATTTGCTTAACGCCCGCGCCGCGTCCGCCGACCCTTGGCGACCTCTTCGACCAGAGTTCGCAAGTGCATGAGATCGTCCGTACGCAGCCATGAGCGCCCGGCGGAGCACTGGGTGAACGCGTCGGGTTCATCGACGTCGGTCCAGGAGGCGAGCAGCGAGCGCAGCCGCCCTTGATCATCGAAGAACATCACCCGGTCCTCGCCCCAGTTCAGCTTGCGTGTGGCCAGCACGAAGCGTCGGCCACGCCACGGGTGGAACGGGTGGGTGACTTCGAACTCTACGGATGCTCGATCGCCGGTATGGCGTGCAGTTCTCGACCTACGAGAAGCCCAAGGTCGAGGGCTCAGTTTTGCTGGTGCAGCGCTGGATCCTGGCGCGTCTGCGCAACCGCCGCTTCTTCAGTCTCGCCGAGCTGAACAGGGCCATCGCCGAGTTGCTCATCGACCTCAACAACCGTCCGTTCAAGAAGCTGCCCGGCTGCCGTCGAAGTGCCTTCGAGTCACTCGACGCGCCGGCGCTGAGGCCCATGCCGCTCCAGCGTTATGCCATCGGCCGCTGGAAGACCGGCGCCAAGGTCAACATCGACTACCACATCGAGTTCGAGGGCCACTACTACAGCGTGCCGCACCGGCTCGTCGGCACCAAGATCGACGTGCGCGTCACCGGCAATCTGCTGGAATGCTTCGCGTCCAACCATCGCGTGGCCGGCCACGCCGTGAGCACCGTGCGCGGCGGCTTCACCACGACGCCCGAGCACATGCCGGCGTCGCACCGCGCGCATCTGCAATGGACGCCGGCCAAGCTGATCAGCTGGGGCCAGCGTATCGGCGTGAGCACTGCCGCGGTGGTCACCTGGCAGCTCGAACACCGCCCGCATCCTGAGCAAGGCTACCGCGCCTGCCTGGGCCTGCTGGCCCTGGTGCGCCGCTACAGCGCCGAGCGGCTGGAGGCCGCCTGCACGCGCGCCATGGTCATCCGCGCGCCCAACCTGCGCAGCGTGACCAACATCCTCAAGTGCGGCCTGGATCGCCAGCCCTCGCTGTTTCCCGCCACGTCCATGCCGGCCATCGAGCACGAGAACGTGCGCGGGCCCGACTACTACCACTGACCCCCAGCCGTGTCGCTGTCCGGCTTCGGACGGCGACACCGGGGGCACTGGACCGGCGGCGTGCAGGGTGCCCAGCAGCACATCACCACGGGCCTTGGCGCACGCCACCGGGCTGACCCCCGAACACCCTCACCGCAACCCAACCGTTGGAAGACCTATCCCATGTTGAACGAACACACCCTGGACCAACTGCGCAGCCTGCGCCTGGACGGCATGGTCCGCGCCATCGAGGAGCAGGCCACGAGCACGGCAGCCGCCGGCCTGAGCTTCGACGAGCGGCTGACGCTGCTGGTGCAGCGCGAGGTCGCCTGGCGCGACGACCGGCGCGTGCAGCGCTTGCTCAAGGCCGCCAAGCTCAAGGTCGGCGCGGCCTGCATCGAGGACATCAACTGGCGCGCCAGCCGCGCGCTGGACCGCAGCCTCATCACCGCGCTGGCCAGCGGCGACTGGCTGCGCCATGCGCGCAATCTGCTCATCACGGGCGCCACCGGCAGCGGGAAGACTTGGCTGGCGTGTGCCTTGGCCCACCAGGCCGCACGCAGCGGCTTCTCGGTGCTGTACGTGCGCGCGGCACGACTGTTCGACGAACTGCAGGTAGCACACGGCGACGGCAGCTTCGCGCGGCGGCTTGCCGCATTGGCCAAGCTTGACCTGGTCGTGATCGACGATTTTGCGATCTCGCCCATGGGCCCGGCTGAGCGCAACGACTTGCTCGAACTGCTCGACGACCGCATCGGCACGCGCTCGACCTTGATCACCAGCCAGTTGCCGGTCAAGGCCTGGCACACCTACCTCAACGACCCGACGCTGGCCGATGCGATCCTCGACCGGGTCGTGCACTCAAGCCACAAGATCGAACTCAAGGGCACTCGCTCAATGCGCGACGCCGACGCGGCAGCGGCAACGTGAACCGGGCTGTCATCCACGCCCCAGACAGGCAAGACCGGACATGAGTACATGGCCCGGTCGGGGCGCCTCCGGCGGCCTGGCAGGGGCCTGAGATCTGAAGATCAATCCAACCCCAAACCCACCCTCAACACGCCTTTGGCGGCAGAGCGTTTCAGGCTGATCGTGGACGGTTGGGCTACATTCGACCCTCGTGCTTGCGCGCCTCCCCGGCGGGCCCTCCGCGACGCCGTTTCACCGTCCACGATCAGACTGAAACAGGCGTCCACGATCGCTGAAATACGCAGCTGTTCGAGCGCGCGGCCGATCCGCAGCAAATGGAGCGGCGCTGGCTCCGTCTCCTGCTCGATGGCCTCATCATGCCAACCGACAGCGCCTCGCAACGCGTCGCCGCCACCTTGGGCTGGGCCGTGAGCTGGTTTGGCTCGCATCAGGCGGCGGCGGCACACACCGAGACCACTGGGCCAGCCTTGGGCCTCGTGGGTTGGCTCGCACACCTGCCGCCTCGACCGTCGTACATCGCCCCGAGCCAGTGGCACATCGTCGAGAGGAACTGGCTGCTCGAAGATCTGGAGTTGTCTGCGCGGGCATGGCTCTCGCTCGCGAAGTTCATGAGAAGGCAGCGCTTCTACCTCCTCCATGGCAGTGCAGTGCACCTCCCGGCGCTTGCACGCCGCCGCTGGACACAGCAGCACATCAATTCTCAACTTTAGTGCAATTGCTCCTAAGTCCTCGTCAGTCAAGGCATTTCTTCGGCGGTCGACGGGTAGCCCGGGGAATTTACGACTTTACCCACACAAACGTAGCAACTTCACTGCGTTTGACAGCAGGCCCTGATGCCATTGGGCCGTGGTCGCTCCACCGCACGTCCGCGCCCACCTGCAAATCCGCCACCTCGCCAGCGAATAGAGGCGGATTTACATCAGCGGCAACAGGCGAGCAGGAACAGCACGGCGAGATCGACATCGTGGTGGTGAACCAGGGCGGCGACGTGCTGCTGGTGGAAGTGAAATCCGGTGGACTCGAGTTCCGACCGGACGGCATCTTCAAGGTCTACGGCGATCGGTCCAAGGACGTGAAGGCGCAGGTCGGCCTGCAGTACGGCGCCATGCGGTCGCGATTGCAGGATGCGGGCCTGCGGGTGAACCTGCGCCATCTGCTGGTGCTTCCGGGCGTGCGGGTGCAGTCGGACACCGCCCAATGGCCTCGCGAGCGGATCGTCGACAGCGCGGACCTTCCGAGCATCGTCTCGCGGATCACGCAGGTTCTCGGGCCGGGTGTCAGCGACAGAGAACTGGCCGGGCGGGTAGTCGCCTTCTTCGAGAACCGCTTTCGGGTCCAGCCGGATGTGTCGGCGCTGGCGGGGCGGCTGCAGCAGGCCAGCACGCTGCTGTCGGCGGGGCTCGCCACCTGGGTACCGAGGATCGAGTCGCCGTCCGGTGTCATCCGCGTCGTGGCCACGGCCGGATCGGGCAAGACCCAGCTCGCGCTGCGCCTGCTTCGCGATGCCGACGCCGCAGGGCGCCGGGCGGCCTACATCTGCTTCAACCGCGCGCTGGCCGACCACATGGCCCGGGTCGCTCCGGTGAGGGCGCCCGCGGAGACCTTCCATGAGTTTGCATTGCGCTTCGCGCGACGCTCAGGGCGAGTGGTCGACTTCGGCGCGAACAGCGCCTTCCAGGACATCGCGGATCACTGCATCGAGACGATCGGCGAGGCCGTGCCCGACCTCGATCTGGTGGTGCTGGATGAGGTTCAGGATCTGCAGCCGGAGTGGGTGCAGGCCATGCTGGCCCGCCTGCGCCCGGATGGACGCGCCGTCCTGCTGGAGGATCCTGCCCAGCAGTTGTACCCGGACCGCGCGCAGTTCGACATCGCCGACGCGGTGACCGTGACGTCGAACGAGAACTTCAGGTCGCCCCGCGCGCTGGTCAGGCTGATCAACGGCCTGCGCCTGACGGAGGTGGAGGTCGAGGCCTGCTCCGCCTGCGAGGGCGAGATGCCGGACCCCATCGCCTACACGGGGCATGCGATGTCGGCGGGCGCACGGTGGAAGCCGTCGAGCGCTGCCTGCGGCGCGGCTTCGCGATCGAGGACGTGGCCGTGGTCAGCATGCGCGGCCGGGAGCGGTCCGCACTGCAGGGCCTGGACCACCTGGGGAGCTGGCCGCTGCGTCGCTTCACGGGACGCTATGACGACGGCGGCGGCGCAATCTGGACCGAGGGGCCGCTGCTGATCGACTCCGTGCGCCGCTTCAAGGGCCAGGCAGCGGCGGCGATCGTTCTGACGGAGTGCGATCTGGAAGGACTGGACCCCATGACCCGACGGCTGCTTTTTGTCGGCCTCACGCGGGCCCGCATGCACCTCGAATGGGTGGTCTCCGACAGAACCCGGGCTGTCCTGGAGCGCGCGCTGGGCCCGTGAGGCGTCCGCAGAGGGTGGGCCTACTCCTGCGGCGCGGTGACATCACGCGAACGCCGCCGCAACTCGCGCCGCTGCGCCCAGTTGATCGCCAGGCCCGCGGCGAGCGCGATGCCCAGGAAGAGATAGATGCCGGTCGACAGGCTCATGGTCGCGCCAAGTTACCACCCCAACCGGGGCTTGCTCAAGTCCCCGGTTTGCTGGTCTTGGGCTCCGCGTCGCGGGACGTCGAACCCGCAGGGCGTCGGGTGGCCGGCTCATCGTGCGGGTCGATTGCGCGTTCCACCCGCGCGGTCTGCAAGGCCTGCATGACGGCACCGCTGAAGCCGCATCTCTGGACGATGTCCTCGAATGCCTGTGACCTGCCCCCTCCAGCCGTACCAACCTGAGGCAGCAGGGGTCCTCGATCGTCGCTGTAACTCGCAGACGACGCGTACTTCATTCCCGACATCGGCCGCCTCATGTTCCTGCGCCCTCTCCCTCGGGCAAGTCCTTCGGTGGCCACCTCTCTGCGCTCATCGGCTGCCTTGTCTTGGGGGACAGCAGGCGGAAGACGCGGGTGTCTTCCTTCTTGGCGTTGCATTCGTCAAGTTGCCGGTTCATCTCGGGCACATCGACTTCATAGTTCAGCTCGCTGGCCCAGGCCTGCCCGATGCCCATCGCGCGCATGTAGGCGGTGGCGTCGCCTTGATGGCTGATGGCCTTGAGGGACAACAGGTAGTCTTCGCGGAAGACAGTCGGAATAATGATCCGGCACTGTCCGTGCTGAGACAGAAAGGCGTTCATCAGAAGTCGCGAGGTTCGGCCGTTGCCATCAGTGAACGGATGAGTCTCGCTCACCACGAACATCGCGAAGAGTGCGCGCTGCATCGGCTGTTCGAGCAACGGCATCATTGACCATGCCTTCCGCAGCGTCTCAGGTACGAGCTCCGGCAGGACAAACAAGGTGCTCCCGGCTTGGTTTGCGTCGAGCTTCCACTCGCCAGGATGTTTGTCCTTGCGGGCCTGCATGACCAGGGCATTGGCTCGCTGCAACCACGCGAGGAAGTCTTCGGCTTTTTGCGGAGTCTCGCCATAGAACGGGTTCCGCAATGTCGCGTCGAAAGTCCCTTTGATGTCGTGAGAGTCTTCCGAGCGATTTGGAATGATGCGGCCATGGAAAACAATGTCCTCGGCCTCTTCCACGGTGAAGGTGGTCCCTTCGATGTAGTTCGAGAAGTACGACTCGACGAAGGCAAACACTTCACGGGCAGAGCCTTTCCTCGCCGGCTCAGGAACGTCCGGAAAGTCTTGGTTGCGAAGCTGCGCGGCAATCTTTTCGAAGAGTTCGACACGTTGAGGGTCGTACGGCAGCCCGTGTGCGCGAGCAAGCGCCACGCGGCTTCCGAGCACCCTGGCGGAGTGCGTGCCCAGCATGGCGCCGATAAATCGGTCGAGCGTCTTGAACTCGGCCTCCAGGCCAAGGCGTTCAGCTACTTCACGAGCGTCATCGCGCAATGCGTTGGCCGCACGAGCGCCACGGAGCGTGATGAGCTTCTCAAGCCGTTCCTCGATTTCTGTGCGCGGTAGCTGCCGTGGCGCCATCCGCTTGTCGGCGGTGAGATTCTCAAGGTATGCGCGCGCCTGGCTGGAAACGTAGAACCCTTGGTAAGGCACGTCGGCAGCCCCGGGACGCTCTGTGTTGGTCAAAGGTCCGAGCGACGGCTTGACGAGCCCCTTGAACGTCAAGCCGGGCAATTCGAGGTCGCGACGACCTTCTGCCCGGCTGATGTAGGCGAGTCCATTCTTTGGCCTCGAGTCGAAGGCGCTGCGATGCGACAGCACGCAGCCCGGGGCCAGGTAGTCCAGGATGCGGGACCAGTTCCGCCTGACGACGTCCGCGTCCTCAGCGTTCAGGTTGGAGGTGTAGACACCTCTATACAGTTGCCGGAGCAACCCCTGTTGGCGCATGCGGGAGACGCGCTGCGCAGCGGCGTTGTCGTTCGGAGGCGTGAAGACAATCTCTGGAAGGGCGTCAGCAGATGTACGCAGCACGGCGGGATTGAAGGTCTCCATGTCATCAGTCTGACACAAGATTGCGGAGTTCGACATTAAACGAACACAGATTGGCCGTCTATCCTACGGACCAAGCTTCCGTCGCAGCCAAACCGCGTTCGTTTAATGACATATATCTGGTTTCTTGCGCTCGTTTGATGACGATGCCCTCACTCGGAAGGGCAACTTGTGCGCAGTGAGTGACATCGCCCAAGATCAGAGGCCTGCCGAGACCGTGGGCAGCGGGAAGCGCGAGCGGGTGCTTCACCCGGCTCGAGACTGGCCGATCCGCGCTTGACTTCGCCGGTGAGCATGGCGGCCGCGATGGTCTGCAGTACGTCAGCCGGAAAAGCAACCTCGGGTGGGCAGCGGAGTTGTCCGAGCGCTGCGGCGCGTGGGTGGACAACGCCGGCACGGTTCGGCTGGACCGGCACCCAGATCTGCTCGAGCGGCTCGGACTGTTGAGTGAGGAGGCCCTGCCTGTGCGCAACCGGCCGCCGTCCGCACCCGCGATCGCAGGCGTACCTGATAGACCGAACCAGGGCAGGCCTGCGCCCATCAGAGCAACCGGCACCGACCCCATCAGGCGTGACTTCGAACGTCAACACCTCACGCGGTGTCAGCGCTCGCTTACCTTCCAGGGTCCACAGCGACTTATGAGCGCGCAGCCAATGGCCTGACGCATCAGGTGTCTCGGGCGACCGCCCCATCGGCCCACGCTCGGCGACCACGCCGCGCCCGGGGATGACCGGCGATGCGCCTGGTTCGGTCTATCAGGTACGCCCCGGCAGCCTGGGCGCGGCCGCCAAGGGCACGACAGGGCCACGCAGGGCCGTCGCACCCGCCGCCTCCGCCCTGCCCCAGCTATCGACGCCAGAACGCCTCGACCGCCTTCATCCGGCGCCGCTTCTCGGTGGTCACATACACCGTCGTGGTGGCCAGCGAGGCGTGGCCCAGGTTCTGCTGCGCGATCTCGATGGGCATGCCCGCGGCGATTGCATGGCTGGCGTGCGAGTGGCGCAACCAGTGCGTGCTGGCGCGCGCAAAGCGCTCGGCTCCCTTGGCATCGCCTTGCTGGCGCAGCACGCTGGCGCAGTCGGCGAAGAACGCCTTCACCTGGTCGTACAGCGTCGTCGCGGCGATGCCCTGCCGGGGGTCGAACACCTGCCCCGCGCTCAGGCCCGGCGCACGCTCGGCGGCGTCGCTCGCCTTGCCCAGCAGGAAGGCGCCCTGGTTGCCGATGTCCTGCGGATCCGCCTCGAGCCCGCGCGAGGCCAGGTAGCGGGCCAGCTCGCCCACCACCTCGGAGGGCAGCGGCACCTCGCGTTCCTTGTGCCCCTTGCCGATCACCCGCAGCAGCCAGCCCTGCAGCGGCTCGTCGTCCGAGGCCTCGGCCGGGTACTCCACCCACTGCAGGTCGTCCACCCGGGCGGCCACCGCCTCCGACAGCCGCAGCCCGGTGGCATAGAGCAGGTGCAGCGCGAAGCGCAGCCGCTGGTGGGCCGAGGTTACGGGCAGCATCTGCAACTGCGCCTCGATGAACTGCCACTGCGCCACGCTGAAGCTGCGCCCGGCGTTCAGCTTCGGTCCGGCCGCGCGCGGCACACCCACCGCCGACCACGGGTTGCCCATCAGGTAGTTCTGGTCGACAAGGAAGGCGTAGAGGTTCTTCAGGATCGTGATGGCATGGCGCTGCGCCGACGGCGACAGCGGGCCCTCGAAGGGCCGCCACAGCGGCGACCAGCGCTCGCGCGCGCGCGCGCCGCACCAGCGGCTGCGCGGCTGGGGGTCGGCCAGGAAGTCGCGGTAGGCGATGCAGTCCTCGTTGCTCATCGAGGACAGCGCCTTGCCCTGCTGGGTGATCGCCCAGAGCAGGAAGCGTTCGGCCTCCTTGCGGTAGGCGCGCTGGGTGTGCGACAGCAACTGCAACCAGTCCAGGTCCTGCTCGACACCGGTGTCGCGCTGGCGCCGACGGGACTTGAGCTGCGCCTTCTGCTCCGGTGTCAGCCCCTGCTTGGCGCGCAGCCAGGCGAGGATGGCCTGGTAGTCGTTGGTGGCCTTCAGCAGGCACTGCGCCTGCGGGCGGCGGTACAGGCCCTGGGTGCCGTCGAGCTCGGCCGGCACGATGAACTTCTCCAGCGGACGGATGTCCGTGGCCGCGGCCACCACGGCCCGCAGCTCATGCGCGTAGAGCCGGCTGCGCGGCATCGCCACGTGGCGACCCAGCTGCAGCGCGATGCTGTCCTGGTGCTCCTGCAGCCACTCGACGATGCGCTGGGCCTTGCCCTCGCCCAGCGCGCGGATGCCGGCGTGCCAGCGAAGGCCCACCCCGTTGATGCGCTCAACCAGCTGCGCCAGCGTGAAGATGTCGGCCGCCTCGAGGTGGCCGGCCAGCGTTGGGTTGAGCCAGGCGGCGACGGCGTCGCCGGCCTTCGGCGACTGGGCGATCAGCCCCTCGAGCCAGCGTAGCGCCTCGAGCTGGCGTGCGATCAGGCGTGCGCGCCGGCGCAGGCGCTGCGTGGCGCGGCCGTACACCGCCTCGTAGGCAGCGATCTGCTCGGCCTGGCGTTCGTCCTCCAGGCCCTGCTCCGCGGCGAACGCCTCCAGACTCGGCAGCTCAAGCACCGGGTCGGCGATGCGGGTGGCGTCGATGCGCACCAGGCGCGCGGTGCCGAACTGGTCCTGCCGCTTCGCCGCGGCGGCGAATTCGTCGCGGATCCAGGCGATGGTGGCGCGCACGGTGCGCTGGTCGCTGGCCTCGCCCTCGAGACGCAGGTAGCGCTCCCAGCTGTCGCGCGGGTCCAGCCCCTGCACCACCGCGCGCATGAAGGCGAAGTGCCCGACATGCAGCTTGCGCTGGCGGGCGGCGCTGGCCGTGGTGGGTCCCGGGCGGGCCCGAACATGCCGCGCGTCGAGCGACGGTGCGTCGAACAAGGGCGCCAGCGCGCCCTGCCCCATCGACTCGGCGCGGCTGTCCGTGCCGGATGGTCTGACGGCACGCACGGCGTCCGACGCCGGGGTGTCGTGGGTGGACCGGCTCATTCGGCCAGCCGCGACAGCGCCGCGCGCAGGTTGACGCGGGCCTGGGCTTCGAGCAGCTCATGCGCCGGCGCGCTGTGGTACAGCCGCGGCCGTTCGAGGAAGCCCTGCAGGACCGCTTCGCGCGCCTGTCGGTAGCGCCATCCCGGCACCCAGGCGTACTCCTGGCGCACCGCGCGGTCGTAGCGTTCGAAGCGTTCGGCCGGGCTGCCCAGGATGGACAGATCGATGTCCAGCATCAGCCGTGCGTCCGGGTTCGCGACCAGGTCCGCAGTCGCGTCATGCTGAGTGGCCATCACCAGATCGTGCACGCGCTGCGCCGTCTCGCTGTCGGCGCCGGCGCCCACGAGCGAGCGCGTCGCCCAGGTGGCGCTGCCCAGTTCGTTGCCGCTCGCGCGCGGGTCGTAGACCGCGTCATGGAACCACAACGCGAGGGCCAGCTCGCCGGCGCGCAAGGCGTGCTGGTGCCAGCGCTGCCACAGCGCCAGGCACTCCCGCAGGTGGCGTTGGTCGTGGTAGCGGCGGTGCGGCTCCGACCACGCGGTCATCAGCCGGGCCTGCAGGCCCGCCGGTGCCGGCAGGCCGAGCCCTGACCAGGCGGCCTCCCAGGTGGCGGCCAGCGCTGCGTCGTCGAGCGGGCTCGGATAGGTCGGCGTCACGGTCATGGCCCGGCGTTCAGGTCGCCCAAGGCAGCGGCGGGCACCTGGATGCCATCTCCGGCCTTGGCCCCCTCGATCGACAGGGGCGTCGGCTCGTGCCGACCGCACGAGCGCCGCTTCGGGCGCTGGATCGCCTGGTCAGGGCCTGGAGTGGGGTTCATCGCGGAAATCCTTGTGGATCAGGTACTTGGCGCGGGGTCACCAGGCAACCCCCTTACAAGTTGGTCGTTTTTCAGCAGCATGATAATAAACCTTATCATGTATATGACGCGAGTAAATGACAAGGGCGAATGGCGTGTGCCCGAGCACCGCGGCGCCGACGAGAGCCCAGCGGGCGCGACCGAGGAGCTGATGGATCGCATGGGCGTCGCCTGGCCCGGACAAAACCCCGACTGGTAGTCTCGAATGGGGCCCGCGCGCCACTGTCGAGTTCACTGCGGCGCCTAGCGCTCTTGGCCGCAGACGGCACCTGCATTGCCCTCTTTCTTGGAGCAACACTTTTTGCCCCTGTGACGCGGTTCAGCCAAAGGTTTGTTCGGGCCGCTATTGGCCGGGCCATGGCGCCGTCGTTGAGGTGCGGCGCGCCGGTACCGGCAGCTCTAAGGCCGTGTCTGCCGTGGCAACCTGGTTGCCAGTGCTCGTGAAGCTAGCGCTTCAGGGCTGCCTCGATCGACTTCAGCACGACAAGGTGGCCGTCATCGTCAAGATGGGCAGAGTCGATCTGAATGTTCAACCGCCCTGCCCTGTCTTTTGACCAACGACCCACTTGCTTGCCTCCAACTTCCAACGGCTGGTGGGTGGGCTCTGCGGTCTCCGTGGCCGTCCCGACGAGTGCCGAAACGACGGCCGTCGCTGTTCTCGGTCGCTCCAGTGCTCGAAGCTTTTCGGCGCGCCGCAGCACCGCCTTCCTGTCGGCTTCGAGCGCCGTAGCGATCGTCTTGGCGTGGCGGTGCTGTATATCCAGTGGGGACCGGAAACACTCGACAACCGGGGCCGGGAGGTCCGCCACCAACAGGACGTTGGCGACCCATGTGTGGGAGACGCCCAGCGCCTCAGCCAATCGGCGGTTGGATGGATAGAGCTTCTCGTCGAGCGCGCGGCGATACATCGTGCCCTGCTCGAAGGGCGACAGATCGGCGCGCTCCCGGTTCTCGCGGTCCATCGCCGAGAACAAGTCGTGGTCCGACACCGCGCTCGTATCGACCGTGGCGAGAACCGGGATGCCCAGTTCGCTGCAGGCGCGGTGCCGGCGATGTCCGAAAACGATTTCGTACTTCCCGGGCCGGTCGCTGAGTGCGCGAACAGAGATCGGCTGGACGTTGCCCCCGGCCAACTCAATGTCCTGCTTGAGCCTTGCGAACTCCGCTGTATTGAACGAGTCCGGATGCCGATTGGCCCATCGGCTTGGCAAGACAGACTGCGGGTCGAGCTTCTTGGTTGGCGTCGAGCCCTCGTGCTCCTTGAGCTGGTCGCGCAGCTTTCCAAGCTCACCTTCGACAGCAAGCATCTGGCCGCGAAACTGCAGCATCTGGCCAGGGCCTGTTCTCGCGACCGGCCCAGAAGTCACCGGTGGGAACTTGGTGTTCTGTGGAGACCCGTCAATCTTGTCAGCGGCCCCACTCGACAACGCGTCGATCGTCGGCGCCGCAGGAACAGTCTCTGGCGGCAGTTGCAGATTTTCGGTCATCGCCAAGAGCTTCGACTTCGTACTCATTGCAGTGCCCTTCCATCGTTCCATCGGAGTTCGCGTTGCCTGTCGTCATCCAGCTCTTGGCGGATTCCCAAGATCCCGCCCCGTGGCAACCAGGTTGCCACGGGCTCCAGGCAGACGCCGATTTCGTGCGCGTTGGCAACCAGGTTGCCAGACTCAAGGCACTTCATGACGCCGCCCGCCGCGTGCGCCACGCCTCGACGACGGACTCTTCGATCAAGTCAACAAATCGGTCATAGGCATCTACTGCACGCTTGTAGGTCTTGGCCGACCCGTCGTACTTCTGCACGTCGTATACCGTCGCGAACTCCGCAGACTTGTTGCTGGTGACAGAGGTCTTGGGAATCTCAACGGGCAACACGAACTCGCCGTAGGTAGCCTGGATCCACTGCCGCACCGCAGGCGAGGCCGCATCAGCCTGGTCGACACGGCTGAGCAGCACGTGCAGGAAGTCGAACACCTTGCGAACGCCTGCCTGTTCCTGCTTGTCCAGGTTGCCCCCAAGATCGGCAAGCAGGGACCAGAACTGCGCTGAGCTTGCGAAATCCAGCCCTGAGGGAGGGACAGGAACGACTATTCCGTCGGCGGCCCAAAGTCCATTGATGGTGACGTAGGAAAGAGCAGGCGGCGTGTCGATGACGATCACGTCGTACAGATTCCGAACCGGCTCCAACCCTCCATTGAGCACGTCCCAGAATCGTGAGCCCGGCTCATTCATTTGGCGGGCGGGCAGGGCGAACTCGGCCCCGAACAAGAATGGCGCCGCTGCGACCAGATCAATGCCGTCCCAGTACGTTGAGCGGATCGCGGGCGTGATGTCGTCTGAAGTTCCATTGCACAGCGGTGCAATCGTCATCTCCTCGTCCACCTCAGCTTCAGGAAGAACGCCATGCAACGTGGTCAACGATCCTTGAGGATCGATGTCGATGGCCAGAACCCTGTGACCACGCAAGCTAAGCCCTTGCGCAAGGATCATCGCGCTTGTGGTCTTGGAGACCCCGCCTTTGAAGTTGGCGACCGCGATGCAGATTGCTCGCTGCCCAGCTGGCCGCATCTTCTCGGTCCGATAGGCTCGGGTCCATTGGCGCGCTTCAGCGAGCGTGAACTCGCGCTTGCCTCCGGTCGGGGTCAACTTGCCCGAAGGCAAGTCGCTCTTCGAAATGCGATAGTTGACATGCGCCTTGTCGACGCCACACAGGGTCGCAATCTGAGAAGCAGAGTAGAGCGGCGACATCTTCCGGGCTTCAGGCTCCAGCAACCTGGCGCGTATCTGCTCCACCATGCTCCCAGCGCGCGTCGCAAGCGCCTGGATCCTGGCCATATCGATCACAGCCCGCGGTGCAGCTGCGGGCGAAGGGCCGGGAGTGGCAACCTGGTTGCCAGCGCCCTCGAGCGGTGAAGTGGAAGATGCCGCAGTTGCCACGGTAGACTCTCATTCGACGGAATCCGTCTAGTTTACCGAAAAGCAGAGACTCGGTAAATTTCAGCGGTACGGGACTGAGGCGTCCAAAGGCGTGAGGTTCTTCTACGATCAGTGAGAGTCTTTGGGGAACAGCCCGAACGCCCGACCCAAACTGTGAGGAGATTTGGGGAACCTCGACGCCAGCCCGGGCCGAATCAGAGCCACGCGAGCTTTAAGTCGTACCAAATTCAGCATTTCGGTCGTACCAAACTGGCCAGATCCCCAAGTCCACTCACCGACATCCCCAAAGACTCTCCACTTCCGGCCCTCACTACCCCATATCCACAGCCCGAGATCCCCAAATACTCTCCGCGACTACCCCATATCCACTCGGCAGAAAAGCTCTAAGCCACTGACTCAGAACGCTTTTCTGGCCGACCAAGTCTTCAAGCTCTCAAGTGTTCTTCTTCAAATCCTCAAGGCCGCGCCTTCGGCGCCACCGTGCTCTTCTGTGAATTGACACAATCACAATTCAAAGCCAACATGGCAGCCAAGCTTTTCTGGAAAGGTGCCGATGGGGCACGAAGAGATCGATCAACAGGCCCCGACCGCGGCGAAGCCTAGATCACCGAGATCATCGGAGGTTGCCACACGTCCCGAAGATCAAGCCGTTGCCAAAGCCAACGAAGCCATCGCCATTCGCCCAAAGCGCGGGAAGCTGACACTGCTGTCCAGGCGGATCTACAACGTCTTCCTGTACCACGCACAGCAGCAGGGCGTCGAAAATCCGACCTACTCGATCCTGCTGTCAGAGCTCATCGATGACGCCCGCTTCACGTCTAACAACACCGAGCTTCTGAAGTCGCACATCCGCGACATGCAGGCCACCACCATCGAATGGCACACCAGCGGCGGCCAGGCCCGGCAATGGACGTCCACACAGTTGCTGGGCCCCGTTGTAATCGACGAGCCCGGACGTGGTCAGGCCTGCACCATCACGTGGACCTACCCACAGCCCATCCGTGAGCGCCTGGTCAAACCGGCGCAGTACACGAGGGTGCTTCTGGAGATTAGCTCGCAGATGCGCAGCTACGCGGCCTCGGTGCTCTACGAGCTCGGTGCACGCTACCTCACATCGCCGGGCCGGCTGACCATGCGGGAGGACGTGATCTGGTGGGCCTCCGTCCTGACAGGCCGAAGCGACATCACCACAGTCGACTACCGCATCCTGCACCGCGACACCATCAAGAAGGCCCTCGCCGAACTGGACACGCTGTGCGAAGACTTCAAGCTTGAAATCGTTGAGCACAAGCGCGGCCGCAAAGTTGAAGAGCTGCAGTTCCGGGTGCTTCCGAAGCCGCAGGTCAGCCTGGCCGGTCTGCGCGACTCGGCCAAAAACGTCTTCGACCTGGAATTGGTCGAGCGCGTCATCACCCTGGGCTTCAAGCGAACCGATGCCCAGGACCTGTATGCGGTCACCGACGAGGGCGTCCTGCGCGCGGCGGTCGAGCACGTCGAGCAGCGCATGAAGAACTCGACGCTGCCGCCGCTGAACTCGCCGGCGGCGTACTTGCGTGATGCCTTGAAGAAGCAGTACGCCGGCGAAGGGGAGGGCGGCAAGCCGCCGTCCGATGTTGCCGTTCCACGCCCAAGCATGGACGAGCGGCTCCAGCGTCTTCGCGAGGAGTGGCAACACTTCAAGTCCGCCGAGGCGAAGTCCTTGTTCGAGGAGATGCCCGACGCTGAGAGAGCAGGGCATATCGCCCGCTTCGAAGAGGAGCGCGTCGGCGAGCTGGCGTCGCCCATCGCGAAGGCATGGCGCCGCGATGGCGTGAAAAGCCGCATCGCGGCAAGTTCCTTCTACCGCTGGCTTGCTTCCACGATGTGGCCCGGTGAGGTTACCGACAAGCAGCTGCTCGAGTTCGCGATGAACCGCGAGCCATGACATGCTGCCCATGATCACCACCAGCCATCAGAACAAGAAGGTGCCCGCGTAGTGGACCAGGCTACTCACAACAAGATCGTCTCCTTCATCTGGGGCATCGCCGACGATGTGCTGCGCGACCTCTTCAAGCGTGGCAAGTATCCCGATGTCATCCTGCCGATGTGCGTGCTGCGCCGCCTGGATGCGGTGCTGGAGCCAACCAAGCAGGCCGTGCTCGACACTAAGAAGATGCTCGACGAGGCTCGGATCACCGAGCAGCGCGCGGCGCTGGCCGATGCCGCTGGCCAGGCGTTCTACAACACCTCGCGCTTCACGCTGCGTGACCTGAAGTCGCGCGCCAGCCAGCAGCAACTGCTGGCCGACTTCGAGGACTACCTCGACGGCTTCTCGCCCAACGTCCAGGACATCCTCGACAACTTCAAGTTCCGCAACCAGCTGCCCACGCTGTCCAAGGCCGACGCGCTGGCCACGCTGATCAACAAGTTCCTCGACCCCGACATCGACCTCTCGCCCGCGGGCATCGACAACCACGCGATGGGCACGGTGTTCGAGGAGCTGGTGCGCAAGTTCAACGAGGACAACAACGAAGAGGCAGGCGAGCACTGGACGCCGCGCGACGCCGTGCGCCTGATGGCCAACTTGGTGTTCCTGCCCGTGGAAGACCAGCTCAAGTCTGGCACCTACCTGCTCTACGACGATGCCTGCGGCACCGGCGGCATGCTCACCGTGGCCGAGGAGACGCTGACCGCCATCGGCAACAAGCGTGGCCTGGAGATCACGTGCGGCCTCTACGGCCAGGAGATCAACCCCGAGACCTATGCGATCTGCAAGGCCGACATGCTGATCAAGGGGGAGGGCGAGAACGCCGACCACATCGTCGGCGGTGCCGAGTGGTCCACGCTGGCGCACGACGCTTTCCCGGGGCAGGAATTCGACTTCATGGTCGCCAACCCGCCCTACGGCAAGAGTTGGAAGAAGGACCTCGAAGCCATGGGCGGCAAGGACGGCATGCGCGACCCGCGCTTCAAGGTCATGCACGACGGCGAGGAGCTCTCGCTCGTCACCCGCTCCAGCGACGGCCAGATGCTCTTCCTGGTCAACATGGCCTCGAAGATGAACCACAGCTCGTCGCTGGGCAGCCGCATCGCCGAGGTGCACAACGGCTCGTCGCTGTTCACCGGCGACGCTGGCCAGGGCGAGAGCAACATTCGCCGCTGGCTGATTGAGAACGACTGGGTCGAGGCGCTGGTCGCTCTGCCGCTGAACCTGTTCTACAACACCGGCATCGCCACCTACGTGTGGGTGCTGAGCAACCGCAAGCCCAAGCACCGCAAGGGCAGGGTGCAGCTGATCGACGCCAGCCAGTGGTTCAAGCCGCTGCGCAAGAACCTGGGCAAGAAGAACTGCGAGCTGGGGCCTGACGACATCGAGCGCATTTGCCGCACCTTCCGCGACTTCAAAGAGACGGCCGAGTCGAAGATCTTTCCGAACGCGGCCTTCGGCTACTGGAAGGTCACCGTCGAGCGTCCGCTTCGACTGCACAGCCAGCTGTCGCTGATGGCCATCGAGACCTTGCGCTTCGCCTCGGGTGACGAAGACCTGCGCGCCGCGCTCTACGAAGAGTTCGGTGACGACCTCTTCAGTCGTTTCGACCAGATTGCCGACGCGCTGGACAAGCGGCTGGCCGACTGGGGCAGCGACGACGATGACGACGCCGACGACGAAGGCGGCGCTGGCAAGAAGGGCCTGCCCGAGAAGAAGCGCAAGAAGCTGCTCGACCCCACGACCTGGAAGCGTGATGGCCGCCTGGTCGAGGTGGCCACCGCCTTGCGTGCGGCGCTGGGCGATGGCCTCTTCGAAGACCACAACGTCTTCCGCGACCGCGTCGATGCCGCCCTGAAGAAGGCCGGCACCAAGTTGCCGGCCGCCGAGCTGAAGCTGATCCTCAAGGCCGTGAGCTGGCGCGTCGAAACCGCGCCACCCGTCATCGCCAAGGTGCACAAGCCCGGCAAGCTCACCGCCGACCCGATGCTGGGCCTGTATGACGCTGTTAACGCCGGCAAGCCCTGCGTCATCGAATACGAACCCGATACCGACCTGCGTGACACCGAGCAGGTGCCTTTGCTGGAAGAGGGCGGCATCGAAGCCTTCATCCGCCGCGAGGTGCTGCCCTACACGCCCGACGCCTGGGTCAACAACGACGCCACCAAGATCGGCTACGAGATCAGCTTCACGCGCCACTTCTACAAGCCGCAGCCGCTGCGCACGCTGGCCGAGATCAGCGCCGACATCCTGGCCATCGAGAAGGAGGCCGAAGGCCTGCTGGACGGCTTGTTGGTGGCGAAGGCCGAAGCATGAAGAAGGCGACCGTGCCCGCCAGCCGCCGCGTTGCTAAGCCTGCGACGCCGGCGTCGAAGGGGGCAAGAGTTGCGTCGGGCAAGGCCCTGGTCACAAAGGCCGCATCCAGGGCTAAGACCGAAACGGACCCCTCGGCGCTGCTTTCGGACTTGCGCAGCCTGGTGCAATCGGCGCGCCAGCGGCTGGCCACCGCGGCCAACGCCACCTACACGCTGCTGTGCTGGCAGATCGGCGGCCGCCTGCTGCGGGACAACCTGCAGGCCGGGCGCGCGGCCTACGGCAAGCAGATTCTTGCGACGGTGTCGCAAGGATTGACCACCGAGTTCGGCGCCGGCTTCAACTACACCGCGCTGACCCGGATGGCGCGCTTTGCCGAGTGGATGACCGACGAGAAGATTCTTGCGACGCTGTCGCAAACATTGAGCTGGAGCCACTTCGTCGAACTGCTGCCCATCAAGGACCCGCTCGCCCGCGACTTCTACGCCGAGATGTGTCGCATCGAGCGCTGGGACGTTCGCACCCTGCGGCAGAAGGTCGGCGGCATGCTGTACCAACGCACGGCGCTGTCGAAGCGGCCGAAGGCTGTGATCTCGGCCGAGATCAGCAAGCTGCGCGACGGGCAGATGAGCCCCGACACCGTGTTCCGCGACCCCTACCTGCTGGACCTGTTGGGGCTGAAAGGCGCCTACAGCGAGCGCGATCTGGAAAGCGCCATCCTGCGCGAGATCGAAGGCGTGCTGCTGGAGCTGGGCAACGGCTTCACCTTCGTCGCGCGCCAGAAGCGCATGAGCGTGGGCAAGGACGACTTCCACCTGGACCTGCTGTTCTTCCATCGCCACCTGCGCCGTCTGATCGCTGTCGAGCTGAAGCTGGAATCCTTCCAGCCGGCCCATGTCGGCCAGATGGAGCTGTACCTGCGCTGGCTGGACAAGCACGAACGCGCGCCGGGCGAAGAGGCGCCGATCGGCCTGATCTTGTGCGCAGCGGCCGACGCCGAGCAGGTGGAACTGCTGCAGCTGGACGCGAAGTCCATCCGCGTCAGCGAGTACCTCACGGCCTTGCCGCCGCTGCCGATGCTGCGCGAGCGGCTGCATCAGGCGATGGAGCATGCGCGGGAACAGGCGGCCCGGCGCCTGCCGGATGCGGAGGGCCGCGCGTGACGCTCGATGACCAACTGCCCCAAGCCATCCTCGACCTGGTGGGCAGCGTGCGCGAGCTTGGGCAACGGGCCGCGCTGCAATACCGGCCGGTGGTGGACAACATCGTGCGCAGCGGCAGCGGCGATGCCCAGCACATCGAACGCACGCTGGACGGCCTGCTGGACTTCTGTGGACATGAGCCCGTGGTGCTGATGTACCGCGAACTGTGCCGCCACTACTGGCAGATCGACCCAGCGGCCACGGCCTTCTACGTCGATGCTTACCGCGAGCGGTGGGACAGCGAAGAGCAGGGGGGCCAGGCGTGATCGGCGACCTCAAGCCCTACGCGGACTACAAGGCCTCGGGGCTGCCGTGGCTGGGCCAGGTGCCCGCGCAATGGCGTGTCGTGCGAAACGGCAGCCTCTTTGGCCAACGAAGCCAGACCGGCTATGCCGAACTGCCGATCCTGGAGGTATCGCTCAAGACGGGCGTGCAAGTGCGCAGCTTCGGCGGTGCCAAACGCAAACAGGTCATGTCGGACTTCGGCAAGTACAAGCGCGCCGCGAAGGGCGACCTGGCCTACAACACGATGCGCATGTGGCAAGGTGCACTGGGCATCTGTCCGGTGGATGGGCTGGTGAGTCCGGCCTATGTCGTTGCGCGGCCTTACCCCGAGGTTGTGCCCGAATACTTCGCTGCGCTGTTCCGCACGGGCGACTACATGGCCGAGATCGATGCGGCGTCACGCGGCATCGTGAAAGATCGCAATCGCCTGTACTGGGACCAGTTCAAGCAAATGCAGTCGCCATGCCCGCCGCCGGACGAGCAGGCCGCCATCGTGCGCTTTCTGGCCTGGGCGAACGGCAGGCTGGACCGCGCGATCCGCGCGAAGCGCAAGGTGGTCGCACTGTTGACGGAGCAGAAGCAGGCCATCATCTTTCGCGCCGTCACCAAGGGCTTCGATGCTGGCGCGCCCCTCAATTCGACTGCAATTCCCTGGCTTGGAGACATTCCGGCTCACTGGGAGCTTCGGCGCCTCCGGACCTTGGTGCATGCAATCGATCAAGGCGTGAGTCCACTCGCAGCCGGCTTCCTCGCCGAGGGTGACTCATGGGGTGTGCTCAAGTCTGGGTGCGTGAATCGCGGGGTCTTCCGCGAGACCGAGCACAAGAGGCTTGCGAGTGAATTCGTCGTCGAACCGAGCATCGTTGTCGCTGTTGGCGACGTATTGATTTCCCGCGCCTGCGGATCGCCCAGCCTCGTCGGCTCGGTGGGTAGGGTGAGATCCATTCGCTACAGACTCATCCTGTCGGACAAGACCTTTCGCGCGCGGTTTCGAGACACGGTCGACCCGGACTTCATGGTCTATGCCATGAACTCCCGTTACTACCGGCATCAAGTCGAGCAGGCCATCAGTGGCGCTGAAGGCATGGCGAACAATCTGCCGCTCTCGTCGCTCAAGGACTTTCGCTTCGCCATACCTCCGGTGGCTGAGGCTCGACACATTGCCAGGCGCATCGATGTCGAGACGGCGGCCATTGAGAAGAGCATCGAGCGACTGGAAGGCGAGATCGAACTTGTTCGCGAGTTCCGTACGCGTCTCGTTGCCGACATCGTCACCGGCAGGCTCGACGTGCGTGATGCCGCAGCCCAGCTACCGGCCGATGTGCCCACCGGAACGGAGGCCGACTTGGACAACGAGTCCGACGAGCTCGAACCCTTAGACGAAGAGGCCGCCGAAGCATGAGCACCGACATCAGCGAGAAGGGCCTCGAATCGCTGATCGTCCGGCACATGACCGGCACCGACGGCCTGGCCGTCCCGCCCAACGCGGCAGCCGAGCCACCAGCGCCCTACGGCGGCACCGGCTACTTCGCCGGCAGCCCCAAGGACTTCGACCGCGCCCACGCGCTGGACGTGGCCCAGCTGTTCGCGTTCCTGCGCGCCACGCAGCCCGAGGCCTTCAAGAAGCTGGGCATGGCCGACGCCCACGACACCAAGGACATCAACCGCCTGAAGTTCCTGACCCGACTGTCGGCGGAACTGGGCAAGCGCGGGGCCATCGACGTGCTGCGCAAGGGCATCGAGCACCACCCGGCTGGCCACTTCGACCTGTTCTACGGCACGCCGTCCGGCGGCAACGCCAAGGCCGTGGCGCTGCACGCGCAGAACCGCTTCTCCATCACGCGCCAGCTGGCCTACAGCGTGGACGAGACCCGACGCGCGCTGGACCTGGGCCTGTTCATCAACGGCTTGCCCATCGCCACCTTCGAGCTGAAGAACAGCTTGACCAAGCAGACCGTGGAGGACGCGGTAGAGCAGTACCGGCGCGACCGCAACCCGCGCGAGCGGCTGTTCGAGTTCGGCCGCTGCGTGGTGCACTTCGCCGTGGACGATGCCGAGGTGCGCATGTGCACCGAGCTGAAGGGCAAGGCCTCGTGGTTCCTGCCCTTCAACAAGGGCTACGAGGACGGCGCCGGCAACCCACCGAACGCGAACGGCCTGAAGACCGACTACCTCTGGAAAGAGATGCTCACGCCGGCGGGCCTGACCGACATCCTGGAGAACTACGCCCAGATCGTCGAGGTCAAGCACCCGAAGACCGGCAAGAAGAAGCGCACGCAGGTCTTCCCGCGCTATCACCAGTTGGGCGTGGTGCGGCAAGCCCTGGCCGACGTGCGCGTGCACGGCGTGGGCCGGCGCTACCTGATCCAGCACTCGGCGGGCAGCGGCAAGTCGAACTCCATCGCCTGGTTGTCGCACCAGCTCATCGGCGTGAAGACCGGTGACAAAGAGGTCTTCGACTCGGTCATCGTCATCACCGACCGGCGCATCCTCGACGACCAGATCCAGAAGACCATCAAGCAGTTCATGCAGGTCGGCGCGACGGTCGGCCATGCCGAACACTCCGGGGACCTGCGCCGCTTCATCGAGCAGGGCAAGAAGATCATCGTCACCACGGTGCAGAAGTTTCCGTGGGTGCTGGATGAGATCGGCGCCGTCGGCGACAAGCACTTCGCCATCGTCATCGACGAGGCGCACTCCGGCCAGGGCGGCAAGACTTCGGCCGCCATGGGCAAGGCGCTGGGGGAGGGCGCCGACGGGGCCGGTGGCGAACAGGAACGCGACGCCGAGGACGTGGTGAACGCCGCGCTGGAAGCGCGCATGGCGGCGCGCAAGATGCTGACGAACGCCAGCTACTTCGCTTTCACGGCCACGCCGAAGAACAAGACGCTGGAGATGTTCGGCGAGCCGCTGCCGCCTGATGCCGAGGGCAAGGTCAAGCACAAGCCCTTCCACCACTACAGCATGAAGCAGGCAGTGCAGGAGCGCTTCATCCTCGACGTGCTCGAAAACTTCGTGCCGGTCGACAGCTACTACAAGCTGATCAAGAAGATCGAGGACGACCCGGAGTTCGACACCAAGAAGTCGAAGAAGAAGCTGCGCCGCTACGTGGAGAGCCACGACCACGCGATCCGGCTCAAGGCCGAGATCATGGTGGACCACTTCCACGACCAGGTGCTGGCCGCCGGCAAGATCGGCGGGCAGGCGAGGGCGATGGTGGTGACCAGCGGCATCGAGCGCGCCGTGCAGTACTTCCATGCCATGCAGGCCTACCTGCAGCAGCGCAAGAGCCCGCACCGGGCCATCGTTGCGTTCTCCGGCGAGCACGAGTTCGACGGCGTGAAAACCAGCGAGGCGTCGCTCAACGGCTTCCCGAGCAAGGACATCGCCGACAAGATTCAGGACGACCCGTACCGCTTCCTCATCTGCGCCGACAAGTTCCAGACCGGCTACGACGAGCCGCTGCTGCACACGATGTACGTGGACAAAGCGCTGTCTGGCGTGAAGGCGGTGCAGACGCTGTCGCGCCTGAACCGGGCACATCCGCAGAAGCATGACTGCTTCGTGCTCGACTTTCAGAACAACAGCGAGACCATCACGCTGGCGTTCCAGGACTACTACCGCGCCACGCTGCTGGCCGAAGAGACCGACCCGAACAAGCTGCACGACCTGAAGGCGGCGCTGGATGGCGCGCAGGTCTACTCGCCCGACCAGGTGCAGCAATTCGCCGCGCTGTTCCTGGCCGGTGCCGACCGCGATCAACTCGACCCGATCCTCGATACCTGCGTGGCCGCGTACATCGGCACGCTTGACGAAGACCAGCAGGTCGACTTCAAGGGCAAGGCCAAGGTCTTCTGCCGAACGTACGACTTCCTGGCTTCGGTCATGCCGGGCACGAACGCCCAGTGGGAGAAGCTGTCGATCCTGCTGAACCTGCTGGTGTCCAAGCTGCCGGCGCCGAAGGAAGAAGACCTGGCCAAGGGCATCCTCGAAGCGATCGACATGGACAGCTACCGTGTCGAGAAGAAGGCGCTGATGAAGATCGCGCTGGCCGACACCGATGCGGAGATTGCGCCGGTGCCGACCGAAGGTGGTGGGCGCAAGCCCGAGCCCGAGTTGGACCGGTTGAGCAACATCCTCAAGTCATTCAACGAAAGCTTCGGCACACTGTTCGAGGACACGGACCGCATCGTCAAGCGCATCCGCGAGGACATCGCTCCCCGGGTGGCCGCGGACAAGGCCTTCCAGAACGCTCGGCAGAACACTCCGCACACCGCACCGATGGCGCACGACCAGGCGCTGAGCCGGGCAATGCAGATCCTGCTGAAGGACGACACGCAGGTCTACAAGCAGTTCGTCGAGAACGAGTCCTTCCGGCGCACGGTGCGGGACATGGTCTACCAGTTGACGAGCCAGGGGCCGATGTCGCCGGGCAACTCGCCGGCCACTTGAACACTTTTGACGATCAGACGACTTCCGCCGCCGGTGCCAACAAGACCCGGCGATAGCGCGCCAGCGCAGCGGCATCGGCCAGGCCCATCCACTGCGCGACCTGGTCCGCCGACGTGCCGCGTCGAAGCTGTCGCAGCGCAAAGGTGTGCCGCAGCTTGAAGCTGCCGCCTTCAGCTTCAGGCACGCCGGCCGCGGCCAGCACCGCCTTTGCCGCGGTGTATTGCGCCACCTTGCCCCACGGCCGACCGCTGCGCGCGGCCGGGAAGAGCGCAGTGCCGCTGATCTGCAGCGCGCAGCGTGTGTCCAGCCAGGTGCGGAGCAGCCGGCCGGCCCACGGGGCGATGGGGGCCTCGCGTGCTGGAATGCTGCCGTGCGCGGGCAGGCGGATCTTCCAAGGCAGGCCAGCCACCTTGGCACCAACGCAGACGATGCCGTCCACCACCGCAGCGCGAATATCGCCGGGCGTAAGCCCGGCGCCGAGTTGCAGAGCAACCGCCGTCCGGTTGCGCAAGGCCTGCCAGGTGTGCGCAGGCGCGCCGGCCACAGCGGAGCCGTTCGCCGGATCCAACAACCAGGACACGAGGGCCTTGGCCTCGTGTGCGTGCAGATGGTCGGGCAGGGGAGTCTTGTCGCTGGCGTTGGCGAACCGCCACTCGGGCGTCGCCATCAGGAGATCCAGCGCCACCGAGTTCCGCGGCAGGTCGTTCACCCTGGCGCGGTGCGAGAGCACTTCATCGACCAGCGTCAACAGGCGCCATGCATACCGCGCGCTCAGTTCGTCCGTGCCGCCCCGAGACAGCAGGTAGGCCTCAAGGTGCTCAGCCTTCAGTGCGTCCAAGGCGAGCGCGCGGCCGACGCACCAGGCCGACAGGGCGGCCCACATGCTGCGGTAGACCGCAACCGACGACTGCTCGCGGATGACCCCGAAATCTTCACGCGCTGCGAGCCAGGCGTCGAAGGCGTCGTCATAGGCTAGCGGGCTCGCGGAGCCCGGCTCTTCGAAGAGGTCGCGGTTGGCTGATGACATGGGAATCGGTGTGCCTGCGTGCTGCGGCTCACTGTATAGACATCCATGGCTCGTTGCCAGCCCCGGAGACCAGACCGCCCACGTCACGGAGATGAACTAACAGCGAGGCCTTGTGGTTTCGGATGCGCGGTTCGGGGCCTTGTGCACACCACGTTGCTGTTAGTTCGTGCTTTCAGACGAAGGCCGGAGGTTGTGCCGGTCGCGAGCTGGCTCATCGTTCCAGGAAACCGCGGGCGGCCGTCATCACGCTGGCCACGAGGCCTCGGCGCAGGGCCTGGACTGGCGTGAGGCCGGACAGGCTCGCCTTGTGCGACCGCAGGAATTGCTCCTGGCTACCGAAAGCCAGCGGAGACATTAGAACTCTGATCTTCGCGATCCGACTTGCGAGCAATCGGCCGTTCTGGATCCACCGACGTCGGCGGCGCTTGCGCATGAACTGCACCGCGAACCTCAGGGGGGCCGGTGGCCGGAGCAACGAGCCGATCAGTGCCGCCGCAGCTGGCCGTCAGGCCCGACAACTCCCGGCTGCAGTTGCTCCAGGGCGGCGTGCATCAGGCGCTGCGCGAGCGTTTCGACGAAGGCCGCACTTTCCCATGATCTCGGGTCAACTACGTTTCGGGATGCATGGTCCGTGAGAGGCCAGAGGATGCTGACGTAGGCATACAACGCGTGCGCATCGAGCGAGTTCACCACAGGCCGCAGCGCGGCGACGCGAAGCCTTTCGACGGCAGAGAGGGACGCGGCGGGCCCTTTGGGCTCTGGGTACTGGCTGAGCAACCTGGTCGCCAGATCCGCATCGCCACGCCTGCGCGCGTCGATGAACGACTGCAGCACGGCGTCTGGGGCGCCAGCCATGGCCATGCGGCGGAGTTCGTCCGAGAGGCCGGCCGGCCATGCATCGGGCGCCTC
This sequence comes from Zoogloea sp., assembly GCA_023150095.1. Taxonomy (GTDB): domain Bacteria; phylum Pseudomonadota; class Gammaproteobacteria; order Burkholderiales; family Rhodocyclaceae; genus Zoogloea. Next base: position 9,518 of record JAKLLO010000005.1, on the reverse strand, counting down.
GGTATCGGGGGCTATGTCGGCCTCCTGGTTCGCGCCGCGCCCGGATCTCGAATGGCGGTTGTCGTCATCACGGAACGATCGTTCCGTTCGCGCGTGCTGAGCACCCAGGCCGGGTCATGCGCGCGCAGGAAGGCAGCAAAGCCGGTGAAATCCCAGCCGGCCTTGCCTTTCGTCGGTGACCAAGCCACTTCCTGTTCCACGTCGCCCGGGGCTGAGCGTGGTCGGTTGAGTGGATCTGATCTTGGTGCGGTCATGGCGAGAGCCGGCGGCAGCGAATTCATCGGCGCAGAGCGCGGTAGCGATTTCGCTGTGCCGGCGTGCGCGAACTCAGGTCATCGTCGTCAGGGTCGGTGCCGGAAGCCAGCATGGCATCCACGATTGCGCCTGACGGCAATGCGATCAACCACCAGATGGCGCGCACGATCTGACTGACGACAACCACGACGAGGAGCAGGGAGAGCAGGGCGTCTAGGTCCATAGGAGTGACTGTCAACGCGATTCAGGCGACAGCGATGCGATGGGCAGCCATTCAGCTGGCGGTCGATTCGACAGGGCGCGGTAGCGCTCGTCGTACTGCACCAGGGCGAGTGGTGGGCGAACATCGACGATGACGCCGATCGTCGTCCGTTCACCGACCCTAGGATTGCTTTGGAACCTCCTCATCGCTTCGGTCTTCTGGGCTTCGCGCTCCTGCAAGCGCACAGCTGCCTGCCGGGAGCGCTCCGCCTCGCGTGCCTGGTAGACGCTGCCAAAGCGGGCCGCTTGCTCTGCGGTGAAGAACGCCCGGGTCAGCACGTTCAGGACCTTGCCATCCTTGACTTCGGTCTCTCCGCGGCGTCCTGGCGCGCTCACCATCAGCGCGATCAAGCCATCGCTTCCTTTGTCGACGCATGCGAGTGCGGAGACCGAGACAAACGTGAGTCCGGAGGCCTGCTCGGCGTTCGACTTCGCGGCCAGGCCTTCTTGAAAGTTGGCGAGCGCGGCACTTGACCGTGCGAGCTGCTGGACGGGTCCGCTTGTTCCCGAGTGGGCCGCGCACCACCGGGCGAACCGGGCGTTTCCCGCCTCGATGGAACTGGGCACATCCGCCGCCAGCGCCACTTTCGTTGTGCCCGCTGGGTACTGAAGGGACTCGAACGGCTCGCCAGTGAAGGCGGCGACAAAGTCCTGCCATGCGGCGGGCTCGGCCGGCGTCATGACCGCGCAGCCACTCGCCAGGCAGGCCAGCAGCACCGCCAGGCCCCGCGTCGGGCGCGCAGATTTCCATAGGGGCATGTGTAGCGCTTGGCTCATGTTCAACAGGTGTCGCTCGGACGCGGGCCGTCGTGCTGTTGTGAGTTAAAGATAACGTGGTTTAAATTCTCCACTGCCACGACGCTTTTGTCGATGGCACAAGGGACTATTCGCGCAGGTCGGCCCACAGGGTCGACGACCTCAGATCCAGTGGTTGCTCGCGCATTTGGCGCGGCGGTTCGTTCCGTCAGAACGAACCTTGGTGTTGCACAGGAAGCGCTGGCTCTTCAGGCGAAGGTCGAGCGGTCGCACTTGGGCAAAATCGAGCGCGGTGAGCACATGCCTACGCTTGTGCTGGTGCTGAAGATTGCGCGCGCCCTCGGCGTGAGCTCGGCTGATCTGTTGCGCGAGACCGAAGAGCTTCTACCGCCAGAGTACCTGGCGGCCGATGTCTAGCGTGCACTTTGGCTTACCGTCGCTCGTAGCGAACGATCAAGTCAAGTCCAGCAGTGACGACGAGCTGTTGGCGAAAAGAAGCCTCGATGCGGTCGGTGACCGTCAACGAGGCTGGGTAGGGCAGGGAGCGAGTTCAACTCGTCCCATGTCTGCTCAGGTATGCACCGGACAAACGTCGATCCAGTACCAGTCGTCAGGGTATGGATTGATGCTCGATCCTCTCGACTCTTCGATCATGCCCTCGATGGCTTCAGGCGAAAGAGATGCGCGGGGGCCGGTCGCGTCGTGGGCGATGTACTCGCCGAGGACTGACCGTAGTTCATCCTCGGCGCGCTGTCGCGTTGCGCAGACCATGCCGGCGACACCACCGGAGTTCTCGGACATCAGCACATAGACGGTTTGATGGGTTGGTTCGTCGCCGATCTTGTCGACGTCGACCGGAGATTCAGGGGTCATCGTTCTTCCTCAGGTTGCAACGCGCTATCCGGCCGCCGGCCAGAATGCGCTTCAAGGCTTGCACGACACGATGTCGTTGCTCTACCTTGCCGCTGAGTGATGTCCTGCAGCCGACAACAATGTCCGCGGCAAGGTAGCGAGAAGACCGAGTCGGTGAGCCGCCCCGAGGTGGTGTGTCCTGAGAAGTGTTCTTATCAGGACGTCATTTGATGCTCATAAATCCATCGCTTGGAGTTCAGCGCTCGCGCAACTAAAAGTGATGCTGTCCGGCAACTAAATTTGATGCTTGCCCCGGGCTGCGGCGGACAACTCGTCACGCTACGCCGATTGGCTCGCCACAGCAATGTCGCCGGCCGGCGAACAGTCGGTGCTCTCGGGTCTGTAGACCTCAGCGCGGCCGATCATCTGGATTGGCCGCCAGATCGGCCTTGGACCGAAACCAGATGTTCCCTGGCGATGTTGCTGAACATCCAAGGCCTTCGCCAGAAGCCGTGAGCGTGCAGTTCACGACTCACCCGCAGCTCGTACTCAGCGTGGACCTCCGGCGGCAGGGCCTCAGGTTCGGACGCCGGCAGGGGCGGCGCCGCGTCGACCGGCGGACATTGCCTGCTGTGCTGACGCACGGCCGACCTCAATGCGTCGATGGCCTCGCGGGCCGTGGCGCCGAAGGCTTGGACCCTGATCTCGCACACCCTCGCCGCAAAGCCGCCGCCCCATGCGAACACCCAGAACAGCGGCGCGCCGGCGACGCCGAGCAGCCGGTGACACTTGGCCGGCGCAGTCGCGGGGCTGGCTGACGGGAGCACTTCCCAGCCGGCGCGCGCCGACCAGGTGAGGCATGGACCGTCGCAGGCCCCGTGCAGCTCCGAGACCCTCCGCCGTTCGGCCTCGGACCAGGTTGCCTGCCGCTGGGCCTTGCTCGAACGCGGCAGCGTCCAGTCGATCCTGGACATCGCCGGTGCGCTGATGAAGCGCAGGTGCTCGCCGCTGACCACCGCCGCCCATGTCGCCTGGTACGGCGGTGGGGCATCGAACCAGAAGGCCGTCCCGCTCGGCTTGGGCCGATCGATGTGCTTTGACGACATGGCCCCAGCCGGCAGGTACCTCTCGGTGGCTGCAGTCCAGTCAGCGAATCCAGTGGCGGCCGCTTGAACGGCGAGCATCTGCGCCCGGCGCCAGGCGTGCGTGATCGCAGCTGCGGCCGCCAGCCTGCGCACCCAGGCCAATCGCGCTTCGCGCAGTGTCGGCGGCCAGTCGTGTCCGCCGTCGACGCTCAGATGGGCAAGCCCGTCCCGAACCCTGCTGGTCGCACCTGCCTGCGGGTCGCGATAGGGCCACCGTCGCAGGCCTGCATAGGTCTCCATGCACTCCGTGAACAACAGCTCGGCGAACGCCACCATCGCCTGCCGCTGCGCGCGCATCTTGGCACCCATCTGCAGAGGATCCGGGTTCAGCATGAAGTCGATCGCGTGCGACTCGGCTCCCCTGGCCACGTGTCGCCTGATGTGACGCGCCAATGATCGGTAGATCGTCGTCGCGTCGTCAGTGGACCAGTAGAGGCTGTGCTTGCCGCGAGTCGACGCCGCCCTATCGCGACTGGGCGTTGCTGGACGGACGGCATTTGTGCGCTCGACGGTGGACAGCCGCGCCACGCTGATGCTCGCACGCAGAGGCTGAAGGTCGGGGGTGATCGCCGAGCCAGGATTGCCGAGGTTCAACTCAGCGCACCAGGCGCCGATGGAGTCCAGAAGGATCCGGTCGTGTGCCTGCTGGGCCTGGTGATCGCCTGGCGATGGCCGAATGACACCCGCCAGCCGTTCCAGCCATGTCGCGACCATCGACATCGGCGCCGTCTCTTCGTGCCGCATGGTCGGACGACGGCACGTCTGGCTGGTGAAGAACGCCATGCGGCCACACCGGCAGTAGCCAGCGTTCATGTGGTGCAGGACCACCTGGTCGCCGGCGAATAGCTCACCGCAGTTGCAGCGGTCGGCGAGTTCGCAGCCATGAATCGGGCAGGTTTGCAGCAGCCTCAACGAGTGCAGCGCGCTGTGGTACCCGTCAGCCAGGCACGTCCTGCAAACACGAATACTTGGGGAGATTAGGGAGCGAACCGACCTCGGCAGGCGGCCCAGGTGAGTCCAGGAGAACACCGCCTCCGGCTCGCCCAGCGCCAGCGCCAGGGTTCGCATTGACAGCGCTTCGACGAGAGCGCCGCACGGGCCGTCAACCGCTTCGTTGTAGAGCAGGTTGACGTGACGTGGGACGCCGACTTGGTCGGACGCGCGGCCGTAGAACGCCAACTCCTTGGGCCGCAGCGCGTTCAGTGACATCGCTCGTTGAACCGTGTGCCAGAGCGAGGAGTAGGGCAGGACACTGCCCTGGTGCCAGGTCAGCCGCGCGGATGGGCCGGTGGTCATGCACGCGATCCGCTGCGCTTCAAACGCGGCGACAGGGCCGTCACGATGGCCATCAGGGCCTGGTGGCCGCAGCCGGCGACGATGCGTCGCCACGAATCGATGGACATCACGTCCCGAGGATCGGCACCGCCGGCCACGCGCAGCAGGACATGCCGGGCGGCCTGCGCCACCGTCTTCATCGGGAACTCGACGGGGCCCTCGTACTTTGCAGGCAGTTCGAGGACCATCGCCTGCATCAGACCCTCGGCATGATGGGTCATCCTGAACCCGCCCGCCCATGCCTCGGGCGCAAGCCCCGCCGTGAACGAGATGCCGGAGTGGGGCGGCCACTCGGTGCCTTCGTCGTAGCCGGACAGGACAAAGCGAAGTTCGTCGACATCCCGGATGCCGTGGAACGGGGCGGAGGCCAACATGAAGCGGGCGGCAACGTGCGCACCGCCGGACATGGCCATGCCCACCGGTTCGTCGAAGACCTGCAGCGACGCGACGGAGAAGACGCACAACCGGATGCGTTCCTTCTCGAGCAGGCTATGCAGCTCGACCAGCCACAGCCACTCCCGCTGCGTCATGCCCTGCGCCTCGTCGATGACGAGCACAAGGAATCGACCGCCGCCTTGGGACGCCAGCTCTGCCCAGCGTTCGATGAGCATGTGCTGACGGTCGAGGGGACTGCGTGCCGCCTTGGCCAGCGGGTGTCGGCTGGCGTGCAGGAGGTGCGAATGGAAGCGCCCGACCGAGGCGGCACCGCCAGAGTCGGTGTGGCTCCAGACGACCATAGGGACGTGGCCGCCGCAGCGCCGCGACAGCAGCGACTGCAGCCAGTGGTCCACGGCGCTGGACTTGCCGAATCGCGAAGGGCCGAAGATGGTTGCGCCATCGACTTGGTCGTCGATCCAGCGCCCCACCGTGTCCACCATCTCGGAGATGGCAGGAGTGAAGAGCGAGTAGTCGCGTGTGACCACCGGGTGGTCTCTGGGCAGGTGTTCCGCGACCAGCGGACTCGACGCGTAGGCTTCCATCACCAGGTCTTCGCCATTTCCATGGGCGGCAGGGGGCGGCGCGGCTTGTCGGTCTCGACGGACTGCTCCGGGGATTCGCTCACAGCAGCGGCTGATGTTGTCGGGGGCGTGTCTGCCCGGGCCAACATGGGCTGCCCTGCGAGTTCCTGCGCGTGCTTCTGCAGCACGCGCCGGGCCTCGAGATAGGCCGGGTGCGGTGGCAGCTTCTTGCCCCTGGAACCTTCGGCATAGCGGATCAGTTCGTCGACGGCGTCGCACTGACTGGTGAGGTGAAGCGCGCGGCGCTTGTCGAGCGCACGGATGGCCTGGCGCATGTAGAGGGTGTGCGGAGATCGGTTCCAGGGCGGCGCCGCTCGCACGACGCCGAGGAGCTCGCCCCGCTCGTTCGACACGCTGGCCAAGCGCGCGTCGTCCTCGTCCTCCAGCTGCAGCCACAGCAACTTGCCGAGCAGGTCGGTGCGCAGGGCGAGCCATTCGGCCGAGTAGCGTGCGTTCGCGAACTGGAAGTACGGGCGCCGCCCCGTGCTGATGCCTCCCTTCAGTGTGCACAGCTTGCGGATGCCGACCATGCGTTGAACGTCGCCGGCGTCGGCCTGGCGAATGCGCTCCGGGTCGCGACCCGTCAGGAAGTCCAACTGGGCCAGAGGACTGCGCCATCCCAGACCGGAATGTGGCCGCGCGTTGTAGTTGGCGATGAGGGTGTCCAGCAGTTCCTCCGCGTACTCGAGCTGGAACTGCGTATCGCTGGCCGCATGGTCAGGGTCTGCGCCGCACTTGTCGGCCGGCTTGCTGCCGGTCGTGGTCGACAGCCGATGGAAGCCTCCCTTGGCGAGCTGGCCGAAGAAGGACTCGATGAACGGGCGGTCGTCCTTGCTGCGCCGGCAGGTGTAGCTGGTGGAGTCCTGCGGCTTCAGGATGGCCGAACCGACAACCTCGCGCAGCTGGCGTTCGACCCGGTCGCAGATGTTGGCCATCGCGCCGTCGACGCTGAACTCGTCCCAGCAGGCGCCCAGGTAGCGCTCGTGGTGAGCCGACGGCAGGCCTGCGCCGTCGACGTAGGCGTTGCCGCTCCACAGTAGCTCGCGTGGCGCCCAGCGCGTCAACGCGCACTTCACGGTGCGAAGCACGTCCTCGGCGTTGCACTCCGGGTGCAGGCTGAGGTGGTAGCCGAGCACGGCGCGGGACTCGACTTCGATGATGACGATGACCCACAGGCGACGAATCGCGCGGGTCTCGTAGCCGCCGTGCGGCGATGGAATGGCCACGACCATGCGCGAATCGAGCTTGTGGGCATCGCACTCCACCCGTTGGAACACGCGCAGCAGCGGCCTGTCGGCGCCATCGCCGGCGCGCGCCTTGCGCTCAGCCTCATGGCCACCGAGCAGCTGCCGCTGGCGTCGCGGGTTCTCGTCCATGACCTTGTCGATGAACTTGCAGATGCTGACGTAGCCGAGCTTCTCGACATTGAAGGGCCACTCGCCTCGCGCCTCGAGGCCGGCCGCACGCAGCTCCTTGATGAACCAGGCGAACAGATCTCGTTTGGGGCGCTTCGCCGCGGCGAGCTTCGGCACCTTGCCGACGATTTGCTTGCGGAACCTGGACTCGATGTCGGCGCCGCCCGCGGACTCGAAGAGCCACCGCAGAGCCCCGACGGCTCCTCCTCTGGCGTGGGCTCGCACCTTCGGGGCGGCCTTGCGGCGGTAGCTGGCCACCCGAAAGAACGGCAACGCACCGCGCCAACCGATGAGCGTTCCGTCCGGATGCTGGGACAGGCAGCGGTCCACGATGATGCGATAGACGTTGGACCGCGGAATGCCTGTAGCCTCTTTGAGTTCAGCCTCCGAGGCGCCGGACAGGTACATCTCGACCGCCTTGCGGCGCCTCAGGTACTGGGCGCGGCGGTCCTCAGGCAGCGCGTCGTGGTCAACGCCTGGCCAATGGGCGAGGTCAACCTCGACGGTGCGCCCTCGACGCGCTCCAATCCTCGGATGGTCAGACATGCCCGACGCTCCTGTTCCGGCAGCGGAGCATCAAACTTACTTGAATCGCGCGCTCAGTACCAGTTTTAGTTGCACCGGTAGCATCAACTTCGGCCTCAGCGCCAGAGGCACCTTCCCAGGAAAGCCGGAGCCGTGCGTAGCATCAGTTTTAGTTGTGTGAGCGTTCAGGAAGTGGAAGCCGTTCGAGCAGTGGGCGAAGAGCCCGCAGCAGACCTCGCGGAGCGAGTGGCTCGGGGTCATGGCATCGCCTACCGCGGCCTCGATCCGGACAGCCCCTTGTTCCTGAGCGCGACGGGCGAGGGCTTCCGCATCACGCAGTACGGTGCCGGGGGGCGGCGGCGCTGCCTCTGCCGCCCGATCCTCGAGACCTACCGCAAGCTGTTCCGCTACGCCGAACTGGAGTGGGCGACGCCGCTGTCGATCCGCCGCACGGTGGTGGCGGGCCTGTATGACCGCGGCGCCGACGAGGAGCAGGTCGGCCTGGTGCTGGGCATCAGCGAACGCAGCGCGGTGCGCGAGCAGTTTCCGCGTGCCAGGCCCACCATGGCGAGCCTGGTGCAGGAACTGGTCTGAGCGGCGGGCGCCGCTGCTTATCGGCGATTCGACGGGTTGCGTCCGACGTACACGACGAAGGGCGTGCCAGCGAAGCCTGCCGGTGCGATCTGGTTCACATCGACGGACCTGCGGTCGAGCCCGTCGAAGGTCCACGAGAACTGCTTGGCGCCGCTGCGGAAGGTCACGCTCTCGCCATAGGCGACGTTGAGCCGGTCGGTGGACGCCAGGTCGACGACGCGGACCGGCGCACCCTGAGCCGCCGGCTGCCCATAGATCGACTGGCCGTTCATGAACGTGTTGCCGCTGGCGGCGAAGCCCGCGAGGGGAATCACGCTCAAGGCAACGAGAGCAGCGGTGCGGAGTCGATGGGTCGATTGCATGTTCAGTCCTTTCGATGTGGGAGGGGTGCCGGCGGCGCGCGATCACGCGCTGGGCTGGCATCGAAAGGGACTGTAGAAACCGCATTCCAACAGCCGCTGAACGGGAACATGACAGCTTCGTCATGTTCGCCGCGGCGGGGGCTCAGTGCGTACCGCGGATGTGGCGATGTGGTGACGCGGAGGTCGACTGGGCGGCCGCGGTGTCGAGCTCGTTGAGGATGCCGCACTGCTCGATCGCATGCGGCGTGCCGCACCTCGCGCGCAGAGCCTTCAGCTCCTTTTGCAGCGTCCGCAGTTCGTGGATGCGGTGGGTCACGTGCCCGATGTGCTCGTCGAGCAGTGCGTTGACCTCGCCGCAGTCCTGCGAGGGAGCATCACGCAGCCGCAACAGCGTCCGAATCTCGTCCAGCGTCATGTCCAGGTTGCGGCAATGGCGGATGAACGCCAGCCGCTCGGCGTGGGCAGCCGTGTACACGCGGTAGTTGTTGTCGGCGCGCTGCGCCGCGGGGATCAGGCCCTCGCGCTCGTAGAAGCGAATGGTCTCGACCGCGGTGCCGGTCGATTCCGCCAGGTCGCCGATGCGCATCGTCTTTTCCGTGGTGGATCGAGGGCCTTGACTCTACACCGACTTCAGGGTTTTCAATGGTGGCCATGAGTCAAGGAACGCACCCGTGAGCACCACCCACACCCACGCCAAATCCGCTGCCACCGGCGAGCCCGCCGACGCCTGCGGCGCCTGCCAAGGGCCCTCCTGCGCCGTGCCAGCGCCGCCGGGCGCCGCCGCACCCGCCGGTTGGACCCGGTTCCGCGTGCCGACGATGGACTGCGCCAGCGAGGAGTCGGAGATCCGACGCGCGGTCCAACACATCGCCGACATCCGCGCGATGAGCTTTCAACTCGGTCAGCGCACGGTGGCCATCGATGCGCCGCTGGCTTCCGTCGAACAGGCCGTCATCGCGATCCGCAAGGCCGGGTTCGACCTGCAGCCGGTGCAGGACA
>JAKLLO010000202.1 GCA_023150095.1 Zoogloea sp. | reverse complement strand
CCCGGCGTGGCGACCAGGATGTCGATGCGCTTCTTGAGGCGGGTGATCTGCGGGTTGATGGCCACGCCGCCGAACATCACCATCGAGGTGAGGGGCAGGTGCTTACCGTAGGTCTGGACCGATTCCTCGACCTGGGCGGCGAGTTCGCGCGTCGGGGTGAGGATCAGGCAGCGGGGGCGGCCGGGCTTCTGGTTGTGGGCGTGGGCTTCGGAGAGCAGGTGCAGGATTGGCAGCGTGAAGCCGGCGGTCTTGCCAGTGCCGGTCTGCGCGGCGGCCATCAGGTCACCGCCGGCGAGCACTTGCGGAATCGCCTGGGCCTGGATCGGGGTGGGGGTGGTGTAGCCGGTTTCGGCGATGGCTTGCTGAATGGGGGCGCTGAGGGCCAGATCGGCAAAGCCGATCGTCCCTGCCGCTTGCGCGGCGGGCTGGGGTTGGGTCATTGGATTGTGTGCTCCTGCGACGGCCTGACCGCTTGAGATGAGCGGCACCAATCGGGGCGGGCGCAACGAGTGTTCGTGATCGCGTTTGGATCGGACGAAACGAATGATGGGAGGCCGGTACGCTGATTGGTTGGCGTACGGACGGCGGATTGTACGGCTTTGGCGGGGCTTGTGTTGACTTTTTTTGCGCTTTGATATGGCGCGGCGTGGAGTGCTTCCTCCCCGCCGCGCCATCCGCGTGGCTGTGCTGTCCGTCGGTCAGACCGGCAGGCTGTCGTCGAAGACCTGGTTCCAGAGGGCACGCACGCCGGCGGCCATGTCGGCGACGAGATCGGGATCGACCCGCGAGGCCTGGTTGTTGAGGCGCAGGCCGTGCTGCAGGCGACGGTACTCGCGGTAGCTGTCGGCGGCGATGGCGGCTTGATCTGCGGGGATCAGGCCCAGCTCGCCGGCCATGCCGAGCAGCGCGATGTTGCCCAGGTTGCCGGTGAGGCTGGGGTGGGCGTGGGAATGGCCGAGCACCAGGTACTGGACGATGAACTCCACATCCACCAGCCCGCCGCGGTCGTGCTTGAGGTCGAAGAGGCTGGTCTTGTTGGGGTGGCCGTCGAACATCTTCAGGCGCATGGCCATGACTTCCTCGCGCAGCTTGGCGAGATCGCGCTGCTGGCGGAGCACCTCGATGCGGATGGCCTCGAACTTGCGGCCGATGGCCGGATCGCCGGCGCAGAAGCGGGCGCGGGTGAGGGCCTGGTGTTCCCACACCCAAGCGTTTTCGAGCTGATATTGGCGGAAGGCGTCGAGGGACACCACCATCAGCCCGGAGTCGCCATTGGGGCGCAGGCGCAGGTCGGTCTCGAAGAGCTGGCCGGCGGGGGTCTGGGTGGACAGCCAGGTGTTGGTGCGCTGGCCGAGGCGGGTGTAGATCTCGGCGGCCTCGGGGGCGTCGTCGTCGTGGACGAAGACCATGTCGAGGTCGGACGCGTAGCCGAGCTCCTTGCCGCCCAGCTTGCCGTAGGCGAGCACCGCGAACAGCGGCGCGTCCCGGTGGCGGTTCTTGATCTTGCGCCAGGAGCAGGTGACGGCGAGGTCCACCATGATGTCGGCCAGCGCCGAGAGGAAGTCGGCGTGGCGTTCGACGGTGAGCTTGCCGGCGATGTCCTTGGTGAGCAGGCGGAAGACCTGGGCGTGGTGCTGCTCGCGCATCAGGTCCATCTGGCGTTCCATGTCCGGCTCGAGCTCGTCGAGCTGGCGGGTCAGATCGGTGCGGAAGGCGGGCAGGTCGAGCTCTTCCTCGAGCATCCGCGGGTCGATGGCTTCGTCGAGCAGGATCGGGTGCTGGTTGAGGAACTGGGCGGCCCAGGCAGAGGCGCTCACCAGCTCGGCGATCTTGTGCACGGTCTGCGGATACTGCTGGAGCAGCGCCAGGTAGGCGCCCCGGCGGCTGATGGCGTCGAGCAGGTCGAGCAGGCGCTCGAAGGTGGCGTTGGGATGGGCGGTTTCGGCGGCGGCCTCGATGACCCGCGGGATCAGCGGGTCGAAGCGCTGCTTGATGGACGGCGGCATCTGCTGGTAGCGGTTGCCGCTGCGCAGGGTGGCGAGGCGCCGGGCGGCGGCGGCCGGATCGGGGTAGCCGAGGCGCTGGAATTCCTCGGTGCCGCGGGCTTCGTCGCAGGCGCTGGCCCACAGGGTGTCGAGGTTGTGGCCGGCCTCGGTGGGGTTGCCGAAGACGCTGTTGAAGTGACGGCCGACGGCTTCCCGGTGGTCGTCCATCTCGGTGAGCAGGGCCTCGTAGGAGGCAAAGCCCATCGAGCGGGCGAGGATGGCCTGATCGCCGGGGTTGGTGGGCAGGTTGTGGGTCTGGGCGTCGTCCATGTACTGCAGGCGGTGTTCGACCCGGCGCAGGAAGTCGTAGGCCACGGCCAGCTCGCGCTCGGCCTCGGGCGTGATGATGCCGCGCTCGGCCAGCCGCGCCAGCACCTTGAGGGTCGGCTTGATCTGCAGCGCGGTGTCGCGGCCGCCGCGGATCAGCTGGAACACCTGGGCCAGGAACTCGATCTCGCGGATGCCGCCGGGGCCGAGCTTGACGTTGTTGGCCATGTCCTTGCGGGCCACTTCGCGGCGGATCTGGGCGTGCAGGTCGCGCATGGCGTTGATGGCGCCGAAATCCAGGTACTTGCGGAAGATGAAGGGCCGCGCGATGGCGTTGAGTTCGGCGCCGCGGATGCCGGTCATCACCCGGGCCTTGATCCAGGCGTAGCGCTCCCACTCGCGGCCCTGGGTGATGAAGTAGTTTTCGAGCATGTCGAAGCTCGCCACCAGCGGGCCGGAATCGCCGTTGGGGCGCAGGCGCATGTCGACGCGGAACACCTGGCCGTCGCCGGTGAGGTCGTTGAGCGCCTGGATGATGCCGCGGCCGAGCTTGGTGAAGAACTCGAAGTTGTCGATGATCTTGGGGCCGGCGGTGCTGCCGTCCTCGGGGTAGACGTAGATCAGGTCGATGTCCGACGAGACGTTGAGCTCGCGCCCGCCGAGCTTGCCCATCCCGATGATGATGAACTCCTGCTCCCGGCCGTCGGCCGAGAGCGGCACGCCGTGGCGGGCGACGAGCTGCTCGCGCAGGATGTCGTGGGCGGTCTCGACGGCGATGTCGGCCAGCAGCGTCATCGTCTCGGTGACTTCGGTGAGATCGGCCAGGCGGGCGATGTCGCGCACCAGCACGTGGCAGATCACCCATGCCCGCAGCCGGCGCAGCACGGGCTTGAGGGTGTTGTCATCGACCTTCTCTTCGCGCAGGAAATCCCGCAGGGCGGCGGCGTCGAGGGGCTGGCCGACGCTGGCCGCCAGGCGCGGGCCGAGCCAGCTGCGGCTGTCGAGCTGGCGGCGCAGGAAGCGCGAGCAGGCGAGGGCGTCTTCGATGGGCTTGGGCAGGCTGGCTGCCGGATCTTTGGGCTGTTCGGACATGGCGTGGGCCGATTGGTAGAATGGGCGATTGTCTATGTTCGCCCCGAGTTATGTCTGCCGGACTGATTTTCGTCAAGCCTGATGCCGGATGCGTCGGTGTGCGATGGCGTGTTGTTGCCCCCACCTGCGGCCTGAGCCTGCCTTCCGAGTGACCGCACGGCGATTCTCCCTGTCGTCACTGCTGCACCTGCCGCGCTTCTGCCTGCATCGGCTGGCGGTGCTGGCGCTGGTGGTGTATTTCGTTGGCGGGCTGGCCTTCCTGGCCGTGCGCCACGGGGTGCTGCCCAACGTGCCGGCCTACCGGGGCGAGGTGGCCGGGCTGCTGTCCCGCTCCCTCGGCCGGCCGGTCGAGATCGCCAGCCTCAGCGCCGACTGGCGCGGCCTGCATCCCACCTTCCGGATTGGCGGGCTCACCATCAAGGATGCCGCTGGCCAGCCAGCGCTCACCCTCGACCACGTGGAGGCCGAGCCGGCCTGGATGTCGCTGCTGCTGATGCGCCTGCGGCTCAACCGGCTGGAGATCGACTCTCCCGATCTGGCCATCCGCCGCGACGCCGCCGGACAGATCTTCGTTGCCGGTCTGGCCGTGAAGACCGACGGCGAGAAGGGCGACTTTGCCCAGTGGCTGTTCGACCAGCGCCGCATCCAGATCCGCAACGCCCGCCTGACCTGGCGCGACGCCCTGCGCGGGGCCGACGAGCTGGTGCTCGACAAGCTCGAGTTCCGCCTCGACAACAGCGGCAGCCACCACCGTTTCGGGCTCACTGCCCAGCCGCCGGCCCGGCTGGCGGCTATCCTCGATCTGCGCGGCGACCTGCGCGGACGCGACCCGTCAAAGCCCGCCGAATGGCGCGGCGAGGTCTACGCCGGGCTCGACTACGCCGACCTGGGCGCCTGGCGTCAGTGGGTGGATTACCCGCTGGCGGTCGATGGTGCCGGCGGGCTGAGGGTGTGGTTCGAATTCGCCGATGGCCGCGCCACCGGCGTCACCACCGACTTTGCCCTCAGCAACGCCCGCGCCCGGCTGGCGAGTGATCTGGAGCCCATCCCGCTGGTGCGGGCGTCGGGGCGGCTGCGCTTCCGGGATGAGGGCGGCGTCACCGAGGCCAGCGGTCGCCAGCTCAGCCTCGAGAGCAAGGACGGCCTGAACCTTCCGCCCACTGATTTCTTCCTCGCCCTGCGCGACAAGTCCGGCGCCACGCCGGCCCGGGGCGAGTTTGTCGCCAACCGGCTCGACCTGGGCGTGCTGTCCCGGCTGGCGGAGCGTCTGCCCCTCGATCCGGCCTTCCGCGCCCGGCTTGCCAGCCTGGCGCCCCAGGGCAGCGTCGCGCCGGTCAATCTCAAATGGAGCAACGACGCCGGGCGGCTGGTGAGCTATTCGGTGGATGCGCGCTTTGCCGGGCTCGGGATTGAGCCGGTGGGCGCGTGGCCGGGCTTCTCGGGGCTGTCGGGGCGGGTGGATGGCAACGAGCGGGGCGGGCGTTTCAACCTCACCGGCCGCGACGCCACGCTTGAGCTGCCGCAGATCTTTCCCCAGCCACAGCTGGCGCTGGCCGAGATCTCGGCCGAAGGCAGCTGGAGCCATCCGGGCGGCCAGCTGGAGGTGAGCCTCGCCAGCGCCAACTTCGCCAACCGCGACACCCGCGGCTCGGCGGCCGGGCGCTACCGCGCCCACGCCGATACGCCGGGCGAGATCGACCTGCAGGCGCGCCTCTCGGAGGCCGACGCCCGCGCGGTGTGGCGCTACATGCCGACGGTGGTGGGCAGCGCCGCCCGCGACTGGCTGCAGCACAGCCTCGTCGGCGGCAAGGCCCAGGACGCGCGGCTGGTGCTGAAGGGTGAGCTGGCCAAGTTCCCGTTCCGCAACCCCAAGGACGGCACCTTCCGCGTTACCGCCCGGGTGGCCGACGGCCAACTCGATTACGCCCAGGGCTGGCCGAAGATCGACGGCATCTCCGGCGAGCTGCTCTTCGAGGGGCCGGGGATGAGCATCAAGGCCCACCGCGGCCGCATCTTCGGTGCCGACCTGAAGGACGTGAGCGTGGCGCTGCCGGATTTCGAGCGCGACGCGGTGCTCACCATCAACGGCGCCGCGAGCGGCCCGAGCCAGGATTTCCTGCGCTTCATCGCCCAGAGCCCGGTGGGCGACAGCATCAACCACTTCACCGACCCCTTCCGGGTCGAGGGCGCCGGCAATCTGAGCCTGCAGCTGGTGCTGCCGCTGCATCACCTGCACGAATCGAAGGTGCGCGGCGAGTACGTTTTTGCGCGCAACCGGCTGCAGGTCGATCCGGCGCTGCCGGCCTTCACCGAGGCCGGCGGGCGGATCGGCTTCACCGAAAGCCAGCTCACGGTGAAGAACGGCGTCGCGAAGGTGTTTGGCGACGCGGTGAACGTGGCCGGCGGCACCCGCCCGGACGGCAGCGTGGTGCTCAATGCCCAGGGCAGCCTGAGCATTGCCGCGCTGCGCCAGGAGCTCGATCTGTCGGTGCTGGATCACCTCTCCGGCAGCGCGGCCTGGAAGGGCGCGGTCACGGTGCCCAAGAAGGGCGGCGTCGAGTTCGCCCTCGACAGCAATCTGCAGGGCGTGGTGTCGAGCCTGCCCGATCCGCTCAACAAGTCGGCCGCCGGCAGCCTGCCCTTCCGTTTCGAGATCAACGTGCCGCCCAGCGCCGGCAGCGTGACCAGCGACGTGCTCAAGCTGTCGGCCGGATCGGTCTTCCAGGCCCAGTTCCAGCGGCGCTTCGAGAACGGCCGGGCGATCATCACCCGCGGCGGGATCGCCCTCAACGAGCCGGTGCGCCTCGCCGACAAGGGCGTGCTGGTGGCCGCCAACGCCGACCGGCTGGATGCCGATGCCTGGCGCAAGGCGCTGGCCGGCAACCCTGATCGTCACCAGCGTCCGGCCGACCCGACCGGCACCGGCGACGCAGGCTTTCCGCTCTCCGGGCTGGCGCTGCGGGCGGGCGAACTTCGCATGCTCGGCCAGCGTCTCAATGATGTGAATCTCCGCGCGGTGATGGAGGAGGGCGGCTGGCAGGCGCGGATGTCGAGCAAGGAGGCCACCGGCGACATCGTGTGGCGCGACCAGGGCCGCGGGCGGCTGCAGGCCCGCTTCCGCCAGCTGGCGCTGGGCAGCAGCAAGGAGGGCGCGGCCGATACGTCCCGGCCCGACGAAGAGCGCCTGTCCGAGCTCCCCGGGCTCGACGTGAGCGCCGACAGTTTCGTGCTGCGCGGCCACCAGCTGGGCCGGCTGGAGCTCAAGGCCGCCAACCGGGGCGACCTGTGGCGGCTCGATCAGCTCACCATCACCAACCCGGACGGCAGCCTGACC
>JAKLLO010000201.1:4768-11519 GCA_023150095.1 Zoogloea sp. | reverse complement strand
AAGTATAGTTTTGTCACGCTGACGCGAGCATATCCGTGCGATTACATTGACGTAATCTACGAGTCACCGGCCGGTCGGAAGGAGGCGCCGTCGAGGGTTGATATTCCGACTCATCCAACCCTGATAATCTGATTACATCTTCATGACCGAACTGTAATTTCCGGGTCACCGAGCTGTCAGAAGTCGGCTCCTATGATGAGGTCAATGGTTACTCAAGAACGAGCAGCCAATCTGGACAAGGAACCCATCATGAAAAAGTCGATCATCGCCGTCCTCGCCGTCTCGGCCATCAGCAGCCTTGGATCTTCCGCTGCGTTCGCACACGAAGACTATTCCAAACGCGGTACGTTGCACTGGCTCGAGCATGTCCAGGCACGCGCTTCAAGCCCGACCGAGCGAGAGCTGGCCACGTATGGCTACGCGAGCAACGCCACGCCCTCCCGCACCGTGATCGTCAATGCGGACACGCGCTACATCAACGTCACGCGGCTCGAGACGGTTGCCCTGAAGGTCGGTGACAAGACGATCAACTGGACCTTCGACACCCTCGGCACAAACAGCTTTCCGCTTTCGAAGGTGGTCCAAGGGGGCGACAAGGTGACTGTCTATCTCGAAGAAAGCCCCCTTTACCGCAGCGGCTCCTGATAGCACCAAGCTTCCCCAGGAACCAAGGCGGGTAAGGCATCGGGCAATCTTCTATGGAAGAGGCCTGATGCAATGTTCAGCAATTATTTGTAGTTGATTCAAGGAGACGAGCATGTTGAAGAAAGCACTGATGGTCGCGGCACTTGGGATTGCCACCACATCGGCCTTCGCGGTCGATGTCGAGCGGGTCGAAAAGTCCATCCCCATGAAGGATGGCTCGACGGTCTACATCTTCAAGGATGGGAAAATGGGCATGGAGGACAAGATGGGCCGTGCGGTGAGGATGAAACACGGCGAAGTGATGGAGACCAAGGATGGACAGAAGATCATGATGCACGGCGACGAGGTCATGCGTCTCGACAGCATCCTTCGCCACGACACCCGTAACTGATTCGCACGTTTCAGGATGAACTTGCCCCCGGTGTCGATCCCGGGGGCTTTTCTGTCGACCTTTTTCAGGATCGGCGGGTTTGATTGATCAAACTCACTCTGCCCCGCGCGCATGCATGGTGCCCCAAACTCAAAGGCGCCTTGCTTGCAGGCAATGAGGAATCTGCGCGTCGGCATCTCCCTCTACTTCGCAAGCGGCGCTCTGGACCAAACGATCCGTCGAACTACCGCAGGCGAGGAATGAACGCCGGCGTGCGGTCGCGGTATGAGCGATAGGCATCACCGAATGCCTCGATCGCATCGAGTTCTTCCCGGCGGGCGAGCCTGGCGTACACGATCAACAGAACCGGGAACATGATCAGCGTGATCAAGGTCGGCCATTGCAGCAAAAAGCCGAACATGACCAGAACGAAAGCGACGTATTGCGGGTGTCGAATGCGTGCGTACGGGCCACTGTCGGCGACGCGGCGGGTGCGCTGAGCCTCGAGGAGTACGGGCCAGGCCTTTGCCAAGAGCCAGAAGCCACCGACGATGAACACCGTGCTCAAGAGGTGAAACGGGCCGAAGTGCGGGTTACTGCTCCATCCGAACATCACCTCCAAGAGGTGCCCCGAGTCGTGGGCAAAAAAATCGATTCCCGGAAATTTCGAAGACAGCCACCCCGAGAGCAGGTAGATCGTCAACGGAAAGCCGTACATCTCGGTGAAGAGCGCGAGGATGAAGGCCGAGTAAGCGCCCAAGGATCGCCAGTCCTGGCTTGTGCGGGGACGCGTGAAGCTGAATGCGAAGGCGATGAAGAACAGCGAGTTGATGATAACCAGTGACCACAAGCCGTAACTCGACGTCTCACTCATCTCGATCTCCCGTGGCATCACGCATCATGGTTACCTTGGTCTTCAGCCGGCGTTCGTTTTCTCTTGTGGCCGTGACCGCGATGCATGAAGACGTGCATCAGGGGGCACGCAAGCAAGATGAGCCACGGTAGGTAGCCGAGCACATGGAGCCGGTGCTCGGCGATAAGGAGAACGGCCGCCAGTACGACGAAGACCGGAAATACGCGGCGAACCCTTAAGTTCGATTCAGCCCGACCGGATGGACGGGGCTCGGCTTCCGTCTCGGCTTTCATGAGACAGCTCCTTGTGCGCAAACATCGACACGCTGACGCCGGCATGCCTCCCAACGAACGAAGTACCCGTCACGCAGTTCGTCTGCCCAGCTTTCCGTGCGGGCGGATTGAGGTCGATCAGATCCTTTTCCGTCCGAGGCGCAACGCGTTGCCGACCACGGACGCCGAACTGAAGCTCATCGCCAGGGCGGCAATCAGCGGTGAAAGAAGCAGCCCGAACGCTGGATAGAGCACCCCGGCTGCGATCGGCACACCCGCTGCGTTGTACAGGAAGGCGAACACGAGGTTCTGGTGCATGTTGCGCACGGTGGCGACGGAGATGCTGCGTGCGGTGGCGATGCCCCGGAGATCACCCTTGACCAAAGTCAGATGGGCACTGTTCATCGCGACGTCGGTCCCCGTGCCCATCGCGATACCCACATTCGCGCGCGCGAGCGCCGGCGCGTCGTTGATGCCGTCGCCGGCCATGGCGACGATGTGCCCCTCGGCCTGCAGTCTTCCGACCAGATCGTTCTTGTCGGCGGGCTTCACTTCGCCATACACCTCGTCGATGCCCAGGCGGGCACCGACCGCGCGCGCCGTGGTGAGGCCATCGCCCGTGGCCATGATGATCCTGAGCCCGCTCGCCCGCAGCGCATCGAGCGCTTCCGGGGTCGAAGCCTTGATCGGGTCGGCAACGGCGATGAGGCCGACGAGCACGCCCTCTGCGGCGAGGTACATCACGCTTGCGCCCTCAAGGCGCAGAGCCTCGGCGCGTTCCGCGAGCCCGCGCCAATCGATGCGCTCATCGTCCATCAGGGCGGTGTTCCCCAGAACCACACGTTGGCCATCGACTGTACCGCGCACGCCGATGCCGGAAGAGGATTCGAAGGTGTCCGGTGTGCTGAGCGCCAGACCGCGCGCGCGGGCCTCGGTCACGATGGCCTGGGCGAGTGGGTGCTCGCTGCCCTGATCGAGGCTGGCTGCGATGCGAAGCACGTCGGCCTCCGTCCCGCCCGGCGCCGCCACCACACTATGGAAGGCGGGGCGCCCTTCGGTCAGGGTGCCGGTCTTGTCCACGATCAGGGTGTCGACCTTGCGCAGCGACTCGATCGCCGCCGCATCGCGAAACAGCACGCCCTGGGTGGCTGCCTTGCCGGTCGCGACCATCACCGACATCGGCGTGGCCAGGCCCAATGCGCAGGGGCAGGCGATGATCAGCACCGCCACCGCGTTGATGAGGCCGTAGGCCCAGCTCGGCTGGGGTCCGAAGAGTCCCCACACCACGAACGTGGTGAGGGCGATGAGCACGACGACGATGACGAACCAGCCCGCGACGACATCCGCCAGGCGTTGCATCGGCGCGCGCGAACGCTGAGCCTGCGCGACCATCTGCACGATCTGCGACAGCATGGTCTGTGCGCCGATCTTCTCGGCGACCATGACCAGCGCTCCACTGGTGTTGAGCGTGGCGCCGATCACCTTGTCCCCGGGGCGCTTGGTCACCGGGATCGGCTCGCCGGTCAGCATCGATTCATCGACCGCGCTTTCGCCTTCGTCAACGGAACCATCGACGGGCACCTTTTCGCCCGGACGAATGCGCAACCGGTCGCCAGGATGGACGTGGGTCAGCGGGATATCCTCTTCGGTGCCATCCGCGCGAATGCGCCGCGCGGTCTTGGGCGCGAGGCCGAGCAGCGCCTTGATCGCGGCGCCGGTCTCCGAGCGCGCCTTCAGCTCCAGCACCTGGCCGAGCAGCGTCAGCGAGATGATCACCGCTGCTGCCTCGAAATACACCGCCACGTGTTCGCCCATGCGGAAAGAGGCCGGAAACACTTCGGGCGCAACCGTAGCGACGACGCTATATAGATAGGCCGCCCCTACTCCCAGTCCAATCAGCGTCCACATGTTCGGGCTGCGGTTGCCGATCGACTGCGCGCAGCGCACGAAGAACGGCCAACCGGACCAGAGCACGACCGGTGTCGCCAGGGCCAGCTCGACCCAGGGGCGCGCCGCACCCAGCATCGGATCGAAGACGCCACCGGACATGGCGATCGCGGTGACGATCACCGTCAGCGGCAGCGTCCACCAGAAGCGGCGGCGCAAGTCGGCGAGCTCGGGATTGTCCTCCTCGTCGAGGCCCGGCATCACCGGCTCGAGCGTCATGCCGCATTTCGGGCAGGTACCGGGCCCAATCTGGCGGATCTCCGGATGCATCGGGCAGGTGTACTCAGTGCCGGCCACCGGTGCGGGCTCCGTTGACGGCTGACTTGTCTCCGGTGCCAGATACCGCGCCGGATCGGTCTCGAACTTGCCTTGGCACTTCGCACTGCAGAACCGGTATTCGTGTCCGGCGTGAATGACCCGATACGGAGAGTCGGGCTTGACGGTCATGCCGCAGACCGGATCGGTATCCTGGCCTGGTGATGCATGATCGTGGCGATGAATGTGGCCAGAATGGCCGCCCTGCGAATGCTCGTGGGTCATGATGCCTCTCCCCGGCGATTGTTGTTATCGAATGCCGACCTTGCGCTGTTCACCACGGATGAATGCCGTGACATGAGCGACCTCGTCCGGCGTCAGGCCGGGAACAGGTGCCATGTCGCCGAACTGCCAGTGGTGAGCGCGCACACCGTTCGCTACCGACAACTGAAAGGCGATATCCGCGTGATGACTGGGTTCGTAGACCTTATGGAGCATGGGCGGCCCCTTGTCCGAGCCCTTGAGGTCGGTCCCATGGCAAGCGGCACAGTGCTGTGTGTAGAGCCCCTTTCCTTGCCCAGGATTGGGCATCAGCCCCGGAGAGGGCTGCGGGATCGTCCAGCCTTGCGCCGCTGCGCTCGAAATCAAGACGCCCGAAAGCGCCGCAATGACGACGCCACGGCCTAGGCACGCCTCTGTCATCGGCATCTCAGCGCTTCTCCGAGTCGGTGTCGTTACTGTGGTGCCCGCCGTGATGTCCGCCATGGCCAAACAAGTGCATCAGGGGACACAGCAACAGGATCAGATACACCCAGTTGCCCGACACATGCGCCCAGTGTTCGCGCAGCAGGAAGAACAGTGCGATCGCCGCCAGCATCAGGCCAGCGATGACGCCGGGGGAGCGATACCAGGCGACAGATCGAGGGTGTCCAGGATCATGAGCAGGCTTCGTGTTCATGGCTTCATACCTTGCGGGTCGGCGAACGGTGAACGGCTGCGGGCGGCTTCGAGCAGCACGGCGAGAGCGGGGCATCCCGGTGGGCTCGCTCGTTCTCGCGACACCAATTCCTGAAGGATTGCCAGAGGGATTTCAGCCAGGCAAGCATCGCAATGCTCCTCGTCACGTTCAGCGGCGGCCTCGGGAACGGGGCCTTGGAAACAGGCTACGCCCCCGATGCTGTCGCGCCGCTGACCGGTGCATTACAAATTCGACACCGTGACCAGCGCCTGCGCGGGTGCTGTCTTGGCGCTGCGGCGCAACTCCCACTGCTTGACCAGCGCATACAGCGCCGGAATCACCGCCAGCGTTAGTACCGTCGAGGACACCATGCCGCCCACCATCGGCGCGGCAATGCGGCTCATGACCTCGGCGCCGGTACCGGTGCTCCACATGATCGGCAACAGGCCGGCCATGATCGCGACCACGGTCATCATCTTCGGCCGCACGCGCTCCACCGCGCCTTCCATGATCGCCTCGTAGAGATCGGCGACACCCGCCTCGCGGCCTTCGGCCTGCCTGCGCTCGCAAACGGCCTTCCACGCATGGTCGAGGTAGATCAGCATGATCACGCCCGTCTCCGCCGCCACCCCGGCGAGGGCGATGAAGCCCACCGCCACCGCCACGCTCATCTGGTAGCCCAGCCACCACATCAGCCACACCCCGCCCACCAGCGCGAAAGGCACCGACAGCATCACGATCAGCGTCTCGGTGAGCCGCCGGAAGTTGAGGTACAGCAGTACGAAAATGAGTGCCAGCGTCACCGGCACCACGATCTTCATCTTCTCCTTGGCGCGCTCCATGTTCTCGAACTGGCCGCTCCAGGTGGCGTAGTAGCCCTGCGGGAATGCGACTTCCTCGGCCACCGCCTGCTGCGCGCGCTTGACGAAGGCGCCGAGGTCGGCCTCGCGGGTGTCGACATACACGTAGGCCGCCAGCAGCGCGTTCTCGGTGCGGATGCCGGGCGCGCCGCGTGTCAGCTTCACCTCGGCGAGCTGGCCAAGTGGGATCGGCCCGTTCATGGTCGGCACGAAGACGTCGGACGCAAGCCGCGCCGGATCGTCGCGCAGGCCGCGTGCGTAGCGTACCGACACGCCGTAGCGCTCCAGGCCCTCGACCGTGGTCGTCACCATCTCGCCGCCGAGCGCGGTGGCGATCACGTCCTGCACCATGTCGATGGTGAGCCCGTAGCGCGCGAGCTGGTCGCGGCGCGGCACGATGTCCACGTAGTAGCCACCGGCCACGCGCTCGGCGTAGGCGCTGCTCGCGCCCGGCAACTTGCGCACGGCCGCCTCCACCGCCTGCGCCACCTTCTCCAGCGTCTCCAGGTCCTTGCCGAAGACCTTCACCCCCACCGGGGTGCGGATGCCGGTGCTCAACATGTCGATGCGGGCCTTGATCGGCATGGTCCA
>JAKLLO010000201.1:0-4761 GCA_023150095.1 Zoogloea sp. | reverse complement strand
TCGGTGGTTACCCCGGGCCGCCACTGGTCCTGCGGCTTCAGGTTGATCACCGTCTCGAACATCTCGAGCGGTGCCGGGTCGGTCGCGGTGTTGGCGCGGCCGGCCTTGCCATAGACCGATTCGACCTCGGGGAAGGTCTTGATGATGCGGTTCGTCGTCGCAAGCAGGCGCCCGGCCTCGGTCACCGACATGCCCGGCAGCGCCGCAGGCATGTAGAACAGCGTGCCTTCGTTGAGCGTCGGCATGAACTCGGAGCCGATCTGGCGCGCGGGCACGATGGTGGCCGCCATCGCCAGCACGGCGAGCACGAGCGTGAGCAGCTTGAAGCGCAGCACGCCCTGGATGATCGGCCGGTACAGCCAGATCAGCAGCCGGTTCACCGGGTTCTTCGCCTCGGGCAGGATGCGCCCGCGCACGAAGAACAGCATCAGCACCGGCACCAGGGTCACCGACAGCAGCGCGGCGCCGGCCATGGCGAAGGTCTTGGTGAACGCGAGCGGCGAGAACAGCCGGCCCTCCTGGCCTTCGAGCGCGAACACCGGCAGGAAGGACACGGTGATGATCAGCAGCGAGAAGAACAGCGCCGGCCCGACCTCCTTGCACGCGAGCACGATCGCCGCCGCGCGCTGCGGCTGGGTGGCGCCCTCGGGCAGGCGTTCGATGTGCTTGTGCGCGTTCTCGATCATCACGATCGCCGCATCCACCATCGCTCCGATCGCGATCGCGATCCCGCCCAGGCTCATGATGTTCGAGCCCAGGCCGAGCGAACGCATGGCGATGAAGGCGAACAGGATGCCGAGCGGCAGCGTGATGATGGCCACCAGCGCGCTGCGCACATGTAGCAGGAAGATCACGCACACGGCGGCGACGATCAGGCTCTCCTCGAGCAGCGTCCACTTGAGGTTGCCGATCGCGCGCTCGATGAGCTCGGAGCGGTCATAGACCGGCACGATCTCGGCGCCCGCAGGCAGCCCGGGCGTGATCTCGGCGATCTTGGCCTTGACGTTGGCGATCACGTCGAGCGCGTTCTGGCCGAAGCGCGCCATGACGATGCCGGAGGCGACCTCGCCCTCGCCGTTCAACTCGGCGATGCCGCGCCGCTCGGCCGGCACCAGTTCGACGCGGGCGACGTCGCCCACCCGCACCGGCGTGCCGCGCTCGGCCTTCAACACGATGTCGGAGATGTCATCCACGCTGCGCAGGTAGCCGCGCCCGCGCACCATGTACTCCTTCTCGGCGAGTTCCAGCACGCGGCCGCCGACGTCGCGGTTGGAGGCGCGGATGGCTTGCGTGACCTGGTCGAGCGTGATGCCGTAGCCGGCCAGGCGCAGCGGATCGACGGTGACCTGGTACTCGCGCACGAAGCCACCGATGCTGGCGACTTCCGACACGCCCTGCGCCTTGGTGAGCTGGTAGCGCACGTACCAGTCCTGCAGGCTGCGCGTGTCGGCCAGGCTCATGTCCTTGCCGAGCACGGCATATTGGTAGACCCAGCCCACGCCGGTCGCGTCCGGCCCGATCTGCGGCGCCACGCCCTGCGGCAGGCGGCCGGCGGCCGAACTCAGGTACTCGAGCACGCGCGAGCGCGCCCAGTAGATGTCGGTGCCGTCCTCGAAGATCACATACACGTAGGACGCGCCGAACATCGAGAAGCCGCGCACCACCTTCGCGCGCGGCACCGCCAGCATGGAGGTGGTGAGCGGATAGGTGACCTGATCCTCGACTACCTGCGGCGCCTGGCCGGGGTAATCGGTGTAGACGATCACCTGCACGTCGGACAGGTCGGGCAGCGCGTCGAGCGGGGTGTGCTTGACCGCATACACGCCGCCGCCGATCAGGAACAGCGTGGCGAGCAGCACCAGGAAGACGTTGTGCGCCGACCAGTCGATGACGCGATCGAGCAGGCCGGGCGCAGCCGGCCTCGCTGCCGTGTCGGTGGGCACAGCGCTTGAAGGTTCCATCACGGGGGCGTGCATCTCAGTGCCCCGCATGGCCGGCGGCGGCCGGTGCCGCCGCGCTGCTCGCAATTGGCTCGATGCCGGTGACGATGTACTCGCCCGGCTCGCCGGCCTCGAACACGAAGCGCACCGGCGTGCCTGGGGCGATGTCCTTCACCAGCGCCGGATCGGCAAGCTTGAAGTCCATGGTCATCGCCGGCCACTGCAGGGCAGGGATCTCGCCATGCGTCATCGTCACGCTGCCCGTTTCGGCATCGAGGGCATCGAACGTCCCTTGGGTTTCGTAACGGGTCGGGCTCGCTCGAGCCTGATCGCCGGCCCCGGGTTCGACCAGATTGGAGAGCGCCGCCTTGAGCTGGCTCTCCGAGTCGATCAGGAAGTTGGCCGAAACCACCACGCGATCACCCGCAGTCACGCCGTCGAGCACCTCGACCACATCCCGGCCGCGCTGGCCGAGCTTCACTGGCTGCGGCTTGAAGCGGCCTTCGCCGAGCGCAATCAGCACGACCCGCCGTTCGCCATCGTCGATGATCGCCGAGCTCGGCACGGCGACCCTCGGGGTGGCATCACCTGCCGCCAGCGCGATCTGGGCGAACATGCCTGGGCGCAACAGGCCCTCCGGATTGTCCAGTTCCAGACGCACGCGGGTGCTGCGCGTGGCGGCGTCGAGGGTTGGATAGAGGTAATCGACCCGCGCCGCGAAGCCGCGACCGGGATAGGCCTCGAGCGTCACCTGCGCGCTCTGGCCGACCTGCACGCGGGCGAGATCCTGCTCGAAGACGTCGGCGATGATCCACACCTTCGACAGG
This sequence comes from Zoogloea sp., assembly GCA_023150095.1. Lineage (GTDB taxonomy): Bacteria > Pseudomonadota > Gammaproteobacteria > Burkholderiales > Rhodocyclaceae > Zoogloea. Next base: position 1,994 of record JAKLLO010000201.1, on the reverse strand, counting down.
TCTGCGATGCGGAACAGTGCCTCGCCCGGCATGAAGCGTCCGCCTTCGATGGCCTCCTTCTCCAGCACCACGCCGCTCGCCGGGGCGTGGAACACCTGGCGCGCGCCGGCCTGGCCGGCCACCTGCAGGTTGCGCAGGCGCGCACGGGTCGCCTCGGCCAGCCGACGGGCGGATTCGCTCGCCAGCGGATCATGGGCCGCGTTCTGGCTGGCCAGGCGCTCGGCAATGCGCAGTTCCTCGCCGGTGGATTGCAGTTCCGGGCTGTAGGCGGTGAACAGTGGCTGGCCCTTCTTCACCGGGTCGCCGACCGCATTCACATGCAGGCGCTCGATCCAGCCCTCGAAGCGCGGCGCCACCACCACCTGCCTGCGCTCGTCGAACTCGATACGGCCGCTCGCGCGCACCGCCGCATCCACGGTGCGCAGCTCAACCTCTGCGGTCTTCACCCCCAGGGTCTGGATGCGCGCGGGGCTGACCACCACTGCGCCACTGTCGTCCGGCTGGTCGTCGGCATAGACGGGGATGTAGTCCATGCCCATCGAATCCTTCTTCGGCACGGGCGAGGTGTCGGGCAGGCCCATCGGGTTGCGGTAGTAGAGGATCTTGCGTTCGCCGTCGGCCGGGGCTGCGCTATCGCTTTGCGCCTGGCTTTCGCTGATCAGCGGAACTGGATTTCCAGCATTTTGCAGGTGCGCAATCCAGTACCCCGCACCTATGGCAATCGCCACGCCCACAGCGATCGCCGTCATTCGAACGGCTGAGCTCACTTCAGATCCCCTGTCAGTTTCTTGATTTCTGTCAGCGCCAGGCGCGTGTCGAGCTCGGCCTTCAAGCGTTGAGTCCGGATGTCGATGAGCTGGCGCTCGGCTTCGATCACGCTGTCGAAGTCGACCTTGCCGCTGCTGAGCGCGGCCTGACTTGCATCCCGGGTGGCCTGGGCCTGCGGCAGCAGCGTATGTTCGAGCAGGCGCAAGGTCTCGCGGCCCTGCGCGTACATCGACCAGGCGATACCCAGTTCGCCGGATGCGCGCGCCTTGGCATCCTCCCGCCGCGCCTCGGCCGCCATCAGCATGTATTCGGCTTCGCGCTCCTTGGCGCGACGGCTGGACTGTTGCAGCGGGATCATCACCTCGAACATCACGTCCCAGGACGACTTACCTTCATCAGGACGGTTGTTGCGCACGCCAACAGCGAAGTCCGGCAAGCGTTCCTGATACGTTCGTTCGCGCTCGGCACGCGCCACATCGATGCCGTAGGTCGCGGCATTCACTTCCGGATTAGCGCTCGCCGCCGACTCAAAAAGGGCGCCCGCCTCCAGCTGCTCGGGCAAGGGGGCTGGATCTGCGGGTGTGGCGAGCGGCGCATCATGCGCCCGGCCGAGCAGGCCGTTGAGCCCCGCTGCCAGCCCCTTGCGCCGCTGTTCGACCTCCACGAGCGCGAGGCGCTGGGCAGTGATTTCGCGCTGCATGCGCAGCACCGCCTGCTGCGGCAGCAGACCCAACTCGTAACGGGCCAGGCTGAGTTCCTCCAGGCTTTTCAGCAAGGTCAAGCCCTCGCGGTTGAGGACGAGTTCGCGGTCGGCGGCGTAGTAGCGCAACCACAGCGTCTCGATCTTTGCCGCGAGCTCAGCCCAGGAGGTATCGCGCATCGCATCAGCCTGGGTCGCCTGGGCTTCGGCGGCCTTCACCGCCAGCTCGCGCTTGCCCCACCCGGGTAGCGGCTGGGTGATGCGGTAGCGGGTCTCGCCCACCTGGCCGGGCAGCAACGACGCCGAGCGCCCGCTCATGGTGTTGGTGGCGTCCATCAGCTCGACCTCGAACGTCGGGTCGGGCAGCGCACCGGCGGGCGTCACGCGCTCCTGCGCTGCGGACGCTTCCGCGCGGGCAGCGGCAAAGCCGGGGTTGCTGTGGCGCGCATATTCAATCAGCGCCTGGGGGCTCGAGCCGAGCGTTGGAGTGTCGGGCGAGCGTTGGCTGTAGGCGCCACCACTTCCC
>JAKLLO010000200.1 GCA_023150095.1 Zoogloea sp. | reverse complement strand
GGCACCAATGTCGGCGCGACGGTGGCGGCTCTTGAAGGGCTGCGTTGCAACGTGGTGCTGATCGCCGGCGGGGATGGCAAGGGGCAGGATTTCTCCCCCTTGAAGGATGCTTTCGCCCGCTACGCCCGCGCCGTGGTGCTGATCGGGCGCGACGCCGGGGCCATTGCCGCAGCGGTGGATGGCTGTGAGGTGCCCCTTATTCACGCAGCCGACATGGACGCCGCCGTGCTCGAAGCCAACGCCCGGGCCCAGGCCGGCGACGTGGTGCTGCTGTCGCCCGCCTGTGCCAGCCTCGACATGTTCCGCAACTATGCCCATCGCGCCCAGGTCTTCATCGATGCGGTGCGCCGTCTGCCCGGAGTGAGCCCCGCATGAAACTTGCTGCCAGCCTCTCCGGTTTCTTTGCCCGCCATGGTGTTGGTGATACCGCCCCGGTGACAAGCCAGGCCGTCGGGCGTCTGTTGCGTCCCAACGGACAACCGCGGGAGCTCGACCCCGCCCTGATCTGGTCGGCAGCAGCCCTGCTGCTGCTGGGCCTGGTGATGGTCTTCTCCGCATCCATCGCCACCGCCGAAGGCAGCCGCATGTTCGGCCATCAACCGGCGTATTTCCTGATCCGCCACGCGGTTTTCCTGGCCATCGGGGTGATTGCCGGGGTGGTGGTGTTCCAGATCCCCATGCGTGCCTGGCAGGAGATGGCGCCGTGGCTGTTCATCGCCGGGGTCGTGCTGCTGCTGATCGTGCTGATTCCCGGCATCGGGCGGGACGTGAACGGCGCCCGCCGCTGGCTGCCCCTGGGGGTGGTGAATCTGCAGCCCTCCGAGCTGATGAAGCTGTTTGCCGCGCTTTATGCCGCCGATTACACGGCCCGCAAACTGCCGCTGATGGGCAGTTTCAAGCAGGGCTTCATGCCCATGGCCGGGGTGATCCTGTTTGTCGGTTTCCTGCTGCTGAAGGAGCCCGACTTCGGCGCCTTCGTGGTGATCACTGCCATCGCCTTCGGTGTGCTGTTTCTGGGTGGCATCAATGTGCGCCTGTTCGTGTTGCTGGCCATCGTCGCAACGATCGGCTTCGTGCTCCTGATCACCTTCTCCGAGTATCGGCGGCAGCGCATCCTGGGGTTCATGGACCCGTGGCAGGACGCCTATGGCAAGGGCTACCAGCTGTCCCATGCCCTGATCGCCTTCGGGCGGGGGGAATGGTTTGGCGTGGGGCTGGGCGGCAGTATCGAGAAGCTGTTCTACCTGCCCGAGGCTCACACCGATTTTCTGCTTGCGGTGATCGCCGAAGAGCTTGGCTTTGCCGGTGTCTTTCTGGTTGTCGCGCTCTTCGCCGTGCTCATCCAGCGGGCGTTTGCCATCGGCAAGCAGTCCGTGACCCTTGAGCGTACCTATGCGGCCCTGGTGGCCCAGGGCATCGGCATCTGGATCGGCGTGCAGTCCTTCATCAACATGGGCGTCAATATGGGCCTGCTGCCCACCAAGGGCCTGACCCTGCCCCTGATGAGCTTCGGCGGCTCCGGAATCCTGGCCAATTGCGTGGCCCTGGCGATCCTGCTGCGGATCGACTGGGAGAACCGCCAGATCATGCGTGGGGGTAACGCCTGATGCCGACCCTGATGGTCATGGCCGGTGGTACCGGCGGCCATATCTACCCGGGGCTCGCAGTGGCGGACGCCCTGCGCGACCGGGGCTGGAAGGTCGTGTGGATGGGCAACCCCGATGGCATGGAGGCACGCATCGTGCCGGCCAGTGGCTACGAGGTGGCCTGGGTGCGCTTCACCGCGCTGCGGGGCAAGGGCCTGCTGCGCAAGCTGTTGCTGCCGCTCAACTTGTTGCGCGGCTTTGCCCAGGCCCTTGGGCAGATCCGCCGGATCAAGCCCGATGTGGTGCTCGGCATGGGCGGATATGTCACCTTCCCTGGCGGCATGATGGCTGCCCTGCTGGGCAAGCCGGTGGTGGTGCACGAACAGAATTCGGTGGCCGGGCTGGCCAACCGCGTGCTCGCGGGGGTGGCCGACAAGGTGGTCACGGGTTTCCCCGATGTGCTGAAAAAAGGTGAATGGGCCGGCAACCCGGTGCGTGCCGAGATCACCGCGGTGCCCGCTCCGGCCGTCCGTTTTGCAGGGCGTAGCGGCCCTCTTCGGGTGCTCGTCGTCGGCGGCAGCCTGGGCGCTGCAGCCCTCAACGAGGCGATGCCGCGGGCCCTGGCCCTGCTGGCACCGGAGGATCGCCCGCAGGTCACGCATCAGGCGGGCAGCAAGCAGATCGAGGCCCTGAAGGCGGCCTATCAGGCGGCCGGGGTCAGCGGCGAGTTGCTGCCCTTCATCGACGATATGGCCGAGCGCTATGCCGCGGCCGATCTGGTGATCTGTCGTGCCGGTGCCCTGACCGTGGCCGAACTGGCGGCAGTGGGGGTGGCCAGCGTGCTGGTGCCCTTCCCCCACGCGGTTGATGACCACCAGACCGGCAACGCCCGTTTTCTGGCCGATGCCGGCGCTGCCGTGCTGTTGCCCCAGACCGAACTGACACCGCAGCGCCTGGCGGCGCTGCTGCAAGAGATGAACCGCGCGCGCTTGCTGGGCATGGCCGAGAAGGCGCGGGGGCGGGCCAGGCCGGACGCGACGGCACGGGTGGCCGACGTGTGCGCCGGCCTCGCTGCGTGAAGAGTATTCAACAGGACAGAACGTGAAACACAAAGTCAGAAGCATCCATTTCGTGGGCATCGGCGGTGCCGGGATGAGCGGCATTGCCGAAGTGCTGCTCAACCTCGGATACGGCGTCAGTGGCTCCGATCTGGGCGACAACGCCGCCACCCGCCGCCTGAAGGCGCTGGGCGCCCGGGTGATTCAGGGGCACGACGCCGGCAATGTGTCGGATGCCGACGCGGTAGTGACCTCCACCGCCGTCAAGGGGGACAACCCGGAGGTGATCGCCGCCCGGGCCAAGGGCATCCCGGTGGTTCCCCGCGCCCAGATGCTGGCCGAGCTGATGCGCCTCAAGCAGGGCATCGCCATCGCCGGCACCCACGGCAAGACCACCACCACCTCGCTGGTGGCGAGCATCCTCGCCGAAGGGGGCTTCGACCCGACCTTCGTGATCGGCGGCAAGCTCAATGCCGCGGGCGCCAACGCACGCCTGGGCAAGGGCGACTTCCTGGTGGCCGAGGCGGACGAGTCCGACGCGTCCTTCCTGTTGCTGACCCCGGTGATTTCGGTGGTCACCAACATCGACGCCGACCACATGGAAACCTACGGGCACGACTTCGCCAAGCTCAAGCAGTCCTTCGTGGATTTCCTGCAGCACCTGCCGTTCTACGGCGTCGCGGTGCTGTGCGACGACGACAAGCACGTGCGCTCGATCATGCCGCTGGTGTCCAAGCAGATCGTCCGCTACGGCTTCTCCGAATCCGCCAACGTACGTGCCGAGAACATCCACGCCGAGGAAGGCCGGATGGTCTTCGACGTGGTCCGCGTCAACGGCACCACCAGCCGCCTGTCGGTCACCCTCAACCTGCCGGGCCGCCACAACGTGCTCAACGCCCTGGCGGCGATCGCGGTGGCCACCGAGGTGGGCGTCTCCGACGAGGCCATCGTGAAGGCCCTGGCCGAGTTCAAGGGCGTCGGCCGGCGCTTCCAGCGCTACGGCGAGGTGGCCCTGCCCAACGGCGGCAGCGCGACGGTGATCGACGACTACGGCCATCACCCGGTCGAGATGGCGGCCACCATCGCTGCCGCCCGGGGGGCGTTCCCCGACAAGCGGCTGATGCTGGCCTTCCAGCCTCACCGCTACACGCGCACCCGGGATTGTTTCGAGGATTTCGTGAAGGTTCTGTCCACCGTCGATGCGCTGCTCCTCGGCGAGGTGTACGCCGCCGGCGAGTCGCCCATCGTGGCCGCCGACGGCCGCTCGCTGGCGCGGGCGCTGCGGGTGGCGGGCAAGATCGAGCCGGTGTTCGTGGAGAACATCGAAGAAATGCCGGGGGCGATCCTGTCCGCGGCGCAGGATGGCGACGTGGTGATCACCATGGGTGCCGGCAGCATCGGCGGCGTGCCGGGCAAACTGGTGAATGGCGAGGTTTAAGAGCGTGAGCAGTCAATTCGGAAAAGTGGCGGTGCTGCTGGGCGGGACGTCCGCCGAGCGGGAGATTTCCCTGATGTCGGGCGGCGCCGTGCTGGCGGCCCTGCAGGCGGCGGGCGTCGATGCCCATGCCTTCGATCCGGCGGAAACCGACCTGCACATCCTCAAGGAGCAGGGCTACGAGCGCGCCTTCATCGCGCTGCACGGCCGTGGCGGCGAAGACGGCACCATCCAGGGTGCCCTCGAGCTGATGGGCATTCCCTACACCGGCAGCGGTGTGATGGCCTCGGCCATCGCGATGGACAAGTGGCGCACCAAGCTGGTGTGGCTGGCCGCCGGCCTGCCCACGCCGCGCTTCGCGATCCTCGACGCCAGTACCGACTGGGACGCCGTGGTGGCCGACCTGGGCCTGCCGATCTTCGTGAAGCCGGTGCATGAAGGCTCCAGCATGGGCGCCACCAAGGTCACCGAAGCCAGCCAGCTGAAGGGCGCCTGGGAGCTCGCCGCCAGGTTCGATTCGCTGGTGTTGGCCGAGGAGTTCGTCACCGGCCAGGAGCTCACCGCGCCCTTCCTGGGCGAGCGGGCGCTGCCGCTGGTGCGCATCGTCGCGCCGGGGGGCAACTACGACTACCAGAACAAGTACTTCACCGACGACACCCAGTACTTTTGCCCGAGCGGCCTGCCCGAAGCGCAGGAGCGCGAGATCCAGGCCGCCATCGTGCGCTGCGCCAGGGTGCTCGGCTGCCGCGGCTGGGGCCGCGCCGATCTGATCCTGCGCGACGACGGCAGCTTCACGCTGCTCGAGATCAACACCGCGCCGGGCATGACAAACCATTCGCTGGTGCCCATGTCGGCCCGCGTGGCGGGCCTGTCCTTCGAGGCCTTGTGCCTCGAGATCCTCTCCGGAGCGCGCCTTGGCTGACGAGCGCAACACCTCCAACGTTCCGCCCGAGCCCGGCGCCAAGCCTGGCCAGGGGAAACGCGCGCGCACCGCGCGCCCGGCGCGGGCGGTGGAGGGCAACGGCCTGTGGGACAGGCCGCAGCTGCTCAACCTGATTTCCGATGTGCTGATGGTCGTCGGGGCCGCGGGCCTCGGCTATGCCGCGGTGGCGGCCCTGTCGCGCCTGCCGGCCTTCCCGCTGCGGGAGGTAGTGGTGATGACGCCGCTGGCCCAGGTGACCAACGCCCAGCTCGAATACGTGGCGCGCTCGTCGTTGCGTGGCAATTTCTTCACCGTGGACCTCGACGATGTCCGCGCCTCCTTCGAGAAGCTGCCCTGGGTGCGCCGTGCCGACGTGCGCCGGCGCTGGCCGGGCGGCGTCGAGGTGCGCCTCGAGGAGCACGTGGCCTCGGCCTACTGGCGGGTCGGCGAAACCGGCGACATGCGCCTGGTGAATCGCTACGGCGAGGTCTTCAGCGCCGCCAGCAACGCCAAGATGCCGGTCTTCAGTGGCCCGGAGGGGTCGTCCAGCGTGCTGCTGGCCAAGTTCGACGAGTTCACCGGCAAGCTCGGCCCGCTGGGCAAGCAGCTGGTGGGCGTCTCGCTGTCGGCCCGGGAGGCCTGGCAGCTCAAGCTCGAGGACGGCCTGACGATCGAGCTGGGCCACGACCAGGTGAAGGCCCCCATCGACGAGCGGCTGGCGCGCTTCGTGCGTCACTACCCGAAGGCCCGCTCCGAGCTGAACATGAATGTGGCGGTGGTGGATCTCCGCTACCCCAGTGGATTTGCCCTTCGCCCCATCGTCCCCGAGGGGCAGGCGGACAAGCAAGACAAAAAAGGTAAGCGATGAGTAAAGAATACAAGGAACTGATCGTCGGCCTCGACATCGGCACCTCCAAGATCACCTGCGTGGTCGCCGAGCTCAAGCCGGACGGGCGCATGGAGGTGGTCGGCCTGGGCTCGCAGCCCTCGTCCGGCCTCAAGAAGGGGGTTGTCGTCAATATCGAGGCCACCGTGGATGCGATCAGCCGGGTCATCCAGGAAGTCGAGCTGATGGCCGAGTGCAAGATCCGCGATGTGTACACCGGCATCGCCGGCAGCCACATCCGCAGCTTCAACTCCAACGGCATGGTGGCGATCAAGGACAAGGAGGTCTCTCCCCTCGACGTGGAGCGGGTCATCGAGACCGCGCGGGCGATGCCCCTGCCGGCCGACCAGCAGATCCTGCACATCCTGACCCAGGAATTCGTCATCGACGGCCAGGACGGCGTGCGTGAGCCGATCGGCATGAGCGGTGTGCGCCTCGAGGTGAAGGTGCACATCGTCACCGGCGCCGTGTCGGCGGCCCAGAACATCGTCAAGTGCGTGCGCCGCTGTGGCCTCGAGGTGCTCGATCTGGTGCTCCAGCCGCTGGCCTCGAGCTACGCGACGCTCTCCGAGGACGAGAAGGAGCTGGGCGTGTGCCTGGTGGACGTGGGCGGAGGCACCACCGACCTCGCCGTTTTCACCCAGGGCGCGATCCGCCATACCGCGGTGATCCCCATCGCCGGCGACCAGGTCACCAACGACATCGCCGTCGCGCTGCGCACCCCGACCGCAGACGCCGAGGAGATCAAGATCCGCCACGGGGTGGCGATGCATACCCTGGCCGATGCCTCCGAGATGATCGAAGTGCCCGGCGTGGGCGACCGCCCGCCGCGCAAGCTGTCCCGCCAGGCCCTTGCCGACGTGATCGAGCCGCGGGTGTGCGAACTCTACGAGCTGGTCCAGGCCGAGCTGCGCCGCAGCGGCTA